>NZ_JBKBQY010000015.1:0-44192 GCF_046292185.1 Yoonia sp.
TCACCGAACAGATCATCCGTCCGACCGGCCTGATCGACCCCCAGATCGAAATCCGCCCGGTTGAGACACAGGTCGATGATCTGCTGGACGAAGTGCGCAAGGTCGCCGCCGCTGGCTATCGTACGCTGGTCACGACCCTGACGAAACGTATGTCCGAAGACCTGACCGAATATATGCATGAACAGGGCATCCGTGTGCGCTATATGCACAGCGACATTGATACGATCGAACGCATCGAAATCCTGCGCGACCTGCGCCTTGGCGCCTTCGACGTGCTGATCGGGATCAACCTTTTGCGCGAAGGTCTGGATATCCCAGAATGCGGGCTGGTCGCCATTCTGGATGCGGACAAGGAAGGTTTCCTGCGGTCTGAAACCTCACTGGTGCAGACTATCGGGCGGGCCGCGCGGAATGCCGAAGGCCGGGTGATCATGTATGCCGACCGGATCACCGGCAGCATGGAACGGGCGATGAATGAAACCGAACGTCGCCGGACCAAGCAACTGGCCTATAACGAAGAACATGGCATCACCCCGACGACGGTGAAGAAGAATGTCGAGGATATTCTGGCCGGGCTTTACAAGGGCGACGTGGATATGAACCGCGTCACCGCGAAAATCGACAAAGGCCGGGGCGGCGGCAATATCCAGACTGTCATCGACGGTATCCGCACCGATATGCGCAAAGCCGCCGAGAATCTGGAATTCGAAGAAGCCGCGCGGCTGCGCGATGAATTGAAACGCCTGGAGGCGGTGGAACTGGCGATTGCCGATGATCCCCTGGCGCGACAACAGGCCGTGGACAAGGCGGTGGATGATGCGTCCCGCGCCTCTGGCCGCAGCACAGGTGGGCGCGGCGGAATGCGCGGCGGGAAGAGCAGGTATGGCGGCAAAAAATAACGCGTATGGTGCGTAGTCCTACGCACCTTACCGACGCCAGATCACCGCACCATCCCGGAAATTCCCGCGCAGCACGGCACCTTTGCGCGCAAGGTGCGGGAATTGCACGCGCCAGTCGCGGTATTGATCGTTGCTGACAACCTTCAGCCCGTGATCCGCTGCAAAGGCAAGGATCGCCTGATCCGCAATCACACCTTTGTCCACGACGCAGACATGCGCCTCTGACACGCCAATCGCGGCGGACAGATGTTTTTCGTTCATATAGCGGTCAGAAAGCTGATACCCGGCGCTGGCGTCAAAAAACACGATGGGCGTATGACCTTTGCCCTCCAGCGCGCGCAGAACGCGGGCCAGCACCATGGCCGAAGGCGCGCCGGCCCAGTGCATGACATTGGATCCATCCACCACGATGGCATTGCGGGGAACCTCGGACTCTGCATCCTGCGGCGGGGGCGGTTTGCGCCGCAGCACCAGCAGGATGACAAAGCCGATCAGTGCCGGTGCGAGTATCAGAAAATCAGTCAGTTGCATCGGGCGCGCCTTACCCTTTGCCTTTCCACGGCACCAGCACACGTTCCGCCCAGCGGATCAGCATGTCGATGCCGAAACCGATGATTCCGATCAATATGATCCCCATCAGGACGATATCGGTGCTTTGGAACCGCGAGGCGACCATGATCATCATACCCACACCCTTTTCCGCCGCGACCAGCTCTGCCGCGACGACAGTACCCCAACAGACCCCCATCGCGACACGCGCACCGGTGAAAATCTCGGGCAGGGAATTGGGGACGATGACATGGCGCATGATCTGCCATTTCGAAGCCCCTAGGGAATAGGCCGCATGGACTTTCGATATGCGCACCCCCGAAACGCCGGATCGCGCGGCGATTGCCATGATCCAGAGCGCGGCAAGAAACAGCAGGATGATCTTGCCGGTCTCGCCGATCCCTGCCCAGATGATCACCAAAGGGATTAGCGCCAGCGGCGGGACAGGGCGCATGAATTCAACAATCGGATCAAACCAACCACGAAACCAGTTTGATAGTCCCATTGCATAACCCAGAGGGATACCTACCAATGCGCCCAGCGCGAAACCCACGATCACCCGAAACAGCGAATAGCCCAGATGCTCGGCCAGCGTGGAATTGCGATAGCCCGCCGTCGCAATCTCGCCCAGCCGTGCCCAGACGGTTTCGGGCGCGGGCAGCCAGATCGGTTCCATCTGCATGCCCGTCGCGGGTATCACGTTCAGCGTGCCGCGGTCCGACATGGCGATACGGCCAAAATCTACATTCACAGAAACGCCCGGCGCGATCGGTTCGCCATTCACGGCCGTGATGAACGTATCCTCAGCGCGGCCCATCTCGTCGTTTTCGTCGACCCGCAGCAAGGCGTTGCGATAGGCAGGGATCGTCGCGGAATCGTTCTTGGCAATCCCTTCGCCCGGCTCAATCTCCGGCGCTTCGACACTGGCACCCACCGGGTGAACCAGAACCAAAACGGTGGCGTCGTCGGTTTCCCCTGTGGGCGTTGTGATCGTATAGGTAAACTCGCCCGTGCCCATAAATGCGCCCGGCGCGTGCAGGAACCCCGGCAACAGCTTTGATCCGGTAAAAGCAGCCCAAAGCACGAAAATCAGCACCACCGACACGACCGAGGCGACACCGTTCGATGTGACAGCACTTTCATCGCCGAAGGTGACTGTCTTGAGCGAAAAATAATCTTGCTTCGGCCGCAACACCCGCTTGATTCCAGTCCAGATCAGCATGGTGACAAGGATCAGCAGCACATAGCCGATTACATAAGGGGCGGCGCGCAGGATCGTGCCAAGCACGGCGACCAGTTCACCGCCAAGATCGCTGAGAAGGCTCATTGTGCAGTCTCCGTCCGGCCCATGATTTCTTCTTCCATGTCCCAGATCATCGACAGAATTTCTTCACGTGTGCTGGCAAACTCAGGGTGCTTTTTCACCTCGCGCAGGTCCTGACCCACGCCCATTTCGGCAAAGGGCAAACGATATTCGCGATGAATCCGCCCCGGACGCGGGGCCATGACCAGCAGGCGTTCGCCCAGCAGCAGCGCCTCTTCCACGGAATGGGTAATGAGGATGATGGTCTTGCCGGTCTCTTTCCACAGCTTCAGTACCAGTCCTTGCATCTTTTCGCGGGTCAAAGCATCCAGCGCGCCCAAAGGTTCATCCATCAGGATCACGTCAGGATCATTGGCCAGACAGCGCGCCAGGGCCACACGCTGCTGCATCCCGCCGGAAAGCTCGTAGACCGCCTTGTCCTTGAAATCCTGCAACCCCACGACATCAAGCAGATGATCGACGATCTGCGCCTTCTCAACCCTTGGCATGCCCTTCATTGACGGGCCAAAGCCGACGTTTTGACGCACGCTCATCCATTCGAACAGCGCCCCTTGCTGGAACACCATGCCGCGTTCTGCGCCCGGACCGCGCACGCGCTTGCCGTTCAGCACGACCTGCCCGCCGGTCGGGGCCAGAAACCCTGCCACGATATTCAGCAATGTCGTCTTGCCGCAGCCCGAAGGCCCGAGAACGCCGAGCAATTCGCCCGCCTTGAGGTCAAGCGAGACATCTTTCAGCGCCTGCACCGACGATCCGTTGGGCAGATCAAAGCGCATCGACAGATTGTCGATCTGTAATCCTGACATGGACTTCCCCCGTCTGGTCGATAATTCTCTGGATTGCGCCAAAGGATGACTGGCGCGTATGTCACGCGCCAGCCCTGCCTATCACATCTCGCTTGCAGTCGTCAGCGGGCCAAGATTGACCGTATCGGCATAGCTGTCCAGCGATGATGCGATGGACCCCGAGTCGACAAAGACATCGGCGACCCCTTTCATGAACGCGGGTGCATTGCTGCCCAGCCAAGCGTCGGACAATTGCTCTTCCAAGCTGGGGAAGACGAAGGTTTCCAACGTCTCGGCGGTGGCTGCCTCGTCCATGCCCGCATCCATCGCAATCACCGGCAGCATCTCTTCGCGGGCGGACCCTTCGTTCCATGCGGCATTCGCCTCTGCGGTGACCTTCAGGAAAGCGGCGACAAGTTCGGGGTTTTCAGCCACAAAGCTGGCCGGTGCAGATGTTACGTCAAAAACCAGAATGCCCAAGGCTTCCTTTTCTGCGCCGGTCAGCAGCACATTGCCGAATTCCATCATCCGGCGCAGCGACCCGCCCCAGCCGCAGGCCATATCGACCTGACCGTTCGCAATCGACGCAGCACCGTCGGGCGGTGCCATATCCACGATTTCAAGCGAGGCGAGGTCAATGCCAAAATGGTCCATCTGGCGCAGGAACCCGTAATGCGCAGCGGTTCCCAGCGGCACGGCGACTTTCTTGCCCGCCAGATCGCCAGCGGTATCCTTGTCGATTTCCAAGCCAGAGGCGACGACACAATTGTCATTGTCGGCATAGGACACCGCGACATCAAGGATTTGCAAATCCTGCCCTGCGGATGTCGCCACGACAAAGGGTGGCACACCCTGGCTAACCGACATCTGCACATCACCAGACGCCATCGCCGCCGACATCGCCGTACCTGCGTCAAAGCTGACCCAATTGACGCGCACGCCCAACGCCTCTTCATAGGTGCCGTTCACCTTGGCGTATTGAAACGGCATCGGCCATTCAAGGAAATATCCGATGGTGATTTCCTCGACCGCCTGCGCGCTGGCCATGCCGGCCCCCATCAGAACTGCAGCGCTGGCAACAGCGCCTTTCAACAATGTCTTGAGATTCATACGTCGTCTCCCGTGTTGTGACCTGCCGCGCAGATCATTGAACTGAATGCGGGTTGGTCCCGCTTTGAAATTAGCTGACCATACCTGCCGTAGGTTTCATAGCCCTGCACCGTCGGTCATAGGCACCTGATGCAGGCCAAGGCTGTCCTGCAGGATCAGGTCCCCTCAAGCGAACGAAAATGAGGCAGATGCGTCAATCATTGGATAATCTCCACCAGGGCCGAATTAATGCCTCAACAGGCCTATTGAACGGGATTTTATGTCACGAATTCATGACATTAAAGCAACATGACACGCGACCTGCCCCAGTCGCGCGCCCTGCGTTGGATATAAGCATGCGCGTCATCTGGCCCTATTGATCCCGCCCACAGACCCGTCACACTGCATGGCAATAAGGCATTGTGCGTATTGGATTCGCACAAGCTGCATTGCATTCCTCATTACGGAGCGGCCGGCTATGGATACCCTACACTTTGCAAATGACCCCGGTCACGTGATCGAGGCTGATCGAGCCCATGTCTGGCACCATCTCAGCCAGCACAAACCCTACGAAACCATCGACCCCCGCATCATCGTCGAAGGGCGCGGGCTGCGGGTCTGGGACATCAAGGGCACGGAACACATCGATGCCGTGTCCGGCGGGGTCTGGACCGTCAACATCGGCTATGGCCGCGAACGGATGGGCCGCGCGATTTCGGACGCCGTGACCAAGATGTGTTTCTTCGGCGGCTCACTCGGCACCATCCCCGGTGCGCAATTCGCGGAAATGCTGACCGCCAAGATGCCGGGGCTGGACCGCGTTTATTACGCGAACTCCGGGTCCGAGGCGAACGAAAAGGCGTTCAAGATGGTCCGCCAGATCAGCCACAAACATTACGGCGGTAAGAAATACAAAATCCTCTATCGTGACCGCGATTACCACGGCACCACGATTGGCGCGCTTTCCGCTGGCGGACAGGACGAACGCAACGCGCAATACGGCCCCTTCGCGCCCGGTTTCATTCGTGTCCCGCATTGTCTGGAATACCGCAGCCAAGACGGCAGTGTGGGCGAAGAATACGCCGCCAACGCCGCACAGGCGATCGAGGATGTGATCCTTGCCGAAGGCGCCGACACAATCGGCGCGCTCTGTCTGGAACCGATCACGGCAGGCGGCGGGATCATCGTGCCCCCCAAAGGCTATTGGGAACGGGTTCAGGAACTTTGCCGCAAATACGACATTCTGCTGCATATTGATGAGGTCGTCTGTGGCCTTGGCCGCACCGGCGCATGGTTCGGCTATCAGCAATTCGGCGTGCAACCCGATATCGTGACCATGGCGAAAGGCGTAGCCTCCGGCTATGCCGCTATTTCATGCTGCGTCACCACGAATGCCGTATTCGAGATGTTCAAGGACGACACTGACAAGCTGTCCTATTTCCGTGACATTTCGACCTTCGGCGGCTGCACGGCGGGGCCAGCCGCCGCTATCGAAAACATGAAGATCATCGAGGAAGAGGATTTGCTGGGCAATTCCGCCGCGATGGGCGCGCATCTGCAAGACAATCTGCATGCGCTGATGGACAAGCACAAATGGATCGGCGACGTGCGCGGCATGGGGCTATTTCAGGGCGCCGAATTGGTCACGGACCGCGCCAGCAAGGACCCCGTGGATGAAAAGAAAGTGGCGGCCATCGTGGCCGATTGCATGGCGCAGGGGATCATCATCGGCGCCACCAACCGCTCGTTGCCGGGCTATAACAATACCCTGCTGTTTGCGCCTGCACTAATCGCGACCAAGGACGATCTGAACCAGATCACCGATGCCGTAGATCAGGCGATCACCCGCGTTCTGGGATAAATCGCCCGCCTTGCCTTGGCCCTGAGATAAGTCCAGTCTGGACGGAACTTAGGGCCAGTGCATGTCAATCTCTGTCGAAAGCTTCTTTCTTGATTCCGGTGCGGTCGGCACCTTGCAGGCCCGCATCCAGCAGATGGTCGCGCAAGGCATCTTATCGGGCCGGTTCCGCCGCGGCGAAAGGCTGCCATCGTCACGCATGATGGCACAGCATCTGGGCGTCAGCCGGATCACCGTCACGCTTGCCTATACCGAACTCGTCGCTGATGATTACCTGATCGCGCGCGGCCGCTCAGGCTATTACGTCTCCGGCAACGCACCTGAACCGCCCGCGTTTACCGCAACGCGGGCGCAGACCGGCACGGTAGATTGGTCCCGCACGATCGGGCAAAGATTCACGCCCGGGCTCAGCCTCGACAAGCCAAGCGACTGGGCTGATTACCGCTATCCGTTCATCTATGGACAGGCCGACAAGACGCTGTTCGACAGCGCCAACTGGCGGCTTTGCGCGCTTCGTGCGCTTGGCATGCGGGATTTCGGCGCGTTGACGGCGGATTACTTTGACGGCGACGATCCGCAACTGGTGGAATTCATCAGCCGCCAGACCCTTCCACGTCGGGGTATTGTGGCGAACCCGGATGAAATCCTGATCACGATGGGCGCGCAGAACGCGCTCTGGCTGTCGGCACAGGTTCTGCTGAACAGCCGCCGCCGTGCCGCGATCGAGGACCCCTGCTACCCAGCCCTGCGCAATATCCTGACACAATCGCGCTGCCATCTCAGCGTGGTGCCTGTCGATCAGGACGGCCTGCCGCCAGACGATCTGCCCCCGGATATCGACGTGGTCTTTACCACGCCCAGCCATCAATGCCCGACCGCGACGACCATGCCGCTCGACCGGCGCAAGGCGCTGATTGACCAGGCCGAGACGCAGGATTTCATCATCGTAGAAGATGACTATGAATTCGAAATGTCGTTTCTGAAATCCCCGTCCCCTTCGCTGAAATCCCTCGATCAGCACGGGCGGGTGATCTATGTCGGATCATTTTCCAAATCCCTTTTCCCGGGCCTGCGCCTTGGGTATCTGGTCGGCCCGGAGCCATTCATCCGCGAGGCACGCGCGTTGCGCGCCACTGTTCTGCGCCACCCGCCCGGCCACATCCAGCGTACCACAAGCTATTACCTGTCACTGGGTCACTACGACGCGCTCATCCGCCGGATGAGCCGTGCCTATCACGAAAGACGTGGTATTCTTGAAACCGCTTTGCACAAGCATAACTTGCGCATCGCGGGGCAAAGCAATTCGGGCGGATCGTCCGTCTGGGTACGGATGCCGGATGGCACTGACACCACGGTACTTGCGCTGCAATTGCGCGCGCAGGGCGTGCTGGTTGAACCCGGCGCACCGTTCTTTGCCAGCGAAACGCCACCCACGGAATATCTGCGTCTGGCCTATTCTTCGATCCCCGCCAGCCGGATCGCAGAAGGCGTCCAGCTCATCGCTCAGGCGCTAAGGTAACGTCGCTGGACCTAAGGCCCCAGGGTGACTGGCCCTAACTCGTATATCTCGTTGGACCTATGGTCCGCGTTAATCCCCTATTTTGCTCAAGGACGTGCGCAATGAAAATGACCACCGAAGAAGCCTTTGTCAAAACGCTGCAGGCGCATGGCATCCGCCACGCTTTCGGGATCATCGGGTCCGCCATGATGCCTATTTCCGATATCTTCCCTGCCGCTGGCATCACTTTCTGGGATTGCGCACACGAAGGCTCGGCAGGCATGATGGCGGACGGTTACACCCGCGCGACGGGCGAGATGTCGATGATGATCGCCCAGAACGGCCCCGGCATCACCAATTTCGTCACCGCCGTCAAAACCGCCTATTGGAACCACACGCCCTGCCTGCTGGTCACGCCACAAGCCGCGAACAAGACCATCGGTCAGGGCGGGTTTCAGGAAATGGAACAGATGAACCTGTTCCGCGACTGCGTCGCCTATCAGGAAGAGGTCCGCGATCCGACACGCATCTGCGAAGTGCTGGCGCGTGTCATCGCCAAGGCCAAGCGCCTGTCAGGGCCTGCGCAGATCAACATCCCCCGCGATTTCTGGACGCAGGTGATCGACATCGCCATCCCGCAGCCGGTGGAATTCGAAACCAGCCCCGGCGGGACGGAATCCATCGCCAAGGCGGCGCAGATGCTGTCAGAGGCGAAGTTTCCCGTGATCCTCAACGGCGCGGGCGTCGTGCTGGCGGCAGGCGGGATCGAGTCGTCGCGCATACTGGCCGAACGGCTCGATGCGCCAGTCTGCGTGGGCTACCAGCATAACGATGCTTTCCCCGGCAGCCATCCTTTGTTCGCTGGGCCTTTGGGATATAACGGGTCCAAGGCCGGAATGGAGCTGATCAGCAAGGCCGATGTTGTGCTGGCGCTTGGCACAAGGCTGAACCCGTTTTCCACGCTGCCCGGCTATGGCATCGATTACTGGCCGACTGATGCGCAGATCATTCAAGTCGATATCAATCCCGACCGGATCGGGCTGACCAAAAAAATAACCGTCGGGATCGTCGGCGACGCGGCCAAGGTCGCGCGTGGCATCAACGCGCATCTGTCCGACTCCGCAGGCGATGCAGGTCGCGCTGACCGCAAGGCATTGATTGCGCAGAAAAAGTCCGCCTGGGCACAGGAACTGACATCGCTTGACCACGAACAGGACGATCCGGGCACCACATGGAACGAACGCGCCCGCGCCGCGCGCCCCGACTGGATGTCGCCGCGTCAGGCGTGGCGCGCGATTCAGGCGGCCATGCCCGAGGAGGCGATCATCAGTTCCGACATCGGCAACAATTGCGCCATCGGTAACGCCTACCCGACCTTCCCCGCGGGGAGAAAATACCTCGCCCCCGGATTGTTCGGCCCCTGCGGCTATGGCCTGCCCGCCATCATCGGCGCAAAGATCGGGCAGCCCGATATGCCGGTCATCGGTTTCGCCGGTGACGGGGCGTTCGGAATTTCGGTTAACGAACTGACCGCGATTGGCCGCGACGAATGGCCCGCGATCACGCAGATCGTTTTTCGCAATTACCAGTGGGGCGCGGAAAAGCGCAATTCGACGCTATGGTTCGATGACAATTTCGTCGGCACCGAACTCGATATGAAAGTTTCCTATGCCGGCATCGCGCAGGCCTGTGGACTAAAAGGCGTGCAGGTCAGGACGATGGATGAACTGACCGGCGCGCTGCGGACCGCGATCAAGGACCAGATGCACAACCACGAAACCACCCTGATCGAGGTCATCCTCAATCAGGAACTTGGGGAACCTTTCCGCCGTGACGCGATGAAAAAGCCGGTCAAAGTCGCAGGCATTTCCGCGGCTGACATGGCTGTCCAGTAACCTTGCCGTTCGACCTTGGCCCCGGCACCGCGGTTGCACTGGCCTTTGCCCTGCTGGGTGCGGCCTTTGTGCGCGGCTATTCGGGCTTTGGCTTTTCAGCGATCTTCATCGCCTTTGCCGCGCTGTTCACCAACCCCTTGCCACTGATCCCGGTGGTTTTCGCCTGCGAGATCATGATGACCACCTTTCAGGCCCGCGGCATTCGCGGCGATATCGACTGGTGGCGTGTTGCATGGCTGATGCTGGGGGCCGCGATTGCCCTGCCGTTTTCGGTCACCGTGATGTTGTCTGTGGGCGAAGACACAGCACGCATCATCATTTCCGGCGTGATCCTGCTGCTGGCGCTTTTCCTACTGTCGGGGTGGACATTGCGGCACCGCATTGGCGCGCTGGGGCACGGCAGCGTCGGGATCGTGTCCGGCATGTGCAACAGCGCAGGGATCGGCGGTTTGCCGGTCGCCGCCTTCATGTCCGCGCAACCGATGCATTCGGCGACGTTCCGCGCCACGATGATCGTCTATCTGACTGCGCTCGACCTGATCACGCTGCCGCTGTTGTGGATGGGCGGGCTGGTCACACGGGACACTGCCATCGCCGCATTTTTGGCTTTCCCGATCCTTGGCATCGGAGTCTGGCTGGGCGGGCGGCGGTTTCTTGCGGCTTCGCCCACGGCATTCCGCAGATCGGCAGTTTTGCTCTTGCTCATACTCTCTGCGCTCGGTCTGATCCGTGCGATGGTCACTTAAAGGGCAGAGCAATGCATGATGATTTCCCCTTCCTGTCACGAACCAAGCCGCATTGTCCCCAGGCGCTGCGCGACCGCGCGCGCGATCTGCCGGTCCCACGTGTTGCCTTGGTCAACGCCGGTGGTGCGATCCCGCTGCAGGGTCTGCGCGAGGCGGCGGAGCTCGGCCTCGCTGCACCAGTGCTGATCGGCGACACCGCGAAGATCGAGGCGGCAGCCCAACAGATCGGCTGGAACATCACCGGCCTGCCGCTGATCCATGCGCCGGGTGCAGCGGCATCGTCCAAGGCCGCCGAACTCGCGCGCGACGGCAAGGTGGATATGATCATGAAAGGTCAGGTGCATTCTTCGACGTTCCTGCAGGGGCTGCTGCCCAGCGCCGCCGGTCTGCGCGTGAAATCGACTCGTTGCGCGCATATCCTGCATATCACAACGCCGCATTCCGACCGACCGCTGCTGCTGACGGATGCCGCATTGAACGTGAACCCCGATGTGGCGACCCGTCAGGCGGCCCTGACGCTGGCTGTGCACCTGGCGCAGCATCTGGGCATCGAAACCCCGCGCGCAGGGATCCTCGCCCCGACCGAGGATGTGGTAGCCACCATACCCTTTACCGGCGAGGCGGCGATGATTGCTGCTTGGGCCAGAACCGCCCTGCCACAAGCCATCGTGGAGGGTCCGCTGGCGCTTGACCTGATCTTTTCACGCGCGGCGGCAGCGGCGAAAGGCGTGGCATCGGATGTCGCAGGCAACGCCGATATTATGCTGGTGCCAAATATCACGTCGGGCAATGCACTGTTCAAGCTGATGTCACTGGGCATGGGCTGTTGTGCCGCCGGCATCGTGCTAGGGGCCAAAGTCCCTATTCTGCTGACCAGCCGGTCACAAACCTCGGCCGACAGGATTGCTTCTGCCGCTTTGGGGATGATCGCAGCGGGGATGCCGCGATGATACTGGTCGTCAACGCCGGATCATCCTCGGTCAAGGTGGCGTTGTTTGATGCCGACCTGACGCGGCTGGTGTCGGGCGCGGTGACTGAAATCGGCAGCGCGGGGCAGGTCACCTTGGGCGCGACCAAAGCCGCGATCAATGCAGACAATCACACCGCAGCCCTACAGGCCCTGCTGCAAGCGCTGGACGCCAATGGCCATCCGATGACCGATCTGTCCGCCGCCGCACATCGGATCGTGCATGGCGGGGCGAGCCTGACAGCACCCATGCGCGTCACACCGGCCACGATCGCAGCCATAAGCGCCTGCAATGATCTGGCCCCGCTGCACAATCCACATAATCTGGCCGGAGTTGCCGCCATTTCCGACTCCTTGCCCGACCTGCCGCAATATGCCAGCTTTGACACCGCCTTTCATGCGACAAACCCCGCCTATGCCACCACCTATGCCCTGCCAGCCAGTGAACGCGCCAAAGGCATCCGCCGGTATGGATTTCATGGGCTCAGTTACCAAAGCCTTGTACACAGCTTTGCCGACACGCTGCCAGACCGCCTGCTCGCGCTGCATCTGGGCAATGGCGCATCGCTTTGCGCGATCAAGGCCGGGCTATCCGTTGCATCGTCGATGGGCTATTCCCCGCTTGATGGGCTGGTCATGGGCACACGTAGCGGCGGCATTGACGGCATGGCCGTGCTACGGCTGGCGCGCGACCACGGCATTGACGAAGCGGGCGATATCCTCAACAGCCAAAGCGGCCTGCTGGCCTTGGCCGGCACCAGCAACATGGCGCAGTTGTCGGAAACCGACAGCGACGCAGCCCGCTTTGCCGTCGCGCATTTCTGTTACTGGGCCGCGCGCCATGCGGGGTCTGCGATTGTCGCGATGGGCGGCGTCGATGCCGTAGCCTTCACCGGCGGAATCGGTGAAAACGCGAGCAAAATTCGCGACCGGATCATGGACCATCTTGCGTTTCTTGGTAAGGTGCCGGTGCATGTGATCGCCGCAGACGAAGAAAAGCAGATCGCCCGCGACGCGCTGGCCGTCGCAGCACAAGACTAAGCCCGCGAAAGGAGCCTGCACATGTCGCTTGACCAGCCCGCGCTTGACACATCGCCCCCCGTCTCGGACGAGGTGCGCAAGACGACGTGCTACATGTGCGCGTGCCGTTGCGGGATCAACGTGCATATGAAGGCAGGGAAAGTCGCCTATATCGAAGGCAACCGCGATCATCCGGTCAACAAAGGCGTGCTTTGCGCCAAAGGATCGGCCGGCATCATGCAGCATAACGCGCCATCGCGCCTGCGCGCGCCCTTGCGCCGTGTCGGCGAGCGCGGGTCGGGCGAATTCGAGGAAATCAGCTGGGAGGAGGCATTGCAGATAGCCACCGATTGGCTGGCGCCCATCCGCGAGAAACATCCTGAAAAGCTCGCCTTCTTCACCGGGCGCGACCAGTCGCAATCCTTCACCAGCTTCTGGGCGCAGGGGTTCGGCACGCCCAATTATGCGGCCCACGGCGGGTTTTGTTCGGTGAACATGGCCGCTGCCGGCATCTATACGATGGGCGGTGCCTTCTGGGAATTCGGTCAGCCCGACTGGGACCACACCAAATTGTTCATGCTGTTCGGCGTCGCCGAAGACCACGACAGCAACCCGATCAAGATGGGCATCGGCAAACTGAAAGCACGCGGCACGCGGATCATCGGCGTGAACCCGATCCGCACCGGATACAACGCCGTCGCAGACGACTGGGTCGGCATCACCCCCGGGACGGACGGGTTGTTCATTCTGGCGCTGGTGCATTGCCTGATGCAGGCAGGCAAGGTCGATCTGGACTATTTGGCGCGATTTACCAACGCCTCCGTGCTGGTGAACGAGGACCCCAAATCCAACGGTTTCGGCCTGTTTCTGCGCGACGACACAGGCCAGCCACAGGTCATCGACCGGCGCACCGGCGCGCTTGCGCCATGGAACGGGCAAGGGGTGGAGCCCGACCTTGCCGCGACCCACCGTGCGGCGGGCATCACGCATCGGCCCGTGTTCCACCTGATGGCTGATCGCTATCTTGATGCGTCCTATGCACCCGAGGCTGTGGCGGACCGCTGCGGTATCTCTGCCACCCGCATCCGCGCGATTGCAGCCGATTTGGCGCGTGTGGCGTTTGACGAGGCGATCAGCCTTGACCGGGAATGGACCGATTTCCGTGGCAAAAAGCACAGCCGGATGATCGGTCGCCCCGTCAGTTTCCACGCGATGCGGGGCATTTCCGCCCATTCCAACGGTTTCCAGACCTGCCGCGCGCTGCATGTGCTGCAGATTATTCTCGGTGCGGTCGAAACGCCCGGTGGCATGCGCTTCAAACCGCCCTACCCCAAACCCGCAACCGCCCACCCCAAGCCGCATGGCAAGGTGACACCTGGTGCACCCCTCGACGGTCCACATCTGGGCTATGTCCAAGGGCCGGAAGATCTGTTGCTGCACGATGACGGAACCCCTATCCGCATCGACAAGGCTTTTTCATGGGAAAACCCGATGTCCGCCCACGCGTTGATGCATATGGTCATCAGCAACGCCCATGCCGGCGATCCCTACAAGATCGACACGTTGTTCATGTATATGGCGAATATGTCGTGGAATTCGTCAATGAATGTGGGCGGCGTCCACAAAATGCTGACCGACAAGGATGACAACGGCGATTATGTCATTCCCCGCATCATCTATTCGGATGCCTATTCGTCCGAAATGGTGGCCTATGCCGACCTGATCCTGCCCGACACGACCTATCTGGAACGACACGACTGCATCAGCCTGCTCGACCGCCCGATCAGCGAGGCTGACGGGGTGGCCGATGCGATCCGCTGGCCAGTGGTGGAACCAGACCGCGACGTGCGCGGGTTCCAATCGGTGCTGTGTGATCTGGGCGGACGGCTGGGCCTGCCGGGGTTCGTCAATGATGACGGCAGCGCCAAATACAAGGATTACGCAGATTACATCACCAACCACATCCGCCGCCCCGGCATCGGGCCGCTGGCGGGGTTCCGTGATGCAGATGGCAAGGGCCAAGGACGCGGCACCGCCAACCCCGATCAGTTGCAGAACTACATCGAAAATGGTGGTTTCTGGGTCAGCCACGTTCCTGAAAACTGCGCCTATTACAAACCATTCAGCGCCGAGTATCAGGAATGGGCGGTGAAAATGGGCTTCTACGACGTGGTCCAGCCCTATATCTTCCAGCTCTACGTCGAACCCTTGCGCAAATTTCAGGCTGCCGCCGAAGGCATCGGATCGCGCCAACCGCCAGACCACCTGCGTGGCCAGATCAAGGCGACGATGGACCCGCTGCCGATCTGGTATCCGCCGTTCGAAGATGGGCATGTCGATCCGGTGGAATATCCGATCCACGCGCTGACCCAGCGCCCGATGGCAATGTATCATTCATGGGGGTCGCAAAACGCCTGGCTGCGCCAGATCCATGGGCATAACCCGCTTTATGTGCCGACCAAAGTCTGGGACAAACATGGTTTCAAGGATGGCGACTGGGCGCGCGTCACTTCTGCGCATGGGTCGATCACGGTGCCCGTCGCGCATCAGGCGGCGCTGAACGAGAACACGATCTGGACATGGAACGCTATCGGCAAACGCAAAGGTGCTTGGGCGCTGGACAAGGATGCGCCCGAGGCGACCAAGGGTTTTCTGCTCAACCACCTGATACATGAACTTTTGCCGCCTCGCGGTGACGGCCTGCGTTGGGCGAACTCCGATCCGGTGACGGGGCAAGCCGCGTGGTTCGATCTGCGCGTGAAGATCGAAAGATCCGGCACCCCGAACGAAGCGCAACCCGTCATGCCTGCCATCACGTCACCGGTGCCGCCCGCCCCAGAAAACCTTGCATGGAAGGCCGGGCAATGAGCAAACGCCGGATCATTCTGCTGATCGCCCTGTTCGTCGCGCTGACACTTGGCAGTTTCATCTGGTTCATCGCCACATGGGACCCAGGCCTGCGCGGCCCAATTGGATAATCACGCAATGCCGCCGCATCATCATAGCCCGTCAAGTCGTGCCTTTCTCCGGACGGGCGCGCCCTCTCAGCCAAGGCCGTTCACATGACCCAATTGCCAGCCAGCACCGCCAAGAAACTCGGCCTTGTCATCGATCTGGACACCTGCGTTGGCTGCCACGCCTGCGTGATTTCCTGCAAGGGCTGGAACACCGAAAACTACGGCGCGCCACTGTCGGATCAGGATGCCTATGGTGCGGACCCGTCAGGCACTTTCCTCAACCGGGTCCATTCCTATGAGGTGCAGCCGGAAAACGGCACCGCCCAGCTGATCCACTTTCCAAAATCCTGCTTGCATTGCGAAGATGCGCCTTGCGTCACGGTCTGCCCCACAGGGGCCAGCTACAAGCGCGCCGAGGACGGGATCGTGCTGGTCAATGAAAGCGATTGCATCGGCTGCGGGCTTTGCGCCTGGGCTTGCCCTTACGGCGCGCGGGAACTGGACGCCAAAGAAGGCGTGATGAAGAAATGCACGCTCTGCGTCGACAGAATCTATAACGAAAACCTGCCCGTTGAAGACCGCGAACCCGCCTGCGTGCGCACCTGCCCTGCCGGCGCAAGGCATTTCGGTGATCTGGGTGATCCCGACAGCGATGTATCCCAACTGGTCGCGGAACGCGGGGGCTTTGATCTGATGCCGGAACAAGGCACCAAGCCTGTGAACAAATATCTGCCACCTCGCCCCAAGGATCAGGCACCCGAATACGACGTGCTGGCCCCCTATCTGAAGCCTGTAGCCACGTCCGGCACCAGCTTTGCGCATTGGCTGGACAAGGCATTGTCCGCCCTGCCCGGGGGCGCCAGATAATGCACCCCGCACCATCCGTCATCATCTTCACGACATTTTCAGGCCTCGGGTTCGGCCTGCTGTTCTGGCTTGGCATCGGCGCGATCACCCCCACCGGCGTCATGGCATTCATCTGGTTCACGATCGCCTATCTGGCGGCGGTGGGCGGGCTTCTGGCGTCCGCCTTCCACCTCGGCCGCCCGGAACGCGCGATCAAGGCGTTCAGGCAATGGCAGACAAGCTGGCTATCGCGCGAAGGGATCTGCGCGGTCGCCACATTGTTGATCATGGCGGCCTATGGCGCAGGACTGGTGTTTTTCGGTGCGGCCCTGCCCGTAGTGGGCTGGATCGGGGGACTTGGGGCGCTGGCGACCATTTTCACCACGTCGATGATCTATGCCCAGCTCAGAACCGTGCCGCGCTGGCGGCATTGGACGACGCCTGCACTGTTTCTGGCCCTGTCGCTTGGCGGCGGGGCGCTGCTGGCCGGGCAAGTTACCGAAGCCATTCTATTGCTGGTGATCGCGGGGGCATTGCAGATCTATGCCTGGATCACGGGCGACACACGGCTGGCCCGTTCCGGCACGGATATGGCGACAGCCACAGGGCTGGGCAATATCGGCACCGTCCGCGCATTTGAACCACCCCATACCGGCACCAATTACCTGATGCGCGAATTCATCCATGTCGTGGGTCGCAAACATGCCACCATCTTGCGGGTGCTGGCGCTGGCATTCGGCTTTGTGCTGCCGGTCGTATTCCTGCTGCTGCCGTTCAGCCATGTCTGGGGCGCACTTGCTCTGATCAGCCATATCGCGGGGGTGTTGGTGCTGCGCTGGCTGTTTTTCGCACAGGCCGAACATGTCGTCGGGCTCTATTACGGCAAGCGGTGAACCTTGCCATGGCGTGCGGAAGATTCTAGCCTTCGGACAGACGGCGAAGGCGGATCCAACCGTCCGCATCTGACTGAACATGGAGGAGAATAACATGACCACATTCATCAACCAGAGGCTGCGCGCCTTTGCGGCCCCTGCAGCCATCGCGCTGGCCTGCCTTGGCAGCGCGGCGCAGGCCCAGGAATTGTCCATCGCCACAGGCGGCACTGGGGGCGTCTATTATCCCTATGGCGGCGGTCTGGCAGAGGTGATCGGCAACCATGTTGACGGCTACACCGCAAGCGTCGAAGTGACCGGCGCATCAGTCGAAAACATGGCGCTGATCCAGCGCGGCGAAAGCGATATGGCGTTGGTCTTGGCCGACACGCTGTTCCAGGCCTATAATGGCACCGATGCATTCGAAGGCCGCCAGATTCCCGAGGCACGCGCCCTTGCCTCGATCTATCCCAATGCAGTGCAGTTGGTGACACTCGCCGGCAGCGGCATCACCAGCATCGAAGACCTGCGCGGTCAGCGTGTATCGGTTGGCGCCCCCGGTTCGGGCACCGAGCTGAGCGCGCAAATGATCTTGGATGCCAATGGCATCACCTATGATGATTTCGACGCCCAGCGGCTGAACTTCAACGAAACGGCCGATGCGATCCGCGACGGTGATATCATTGCAGGGTTCTGGAGCGTGGGGCCACCGACATCATCCATCATGAACCTCGCCGCGACCCGCGATATCGCGCTGATCGGCTTCAGCGACGCTGAAATCGCCGCCGCCCAGGAGGTGGAGCCGACATTCGCCGCCTTTACACTGCCTGCGGGCATGTATGACGGCATGGACGAAGATGTGCAGACCATGTCGACACCCAACGTATTGGTCGTGCATGCGGACATGGACGAAGAGCTGGCCTATAACATCACCAAGGCGATGTATGACAATGTCGCCGATCTGATTGCGATCCATCCAGCGGCCAATGACACGACGGTTGAATTCTCAGTCGCTTCGACCCCGATCCCGTTCCATCCCGGCGCATTGCGTTATCTCGAAGAGATCGGCGCAGGCGTGCAGGATCATCAACGACCATGATCAAGACGCTGACAGGGCGATCCTTTTGGGTCGCCCTGTTGGTCTGTACCGGTCTTTGGCCCGCGCAAGTATTGGCGCAGACCCTGCAGATCAGGCAAAACGATACAGCCGCATCGCTGGGGCAATTGCCTTTTGCGCCGGGACAGGAAATCTGCCTGCATTGGCAGCATTCGGTCACCGGCGGTGACGTCGCCGATTGCTTTGAGAACCGGGCCGGGCGCATGACGTTGACCCGGTCCTATCTGCACGATTTTGCTGCCGGTCTGGGCGACATCGCCGGTCGCGGCACGATACAGCCCGCCGCACATGGCGGCTATTGGATCACCGGCATGGCCGACACGATCCCCGGCAACAGCCTGGCTTTGCGTGTCGGGGACAGGGCAGTAAACCACCGCCTGAAAATGGGCGATCTGATATTGCGGCTCAGCCAGATTGCGCCGCGGACCCTAGTGCATCTGCGCTTGCAAGCCGATTAAACTGATACTCGCCTGACACAGGACCTCATCATGAACACGACGCCATCGGTGACGCCCCCCCCGGACCTGCCTGCAAACCTGCAATCGGCAGATGCCGTCCAGCCGCGGCCCATCTTGTGGATCATCACACTGACAGCGATCACCATGTCGCTGTTCCAGATGTATACGGCGGGGATTTCGCCGATGGGGTTGTTCTATCAACGCTCGGCGCATCTGGGCTTTGTGCTGTTTCTCGCCTTTCTGATCTTTCCCATCACCGGCGCGACCAGATCGCGCGGCACCCTTGGCTGGATCGCTGATGCCGGGTTTTTGACTGCGGCCTTTCTCAGCGGGTTCTACATCTTTTACTTTCTTGACGATATTGTCAGCCGCGCCGGTTGGTGGTCGCGCACCGATATCATCATGGGCATCATCGCCACCGTCGCCGTGCTGGAGGCAAGTCGCCGTGTCGTCGGCCTTGGCATGACGATCATCGGATTGATCGCCATCGCCTATGCGCTGGCCGGACCGCGCGGCGCGCTGCCCTGGCTGGGCGAATGGATGCCCGGTATCCTGTCGCATCGCGGGGCCAGTGTGGACCGTCTGATCGGGCAGCTTTATCTGGGGCAGGAAGGTATCTTTGGCCTGCCCTTGGGTGTCGCGGCCACCTATGTGTTCATGTTCGTCCTGTTCGGCGCCTTTCTCGAAGTCACCGGCGCGGGCAAATTTTTCATTGATCTGGCTTTCGCCGCCACGGGCCGCAAACCGGGCGGGCCTGCCAAGGCTGCCGTCATCGCCTCGGCCGGGATGGGGTCGATTTCAGGGTCTGCCATCGCCAATGTCGTCACGACAGGGGCCTTTACCATCCCGCTGATGAAAAAACTGGGCTACAAACCCAAAGAGGCAGGCGGGATCGAAGCTGCAGCCTCCACTGGCGGGCAGATCACGCCACCATTGATGGGTGCGGGTGCCTTTTTGATCTCGGAATACACCAATGTGCCTTATATCGAGATTGTCATGGTCTCGATCTTTCCGGCGATCCTGTATCTGGGGACAGTCTACCTTTTCGTGCATCTGGTCGCGATGAAGGCGGGCATGACGGGGATGAAAGCCTCTGAATTGCCGGTCATACGGCACGTGCTGGCGGCAGGGTGGCAGTTCATCGTTCCGCTACTGGTGCTGATCTATCTGCTGGTCAACAATATCTCGCCCACGCGGGTGGGGTTCTGGGCGATCATCTCGGTCATCGCTGTCACGGCGCTGCGCTCGGGGTTCACGCTGATTGTGCTTGACCCGCAGAACGGCAAACCACTGAGCTTTGACCGGCTGCGCGATGCGGTCATCAGCGGTCTGAAATTGATGGCACAGGCGCTGGAACTGGGCGCGCGCAATGCGGTTGCGGTCAGCGTCGCCTGCGCGGTCGCCGGGATCATTGTGGGCGTTGTCGGTTTAACGGGGCTGGGGCTGAAATTCTCATCCATGATGATTTCGATGTCGGGGGGCAGTCTGGTGCTGGCGCTGATCTTTGTGCTGATCGC
This sequence comes from Yoonia sp., assembly GCF_046292185.1. Classification (GTDB taxonomy): domain Bacteria; phylum Pseudomonadota; class Alphaproteobacteria; order Rhodobacterales; family Rhodobacteraceae; genus Yoonia. The sequence continues at coordinate 20,398 of NZ_JBKBQY010000015.1, forward strand.
CAGCCTGATCCTTGGCATGGGACTGCCGGTGACGGCTGCTTATATTGTGCTGATTGTTCTCGTCGGCCCCGCGCTGAGCAATGAATTCGGAGTGCCACTGCTAATCGCGCATCTGGTCGTATTCTGGTATTCACAGGACAGCAACGTTACACCACCGATTGCCCTCGCTGGTTTTGCGGGCGCGGCGATTGCGGGGTCCAAACCGATGGAAACCAGCATGCAGGCGTGGAAATATGCCAAGGGCCTTTACCTGATCCCTGCCTTCATGGTGTTCAATCCCGAAATCATCATGGGCGGTGAAACCTGGTATGTGATCTGGACCGGCGTTCTGGTGGTGATCGGACTGGTGGGCTTTGCCGCCGCGATCGAGGGCTATCTGTTCACATGGATGGACAAACTGTCGCGCCTGCTGATCATCCCCGGCGTGATCTGCATTTTCAACCCCAGTGAATTGATCGAGGCTGCGGGCGGCATGTTCGTGCTGGCCTTGTTGGTGTGGAACTTCGTGATCTCGCGGCGCGTCAGCGCAGCAGGCAGCCCGACGGCCTAAACCTCTCGGGTGCGCAATTCGTTGCGCACCCAAGCAATTACTTTAGCGATTTCGTCATCATCCAGCACGTCAGTCCCCAGCAGTTTCATCGCCCGCAACGCATGGACGACCAGAAACGCGATGGTTGCAAAGTCTGCATCACCCGCATCGGCACGGATCCGGTCCAGAAAATCGCGTTCCTGCGCGCGCACCGGTTCGAGCAATTGCGGGTTTTCTGCCAAAGCAGCCAACAGTCCCGATGCCGGCGGGCGTTGCCGCGCACATTCCTGCATGAACTGATCAAGATAGGCGCAGATCGCTGCATTGGGGCGGCCCGTCGCCTCTTGCGCGCGCAACGCATCATCTAGGCGCTGCAGGTGATATGATACCAATGCCTCCAGCAACTTGGCCTTGGACGGGAAATGGTACAGCAACCCGCCCTTGGACACGCCCGCCTCTGCGGCGACAGCGTCCAGCGACAGATTGCCCGGCCCCAACCGGCGCGCAAGTGTCTCTGCCGCATCCAAAAGCCGTTGTCTGGTCGTCCCCGGTTGCTGTGGTGATCGCGCCATGGTTCTGGTCCCCCAAGCGTTGACTTAACCGTCCAGACGGTATAGTCGGCATCCAGATTTTGCAAGCCCAGACCGTGGATACCTTATGACAAAGCGTTTTATTATTGCGATCATCTTGCTGGCCCTGATCGGCGGCGGGCTGGTCGGTTTCAACAAGTTCCGCGAAGGGATGATCGCGCAGTTTCTGGCAAACCGCCCGGTTGCGGCGCTGCCCGTCGAAACCGTGCTGGCCGAGGCTGCGACTTGGCAGCCAGCGCTGAATGCTATCGGCACGATCAACGCCGCCCAGGGTGTGGAGCTGACGGTCGAGGCGGCAGGCATCGTGCGCGCGATCAATTTCGCCGCCAATCAGGATGTCGCCGAAGGCGACACGTTGCTGCAACTGGATGACGAAGTGCAGCGGGCCGACCGCGACGCATCGCGCAGCCAACTTGATCTGGCGCGCGCCCAGCTAGACCGTGAGCAGGCGTTGCAAAGCCGTGGTGTCGCCAGCGACGCGCGTACTGATGAAACCCGCGCCGCCTTTGACGCAGCGACCGCGCAACTGGCCCGCAGCGAAGCTGTGATCGCCCAGCGTCGGCTCATCGCCCCTTTTGACGGCACCATTGGCCTGCCGCGTGTGGACCGGGGGACCTATGTTTCGCCCGGCACGATCATCGCCACGTTGCAGGATCTTGAGACGATGCGCGTTGACTTCAACCTTCCCGAACAGGTGCTGCCATCGCTGAGGATCGGCCAGCAGATCAGCGCGCGGATCGACGGCGACACCCGCAGTTTCACAGGCGAGGTGACAGGCGTCGACCCACGCATTGACCCCGGTTCGCGCATGGTCGCGGTGCGTGGAAATATCGACAACTCCGACCGCGTACTGACACCGGGCCAGTTTGCCCGCTTGCGAATCGCATTGCCGCCAGAGGATGGCGTGATCACCCTGCCGCAAACCGCAGTTAGCATCAGTCTTTATGGCGATTTCGTCTATGTCGTGCGCATGGTGGAAGATGACCCCGACACGCTTGAGGCGCGGCAGGTCTTTGTTACCTTGGGTCGCCGGGACGGCGCGCGCGTCGAAATCACCGAAGGTTTGTCCGAAGGCGACCGCGTCGTTTCCTCTGGTCAAAACCGGCTCAACAATCGCTCGGTCGTGTCATTGGCCGAAACCACAGCGCCGGATGTGACCGAATGAATCTGTCAGCGCCATTTATCAAACGACCTGTCGGGTCCTCGGTTCTGGGCATCATGATCCTGCTTGTCGGGTTGATGGGTCTGTTCGGCCTGCAAACACGGCAATATCCGCAGGTCGATGAAACGTCCATCACGGTGACCACGATCTATCCCGGTGCCTCTGCCGAACTGATTCAAGGCTTTGTCACTGCCCCCATCGCCGGCGCTGTCTCTGGTGCCGAAGGCGTCGATTACGTCAGCAGCCAGTCGCGGCCATCGGCATCAGTCATCACGGTACAGATGAACCTGGGCCAGGACCCCGATATCGCCCTGACCGAAGTTATGTCCAAAGTGCAAGAGGTCCGCGCCCGCCTGCCCGCGGACGCGCAGGACCCCAGCATCGTCAAAGGCACCGGGCAGACCTTTGCCACAATGTATCTGGCGGTGCAGAACCCCGCGATGTCCGCCGAACAGGTGACTGAATATATCGAACGGGTGATTGTGCCACGCATGTCCACCATCGAAGGTGTCGCGGAAAGTCAGGTCATGGGGGCAGCCAATTATGCAATGCGCGTTTGGATCGATCCTGTGCGGCTGGCGGGTCAGGGCCTGACTGCCGCCGAAGTGACCCAAGCGATCAATGCCGCGAACTTCCTTGCCGCGCCGGGGCGCACGCGAAACGAATTGGTCGGCTATGCGATCACGATGGATTCGACCCTGCAAACGCCCGAGGCCTTTGGCAATATTGCTATCTCCGGGTCGGGGACCGAGGTTGTCCGCCTCAGCGATGTCGCCCGGATCGAACTCGCTGCCGCGTCAAGCGATATGGTGGTCAGCTTCAACGGCGAGGCTGGCACGTTCATCGGCGTCTTCCCAAGCCCCGGCGCGAACCCCTTGGATGTCTCTGCCGCCGTGCTGGCGGAATTGCCAGCACTACAGGCCAGCTTGCCTGACGGGATGACGATGGAATTGATGTATGACGCGACCGAACAGATTGCAGCATCTATCAATGAAGTCCTGATCACCATCATGCAGGCCACGGTGATCGTGGCACTGATCATCCTGCTGTTTCTGGGGTCGGCCCGGTCGGTCACCGTGCCGCTGGTCGCGATCCCGCTATCGCTTGTGGGGACCTTGTTCATCCTGTTCGTGATGGGCTATTCGATCAATCTGCTGACCTTGCTGGCGCTTGTGTTGGCCATTGGGCTGGTGGTCGATGACGCGATCATCGTGGTTGAAAACGTCCAACGCCACATCGACGACGGGCAGTCCCCGATGGAGGCGGCATTCACCGCCATGCGCGAATTGTCCGTCGCGATCATCGCCATGCTGACCACGCTTTTCGCCGTCTTCCTGCCGCTGTTCTTCATCGGCGGTCTGACAGGGGCTTTGTTCCGCGAATTTGCTGCCGCTCTGGCGGGTGCCGTGTTCATCTCGGGCGTTGTGGCGCTGACGATCTCCCCCATGATGGCTGCGCGTGTGCTGCGCCCCGGTGGCGGCGAAAACGGATTTCAACGACGGTTGAACAGTGGCTTTACCCGGCTGGAGGGGTGGTATGTCCGTCGCCTGCAAGGATCGCTGAACTTTATCCCTGTCACCGTGTTGGCGGTCGTCGTGCTGACCGCGCTGTCGGGCTATCTGTTCGTAAACACCTCGTCCGAATTGGCACCGGAAGAGGATTCAGGCGCGCTGTTTTCCTTCATCAACGCGCCGTCCTATGCGACGGTGAATTATACCAGCCATTACGTCGATCAGATGCGCGAACTGACCGCTGATCTGCCGGAACTGGCAGCGAACTTTTCCATCGTCGGCTTTGGCGGACAGACCAATTCCGGGATCATGCTTTGGGCGTTCGAAGACTGGGCCGACCGGGACCGGTCTCAGGGCGAATTGCAGGCCGATCTGCAGGCGCGCATCGCGCCTGTCGCCGGGTTGCAGGCCTTTGTCTTTGCGCCCCCCTCCTTGCCCGGCGCGGGCGGCGGTCTGCCCATCGGTCTGGTGATACAGTCCACAGGTGAGCCATCCGAAGTGTTCGAAGTCGCCGACCGTATCCGCATTGCGGCCGAACAATCGGGGCAATTTCTGGTGGTACAAAATTCGATGTCATTCGATACCCGTCAGGTCGTCGTGACCATTGACCGGGATCGTGTCGCTGCATTGAACCTGCCGCCCAGCCAGATCGGTCAGGCGCTCAGCCTGCTGATCGGCGACGGTGCCACCGCGCAATTTGACCGCGACAGCCAAAGCTATGACGTGATCATGCAGGTCCCTGCCGCATACCGCGACAACCCCGAACGTCTGGGTGAAATCTACCTGCGCGCCGCTTCGGGCGATCTGGTGCCGCTGTCGGCAGTGGCCGAGATTTCGACCGCCATCGCGCCGCAAGCAATTGAGCAGTTCAATCAGCTAAATTCCGCAACACTGACCGCCCTGCCGATGATCGGCACCTCGACCGGGGATGGGCTGGCCGCGTTGCAGGCCATGGCAGAAGCGGAATTGCCCGACGGGTTTTTCATCGACTATTCAGGCCAGTCGCGGCTGGAAATGGCCGAAGGCAATACCGTCGCCATAGCCTTTGCCCTTGCTATTGTCGTGATTTATCTGGTGCTGGCCGCGCAGTTTGAAAGCCTGCGTGACCCGTTCATCGTGCTGATGTCAGTGCCTTTGTCGATCTTTGGGGTGATCGTGCCGTTGAACCTTGGCCTTGGCACGCTGAATATCTACACGCAGGTGGGTCTGATCACCCTGATCGGGCTGATCACCAAGCACGGCATTCTTCTGGTGGAATTCGCTAATCAATTGCGGGTGTCGCAACAGATGGACCGCGCGGCGGCGATGGTCGCCTCGGCCCGGTTGCGCCTGCGCCCGATCCTGATGACGACTGCGGCGACTGCACTTGGCGTGGTGCCGCTGATGATGGCCGATGGGGCAGGCTCTGCCGCGCGTTTCGCGATGGGGTTGGTGATCTTTGCCGGCATCACAGTAGGAACGGTGTTCACGCTGTTCATCGTGCCCGCGTTTTACGTGTTGATCGCGAAAAAGGACGTCGCAGAAGGTGGGTGATATCACCCACCCTACAGGTCCCGCACTGCCAGCCCCGCGTCGCGCAGCAGGGCGGTTATCGTATCGACATGGCGCTGGTCGCGGGCTTCGATGACGATTTCGAGTTCGGCTTTCTTCAGTGACACGCTTTGCATCATGCGCTGGTGGATCACCTCGATCACATTCGCCCCCGCCTCGCCAATGATGCGCGAGATATTGGCAAGCTGACCGGGCATGTCGTCAATCTCGAACACCAGCCGCGTGATCCGCCCGTCGCGCATCAGCCCGCGCAGGATCAGCGTGGATAACAGGCGCGAATCAATATTGCCGCCACAGATGACAAGGCCCACCTTTCGGCCCGCAAATTGCGCGAGGCTATTCTTGATCACGGCCAGCCCCGCGCCTGCGGCCCCTTCGGCGACCAGTTTTTCATGCGAAAGAAGGTCGAACACGGCGTCTTCAATCTCGCTTTCGCTGGCGCTGTCGATCCGGTCGACGTGGGTTTGCATGATCGCGATATTGGCAGGCGCAGGCTGGCGCACCGCGATGCCTTCAGCCAGCGTGGCACCGGCGAAATGGGGGGAAAACCCTTCGATCCGCGCTTTGGCGGCATCGAACAGATGCGCCTGCGCGCCGATGATCTGAATGTCGGGACGCTTCCCTTTGGCCGCCACAGCCATGCCAGCGATCAAGCCGCCACCGCCCACCGGGACCACGATGCAATCCAGATCCGGCACCTGTTCCAGCATTTCCAAAGCGACGGTGCCCTGGCCCGCCGCGACCACCGGGTCATCGAAGGGATGGATGAAGGTCAGCCCCTTTTCTGCCGCCATATCAAACGTGAATTGCACGCTGTCATCAAAATTCTTGCCATGGATGACGACCTCTGCCCCCAGATCGGCGGTGCGCTGGATTTTATTGAATGGCGTGCCTTCGGGCATGACAATGGTGGCGGGGATGTCCAGACGCGTTGCGTGATAGGCAAGACCCTGCGCATGGTTACCCGCGCTGCACGCTATCACGCCCGCCTTGCGCGCCGCAGCATCCAGCGTCAGCAGCTTTGCCAGCGCACCCCGCGCCTTGAAGGCGTTAGTATGCTGCAGGTTTTCCAGCTTGAGATAAAGGTCGATCCCCAGAATATGCGACAGCCGCGTCGCCCTAATCGTCGGGGTGCGAATCGTGGCAAGGCTGATCGCCGCATAGGTCTGCGCGATCAGGTCAGGGGTCAGTGTCATGGCAAATCTTTCCTGCAAGCCCCGCCTGCAAAAGAATTCAGCGGCGGGCGCGGATCTCGGTCCGGTCATCAGACAGCCAATGTCGGGATTTGTCGATAGTCACCGCGAAACACCCACCCGTGGACAAGCGGCCAAGGTTTTTTGTCATCGCGACGTTATAGGCGCCGCCCGATGTCGGGATTACATTAAGAACCCATCGGCGCGCCAATATGTTCAGGAAAGCTCCAGTTCCGCGCGTCCTTCGCGATGGCGGCGGCGGTGTCCGACAGGATCGGCACATAGGATTCCAGACCCGCCAGATCGGTGCGGCCTGTCGTGCTGGTGACCGAGATCGCGCCCAGCACACGGCCTGTATCCGTCCGGATCGGCATCGCGATGCAGATGATGCCAGGTTCATGTTCTTCGCGGTCAAAACCATAGCCCCTGGCGCGGATCGCTGTCAGTTCTGCGCGCAAGCTGCGGGAATCTGTTAGCGTCGTTGACGTAAAGCGGTGAAAACTTTGCTGCGCGATTACCGCATCAATCCGGGCGGGATCGGCAAAAGCCAGCATCACCTTGCCGACGCCGGTGCAATATGCAGGCCCGACCTTGCCTGCCTGAGAAAACATCTGCACCGGATTATTGGCGTTGCGCTTGTCGATATAAATCACCTGCGCATGATCGAGCTGTGCAAGATGCACGGTTTCGCCGACAGCCGCGCTCAAGGCGTCAATATGGGGCCGGGCGATGAGGGCTAGCGTGCTTTGTTCCCACGCCGCATGGGCAAGACGCAGCAGACGGATACCGGGACTATATGTCTGACGGTCAGGATCATAAACCAACATGTCTTGGTTCGTCAGTGTCTGCAGCAGCCGGTAAAGCGTGGGTTTGGGGAAATCCGATTGCGCCAGGACTTCGCTGAAGCGCACTGGCCTGCCAAAGCCTGCCACGCGGTCCAGTACGTCTAGAGCCTTGCCGACTGTGCCACCGCCTGTCATGACCTGCGCCCCCATGCTTGTTGACAAGGCTAGTTGATCTGCGTTTAGGTATCAATATGTAAGACAGCGTTTTGTATAATGAAACTATGCAGACAATAGTGAGGCTCGAAATATGTGCATTCCACTGCGAATACACTACTCGCGGTCTTCATCGCGGCATACGCCGTAGCATCAGCCATGCAGGGGAAAGACTATGGCAGCCACATTTCATGATCTGAAAGATGCGTCTGTGTTCATTACCGGCGGCGGAAACGGCATCGGTGCCGCACTGACGGATGGGTTTCTGGCGCAAGGGGCCAGGGTCGCTTTCGTCGGGCGGTCGGATGCGAGGGCTTTCGTGGATGAGATGGCCACGAAACACGGCAACCGGCCATTGTTCATCCCTTGCGACATTACCGATACGGCGGCCTTGCAGGAGGCGATTGCGCAAGCTGCCAGCGCCCATGGCCCCCTGCGCGCACTGGTCAACAACGCCGCCAATGACCTACGCCATGACGCAAGCAATGTCACCGTGCAGGATTGGGATGATCTGCAGGCGATCAATCTGAAAGCCTATTTCTTTGCCTGCCAGAAAGCCGCAGAGGTGATGGCACCTCAGGGCGCGATCATCAACTTTTCATCCATCGCCCATATGCTGGGAGCCGCGCGATTGTCGGTCTATGCCACCGCCAATGCCGGGATCAGCGGCATGACACGGTCACTGGCGCGCGAATGGGGGCCACGGGGGATCAGGGTAAATGCCATCGCCCCCGGCTGGGTCTTTACCGAAAAGCAGGAAAATCTGTGGGCGACGCCCGAAAGCAAGGCGGGGTTTCTGGAAAAGCAATGCCTGCGGCAGTTCATGAAACCGGCAGACATGGTCGGGCCAGTGCTGTTTCTGGCTTCGCAGGCCTCGGCCATGATGACGGGGCAGACAATGGTGGTGGATGCAGGTGTGGTGGGCGCAGGATGACCGGACAGATCACACCCGCATGGATCGCCGCTGACTGGGGCACATCCAATGTCCGCGTCTGGGCAATGTCGGCCACCAGCGCGGTACTGGCACAGGCTGGGTCAGACAAAGGCATGGGAGGACTGGACCGCGCGGGGTTTGAACCTGCATTGCTGGCACTTGTGGGCGATTGGCTGCATGGCCCGACATCTGTGATCGCCTGCGGCATGGTCGGATCGCGCCAGGGTTGGGTCGAGGCGCACTATACCGCGACACCCTGCCCACCACTGGGGCAGGATTTTGCGCGCCCCGCCACAATTGACCCACGGCTGGATGTCCATGTCATCCCCGGCATCAAACAGATGCAACCTGCCGATGTGATGCGCGGCGAGGAAACCCAGATCGCCGGCTTCCTTGCGCAGAACAAAGGGTGGGACGGGGTGATCTGCCTGCCCGGTACACATACCAAATGGGTGCATGTCAGTGCAGGGGAGATTGTCAGTTTTCAGACCTTCATGACGGGTGAATTATTTGCCACGCTGATCAGCCATACCGTGCTGCGCCATTCGGTTGCGGCGGATGGCTGGGATGATACCGCATTTGACAGCGGGTTGTCAGACGCATTTTCGCGCCCTGAAAAGCTCGCCGGTCGGTTGTTTTCAATCCGCGCCGAGGGGTTGTTGCACGATCTGCCGGGACCTGCCGCGCGCGCGCGCCGGTCGGGGCTGCTGATCGGAGCCGAACTAGCCTCGGCCAAGCCCTATTGGCTGGGCCAGCAGATTGCCGTGATCGGCGCGGGCGGACTCGCACGGCTTTACGTGAAGGCACTGGCGCAGCAAGCTGTGCCTGCCATGCAGGTCAATGCCGAAGGCGCGACCCTTGCGGGACTGACCGCAGCCTATCGCCAATTGAAAGGATGACTCCATGCACCGCCCCTTGATCGCGATCCTGCGCGGCATCACCCCCGATGACGCCCTGCCGGTGACCGAAGCGCTGATCGCCGCCGGGATCACGCGGATCGAAGTGCCGCTGAATTCGCCGGAACCGTTTGTGTCGATCGGGCGGATGGCCGATGCCTTTGGCGACACCGCGCTGATCGGCGCGGGCACAGTCCTATCGACCGATGATGTGGGCCGTGTGGCGCAAGTGGGCGGCAAGCTGATCGTGTCGCCCAATTGCGATCCGCGCGTGATCGTCGCCACCAAAGCTGCAGGCATGCAAAGCTGGCCGGGGGTGATGACGCCCACAGAATGCTTTGCCGCATTGAAGGCGGGCGCAGACGGTCTGAAGATTTTTCCCGCCAGCCTGATCGGCCCGGACGGCATCAGGGCGATTCGTGCCGTGCTCCCTACAGGGACGCAAGTCTATGCCGTAGGCGGTGCGGGTGAAAGTAATTTTGCAACATGGATAGCGGCAAGCGCTGATGGTTTCGGCATTGGAACTGCACTTTATCAACCTGGCGCCTCTGCCGCCGATGTTTCAACCCGCGCCCGCGACATCGTCGCGGCATATGATGAGGCAAGCACATGATCTATGACGACACCCAATGCACGCTGGGCGAAGGCCCGTTGTGGCATCCGCTGCGCGGTGAACTTTTCTGGTTCGATATCCTTGGCAAGCGCCTGCACAGCAAGACGCGGCATTGGCAGTTCAATGAATACGTCTCTGCCGCCGGCTGGGTCGATGTCGATACGCTGCTGGTTGCCAGCCAAACCGCTCTGATCCGGTTCGATCTTCGCGATGGCCGCCAGACCAGGCTGTGTGATCTGGAGGCTGATAATCCCGGCACACGGTCCAACGATGGCCGCGCCGATCCGCAAGGCGGGTTCTGGATCGGGACGATGGGGATTGGCGCGGAAACCGATGCTGGCGCGATCTATCGCTATTACAAAGGGGAACTGCGCCAGCTTTTCGCGCCGATTTCAATTTCAAATGCAATCTGTTTTGCGCCCGACGGGACGACCGCCTATTTCACCGACACCCCGACGCAGAAAATCATGCGCGTCGCGTTGGATGCGCAGGGCTGGCCCAAGGGTGAACCCGTTCTCCATATTGATCTGAGCGCAACTGATTTCCGCCCTGACGGCGCGGTCGTCGATGCGCAAGGCAATCTGTGGAACGCGCAATGGGGTGCCGGGCGCGTTGCGGGCTATGCGCCTGATGGCGGCTTCATTACCAGTTTTGATTTCACGGCGCGGCAAACATCCTGCCCGGCATTCGGTGGCGATGATCTGAGCACGCTTTACTGCACCTCGGCGGCAACCGGGCTCGATGGCGCGGATGAGGGGAAAACCTATACCACGCCCACAACGTACAAAGGCCAGGCAGAGCATCAGGTCATCCTGTGACCTTCCGCTCGCTTTGTTCCACATACGCAAAGGCTGATCTATGAGACGCACACTCGGCGTCTGTTATTGCCCTGAACACTGGCCGCAGGGCCAATGGGCCAGCGATGCCGCGCGCATGGTCGACGTCGGTCTGTCCTGGGTGCGGATCGGCGAATTCGCCTGGGCGAGTATGGAACCAGTTCCCGGCACGCTGACATGGGATTGGTTGGACCATGCGATTGATGCGCTGGGCGAAGCGGGCTGCAGGTAATCCTTGGCACGCCGACGGCCACCCCGCCGCGCTGGATGTCGGACAAATACCCTGCGATCATCGGCGGGCTGTGTAATGCGCTGGACATGCCGAGCCACACTCTACCCGCTGGTCTGCGGATCAGGGATAGTGCCACGCACCGCTTTGTGTTCAATTACGCGCCAAGGGCGCAGGTCTGGGGCGGCAATATCGTGTCCGCCGCCAGTGTTTATTGGGAGGCTTTGTGATGCAGATTTTCGGCACGACAAAAACAGGCAAGACGGTCCATGCGATTACATTGCAGGCCGGTGATCTGACGGTCACGTTGCTGACCTATGGCGCGCGGTTGCGCGATGTCCGGCTGGCCGGTGTGGATCATTCGCTGACCACCGGATCAGATGATCTGGCCGATTACGAAGGCGCGATGCGGTATCACGGGGCCATCGTTGGCCCTGTCGCCAACCGTATCGGCACGGCGCGCGTCCGGCTGGACGGGATGATGTATGAACTGGAACGCAACGAAGACGGGGTGCGGCATCTGCATTCAGGGTCCGAGGGCGCGCATGCACAGGTCTGGGATGTGGTCGCCGTGACAGACACGACAGCGACGCTGGCGCTGGATATGCCTGACGGCATGGCCGGGCTGCCGGGCAAGCGGCGCGTGACGGCAGAATTTGCGGTGCACGCCCCTGCGACGCTGACCCTGACGATTACCGGAACCAGTGACGCGACCACGGTAATGAATTTCGCCAATCATTCCTATTGGAACCTTGACGACGCGCCCACATGGCATGGCCACCGGATGAAGATCGCGGCGGATCATTACCTGCCGATTGATGCCGGCACCTGCCCCACCGGTGATGTGGTCGATGTGACCGGCACGGATATGGACCTGCGCGACGGCCCGGTGATCGGATCGCAGACACCCGCACTTGATCATAACTTCTGTCTTTCGGATGACATCGTGCCGCACCGCGACGTGCTGTGGCTGACCGGGCAAAGCGGGACGAGCATGGTGCTGGCGACCAATATGCCGGGGCTTCAGGTTTTTGACGGACGCCCCAGCTACGGCGCGTTGGCGATCGAGGCGCAGCATTGGCCCGATGCCCCCAACCATGCGCATTTTCCAAGTGTGAAGCTGGCGTCGGGCGAGACTTATCAGCAGATCACATCATGGCGGTTTGCACCGTAGGATGCGTGATATCACGCATCCTACGCATCAACTGCCGCGATAGGTCGAAAACCCGAAAGGCGAAACCAGAAGCGGCACGTGATAATGTGACGCCGGATCACTGATCCCGAACCGGATCGGAATGTCGTCCAGAAACCGCGGATCATCGCTGCGGCCAAAATAGTCGCCCGCCTGAAAAACCAGTTCATAGCGGCCCACGGCAAAGCTGGACACAGGCAAAATCGGGGTGTCAGTTCTGCCATCGGTGTTGGTGATCATCCTGGTTATATGAACACGCGCCACGTCCTCCAGCCGGTAAAGATCAACCGTCATCCCCGCCGCGGGCACACCATTGGCTGTATCAAGAACATGGGTTGTCAGAAATCCGGTCATATTGTGCCTTTACTAGTCGTAGGTTTCGCCAAAAGTAACCTTAACTTCACTTTTATACTATGACTAAGGTCTGGTGAACTTTGACCCAGCGGATCGGTATCAAATCGGCAGAATCGGTTTGACACCCCCCCGCCACTTGCGTAATCGGACGGTCATGGTTTGGCGCGGTAGCTCAGTTGGTTAGAGCGATCGACTCATAATCGATAGGTCGGGAGTTCAAGTCTCCCCCACGCCACCACCTTTCCCCGGCAGACAATTCGCCATGGCGTGTCACAGACAGCGCGAAAGGCCAGCCCCCACGCGCGTTGTAGAGCGGAGCGCCGCGTCCATCAGGGCAGATTGTATGCTGACACGCGTACGGCCGCCGCCTGCCGAACCGATGGGGCGGCTGCCTACGCTTTGCGAGGCTAGTGATACAGACATTATGCGCATGCGCCCAAGGAACCGAGTGAGAGGCGCGATCACGTGGGGTGATGCGGCATGGCTTCAAGTATCGCCTTCGTCGCATCAAGATGAATTCGCAGGTCCTTGCCTCCGGTTTCGCGCAGCACGGTCAGTTCACTGAACGGAAGCCTGACCGAATGCACGCCCATCCCAAGAAAGCCACCGACATCTATGATCGCATGGGTGATCCGCCCATTCACGCCGATTTCAAGGTTGTGTATCGTCCCGATCTTCTCGTCGTTACGGCCGTGAACAGTGGCGCTTTCGACGTCATGCGTCGTCAGCGCGTGGGTTTCGACATGGTCATAGCCTTCGCGGTTGAAACGGAACGCACCGCCGATGGTGCTTTGGTTCGCAGGAATGGGGGGTTGGGTCATCTTAATCTCCACTATCCCTGTGTCGGGATGTCTGGCTACAGGTACCCTCTGCAAAGGGGGCGGCCGGCCGGGATGCGGCCAGTCGTGCATATTCAACGGCTTACGATGCTCTGGGTTCCCACTGACATCGAAACGTCAGCGCTGATCCGCCAGAAAAAACCTGACCATCTGCGCGGATGCATCGGGCCCCTTGGGGTCCGTGAATGATCCGGCGACACGACCGCCCGACCAGGCGTGACCAGCACCCTTCAGAATCCACAGCTCCACCGGTCCGACATCGCCGCTGCGCGCGAATTCGCTGCGGGTATAGGCGATCTTTCGCACCGAATTACTGGTGATCCGTCCGGCCTGCGGGACATCGCCGAGCGCGGCAGCGACAATATGCTTGGCGTTGGACAGATGCACCGTGTCGTCCTTGTCGCCTTGAAAGATGATCCGCCGAACGGGGCTATATTTTGTGCGGATCGGTGCCAGAACAGCCCCGCCCGGCGCGCCGCTGCGCATCGCGGCCATTGCCGATCTGATATCACGCGCCGCCCCCCGCGCCAGACCGGAGTGAATGCCTGCGGCTGCAAAAACGTCCGGATAGGTATCTACCAGGACCGCCGCCATCGCACCGCCCGCCGAAAGCCCTGCGACATAAACCTGATCACGCGTAAGGCCCAGTTCACGCATCAGCTTGCGGGTCAGTGACGCGAGGATCGCAGGCTCGCCCATTCCGCGCATCTGATGCGCAGGCGCAAACCAGTTCCAGCAACCACGCGGATTATGCTTTTGGGTTTGCGCCGGATAGGCCACCGCAAGTCCCTGTTTCTCAGCCACCGCGTTCATATGGGTGCCAATTGCGAAATCGTCAGGGTCCTGCCCGCAGCCATGCAGCATCACAATCAAGCCCTTGGTCTGTTTGCGCGCCGAGGCCGGCAAATAGAGTTTATACCCCCGTGCGCCCTGCGCACAGCGATGCTGGCGCGCAATATATTGCGCCCCTTCTGGCACAGCCGGGGCGATGGCGCGCGTAGTTTTTGCCTTGGGCGCGCCAGACATAATATCTTTTGCGTTGCGCATGTTCGCCGCCATCAACCCCAGCACCTGGCCAGCAGCCGAAGCACGGATTTTCGTCTCCGTCGGCTTTGTCACCCCGAAAGGCGCGAATGCGGAGGCGATGATGATAGATTGGCTTTTCTTGGTCAATTTCGCTGGGCGCATCATGCGCTGCATCCGGCGCATGTTGGCGGCAAGTGATTTGGGCATCCAGGTTTCCTTGGAACAAAGTGATCCTCCACCGCCCACTTAACGCGGCAGCGCTGATCCGGTTCCGCGCAAGCCCATCTTCCACTTCATTTACGAAAATGCGAAAGCAGACGCAGCGCTGACGTCGTCAGCCACCGGCAACCTTAGTTATGCTCGAAGAACCCCGGCCCCGCTCTTTCAAGCAGTTTAGCCGCCATCGCGCGGCCCATTTCGGCCCCGTCCGCGATAACACCGGTCATGTCATCCGTCAGCACCTGACTGCCGTCGGTGCGCAGGATTTCGCCACGCAGGCGCAGACTGCCACCATCAAGATCGGCCAGCCCACCAATCGGCGTTTCGCAGGACCCGTCCAGATGCGCAAGAAAGGCACGTTCTGCGGCAAGCCGCTGGCCAGTCGGGCCGTCATGCAGTGCCTCCAGCAGCGTCGCGGCGCGGCTGTCGTCGCCGCGCCGTTCGATCCCGATGGCGCCTTGGGCAATCGCGGGCAGCATGTCTTCGGCGGCAATCGGCGTATGCGGCACGTCGCCCATATTCAGCCGGTTCAGGCCTGCCATGGCCAGAAACGTGGCCTCGGCCACGCCATTGCCAAGCTTCATCAGCCGTGTCTGCACATTGCCGCGGAATTCAACGATCTTCAGATCAGGCCGCTTGGCCAGCAATTGCGACCGGCGGCGCAAGGACGATGTGCCGACGGTGGCCCCTTGGGGCAAGTCATCAAAGCCCTTGGCAGTCAGCGATACAAAGGCATCGCGCACATCCTCGCGCGGCAGATAGGTATCCAGCACCAGACCGGCAGGTTGATCGACAGGCATGTCCTTCATCGAATGAACGGCGATATCGATGGTGCCATCCAGCAACGCCTCTTCAATCTCGCGGGTGAACAGGCCCTTGCCGCCGATATCCTTGAGCGCGCGATCCTGAATGGCGTCGCCAGTGACCTTGATCACGCAGATTTCAAAGGCCTCCTGCGACAGATCGAACGCAGCCATCAGGCGCGTTCGCGTCTCGTACGCTTGCGCCAGCGCAAGGGGCGATCCGCGGGTTCCGATCTTGAAAGGCGAGGCGGGTGTGGGCAAGGTTATATTCATGACGAGATTGTTAGACGTGTCAATCTGGCCTGACAACTCCCTTGACAAGAAGTTCCGCAATTGGGACCACGGGCAGGATGAAAAAGGACAGATGATGGCGCAGCAAAAGACGATCCTTAGGGCCCTCGCGGGCGAAACGCTTCCGACCCCACCGATCTGGATGATGCGACAGGCCGGGCGATATCTGCCCGAATATCGCGCGACTCGTGCAGAGGCAGGCGATTTCCTGAAGCTTTGCTATAACCCGGAACTCGCTGCCGAGGTGACGCTGCAACCACTGAGGCGCTATGATTTTGATGCGGCGATTCTATTCGCCGATATCCTGCTGTTGCCGCAGGCTCTGGGTGCCGATCTGTGGTTCGTCACCGGCGAAGGGCCGCGCTTGTCCACCATCACGTCGGCAGAGGAACTGGCCCAACTGAAACCGGTCGAAGAGATCCATGAAACACTGAACCCAATCTACGAGACGGTGAAAATTCTATCGGAAGAATTGCCCAAGGAAACCACGCTGATCGGTTTCGCGGGTGCGCCGTGGACGGTCGCAACCTATATGATCGCAGGTCAGGGCACACCGGATCAGGGACCGGCGCATGCGCTGAAAGCCGCCAATCGCCCGGTGTTTGAAGGAATCATGCACCGGATTACCGAGGGCACGATCGCCTATCTGTCGAAACAGATCGAGGCGGGGGCGGAATGCGTCAAGCTTTTCGATAGCTGGGCGGGGTCACTGAAGGACGAAGATTTCACGGAATTCTCAATCAAACCGATGCAGCGGATCACGGCGGCGCTGAAAGAAAAGCACCCCGGCATCCCGGTCATCGCCTTTCCACGCGGGGCGGGAACGAAATATATCGGCACCCATGCCGCGACAGGCGCTGATTGCATCGCCGTTGATGACGGGGTCGATGCGGCGTGGGTGGCCGAGCATGTTCAGCCCGAGGGCTGCGTGCAGGGCAACATGAAATCCTCGCATATGGTGACCGGCGGACAGGGCCTCATCGACGAAACCCGCCGCATCCGCGACGCCTTGTCAAGCGGAGCGCATATCTTCAATCTAGGCCACGGCATCACGCCGGATGCGGACCCGGCCAATGTGCAGCTCATGATCGACACATTGCGCGGCGCGTAAACCCAGAACCTCTGCTTCTTTTTTCCCAAAATACTCCGGGGTGAGAGGGGGCAGCGCCCCTTAGCGCCTTCGTCGTCATGTCAGACCCATTTGGCCAAAGGTGGCAGGCTCATCAGAACGGCATTGGCGTCGTGTCCGGTCGTCAGACCGAATTTGGTCCCCCGGTCATAGACAAGATTGTATTCTGCATACAGCCCGCGGTGGATCAGTTGGGTATCCCTGTCAGCCGCGTTCCACGGCGTGTCGCGGCGTTTTTCGACCAGTGGCACATAGGCCGGCAGAAACGCCTTGCCGATATCCTGCGTCAGGATGAAATCTGCCTCCCAGTCACCGGTGCAGTAATCATCCATGAATATCCCGCCGACGCCGCGCGCGCGTTTCCGATGCGGGATATAGAAATATTCATCGGCCCAGGCTTTCAGCCGTGGATAATGATCTGTGCCGTGCGGGTCCAGATGCGCCTTTTGGGTGGCGTGGAAATGCGCGGTGTCTTCGGCATATTCGATGCAGGGATTCAGGTCGGACCCACCGCCAAACCACCAGGCATGCGGCGTCCAGAACATGCGGGTATTCATATGAACCGCTGGTGCATGCGGGTTCTGCATATGCGCGACGAGCGATATCCCCGAAGCCCAGAACCGCGGATCATCCGCCATGCCCGGCACGCCGCGCGCGGCCATGGCGCGTTGCGCAGCATCCCCTAGATGCCCATAAACCGTCGAGATATTCACACCGACCTTTTCGAACACCCGACCGCCGCGCATCACCGACATCAGCCCGCCACCTGCGTCAGACCCGTCATCTTCGTGGCGCGTTGTTTTCGTCACCTCGAATCGGCCTAGCTCTGCGCCACTGCGATGGCTGTCTTCGAGCGCTTCGAAAGAGGCGACGATTTGGTCGCGCAGGGCGCGGAACCATGCCGAGGCTTTGTCTTTCTGAGCGGCAAAATCGTCTGTCATAAATGCGCCTTGTCTGTGCTATTGCATATCACTTGTGAATGGTGTGCCATACCATACTGAACACGCACCGAAGTGCCAGATCAAAACCGGAGAAGACAATGCGCCGCCCTGCCCTGATCATCCTGCCCCTGCTGGCGCTTGCCGCCTGTGCGACCCCGCGCGAACAATGTATCAATCAGGCCACCCGCGATCTGCGCGTGCTGACCAATCTGGTCACCGAGACGCAGGGCAATCTGGCGCGCGGCTATGCGCTGGCCGAAGATCAACAGGTCCGTACTGTCCGGCGCACCTGCCGTGGCCGCAACAGTGATGGCACGACCTTTCGCTATCGCTGTGATGAAACCGAAACTTTCACGACCACGCGCCCTGTTGCGATTGATCTGAATGCCGAACAGGCCAAGATGAATTCACTGCTGGAGCGGCAGCGCCAACAGCGCGCAGCAAGCGATCAGACCGTGGCACAATGTATTGCCATTCATCCTGAATGATCAATGCGCCGACACGGCGGCGGGATCGATCAGGGTCCGCCCGCCATCGACCGTGACGATCTGCCCCGTCACAAATCCCGCCGCATCAGAGGCGAGATATTGCACCGCATCTGACACTTCACCGGGGCTGGCAATGCGATGGAGCGGCGTGTTTTCCACGATTGCATCGCGCATCTGGTCGTGATCTTTCAACGATCCTTTCAGACTCGCGCTCATCACGCTGCCGAAAGCGACGGCATTGACCCGGATGCCGTGGGGTGCCAAAGCCACCGCCATGGACCGGGTCATCTGGTCCAGGGCCGCACAGCTAACCGAATAGGCCAAAAGGTCCGGGTGAGTACGGCGCGCTGCAATGGAACTGATGTTGACGATTGATCCCGCCGCCCCACCGGCCTTATCGGCCTGTTTTATCATACGCCTTGCGACGGCCTGACTGACGCGCATCGCCGTCAGCGTGTTCTGCTCCAACAGCTCGTCCATCGAGGTGTCATCTGGGTTCAGCGCATCGGTGGTCAGGATCTGACGGGACGCATTGACCAGAATATCCACCCGCTCAAAGGCATCTATCGTCGCCGAAAGCAGGTTGGTAATCGTCAGCTTCTTGCGCAGATCGCCCGCGAAAAGCCGGATATTTGCGGCCTTCCCGGCCTCGTCACCCATTTGCTGACGCAGCGTCTTTTCGTCCATATCGGCAAAGACGACATTGGCCCCCATTTCGACGAAATGGCGGGCAATCGCGAGCCCGACGCCATTGGCGGCACCGGTTACAATGGCAGTCTTGCCGCTGATGGAAAAGGACATCCCGTTGCTCCCTTGCGCGGTCAGCGCATTGGTCTGGTGGCGTGAAACAGCTTAAACGCGCCGTTGCCGCCAATTATGTCTACATTGCGGAAATTTTCGGCCATCGTCGCTTCATAAGGCAAATGCCGGTTTGCAACCATCCAAAGCTTGCCGTGGGGCGCAAGCAGGCGGGCCGCCGCCTGTATGAAGCCACGGCCAAGCCCTGCATCAGCCGCACGTCCCGTATGAAATGGCGGATTCATGACAATGCCGTCATAGCCGGGTTTGGCCGCCCATTGCAGCGCATCCGCCCAGTGAAATGCGGCGCGCGGATCGCTGATGTTTAGCTGTGCGCAGGCAAGCGATTGCGCCTCTGCCTCGATCAGGTCGATCGCGGTGACACCATCGCGGGCCAGAACAGCCTGCGCCAGATAGCCCCAGCCAGCGCCCAAATCCGCCATCCTGGCAGGCAATTTCGCGGGCAAGGCCTCAGCAAGCAGGCTGGAGCCAGCATCCACCTTGCCATCCGAAAATACCCCCGCCGCTGTGTAAAATCCATGCAACCCTTTGACTGGCGGGCCTGCGGCCCAGTCGCTGAAAGCATCCGTTGCGGGGAACCAGAACAATCGTCCATGCGCCTTGGTAATGGACGGAAGATCGCCAAGCCGCTTTCGACAGGTCTTGAAAAGGCTGTCGACACCATCGGTGCGCTGACCGTCGATCACGACCAGATCGGCCTTAGCGCAGGCCTCGGCGATCATGGCCTGGGCGAGCGCCTTCGCCCGCGGCAGGACGACGATGGCGCTGGCAGCGCGCGTCATGCCCTGATCGACGGGAAAGCCCGCGATCCGCCAATCGGCGGCATCGGGATAAAAGCCATGCATGATGCGGATATGCGCGCGCGGAAGTTCAGCGACATCATAGGTCGCGGGCGGGCGCATCAAGGTAATATCGCCCTGCGGCAGGACAAGAAGGCCATCCTGGATGGCGGTGCTGAGGCGGGACTGGGACATATTTGTGCGAATAACGCGGGCGCGTTATTCTTTCTCCATCGTGCATTGCAGCGGGTGTTGGTGGCGTTGGGCGAAATCCATCACCTGAGCCACCTTGGTTTCGGCGATCTCGTGGCTGAAAACACCGACCACGGCCACTCCTTTTTTATGGACGGTCAGCATAAGTTCAAACGCTTGCGCATGGGACAGCCCGAAAAAACGTTCCAGCACATGCACGACAAATTCCATCGGCGTGAAATCATCATTCAGGATCATTACCTTATACAGCGGCGGGCGCTTGGTCTTTGGCTTCGTCTCAAGCGCAATACCAAGGTTGCCGTCATCGTCACGGTCCTTTTTGTCTGCCATCATGTGAAACTCTGCGCGCATCAGTAATCCTGTCTTCTTCGGCTTACATATAAACTATGCCAGCCAAGAGAAAAGGGCATCCTGCCATAAAGGGGAAAGCCGCCTGTCGCGCATGTTGCGACTTGACCTCGGCTGCCTACCACATCTTCCCCAAACGCCTAATGATCATCGTAAAAGTCTTTGGAATTAAGGTATTTTCGACGAGATAAAGTTGTGCTAGCGTTTCTTGACAATAATAAGGCCACCGGAAAAATCCGGGGCCAGAGGCAGTATGAGGCTTACGACATGGCACGTCGTCCGGGACAGTTGGCCCTTTACGGGCTATATCTTTGCGTTTTGATTTTTATTCTTGTTTCGGTGCCGATCCGCGGGATCGCAGCGCCCTATGCTGCGCTGGTAATGGATGCCCGCACCGGTGAGGTGCTGCACGCCGAAAACGCGGATACGCGCCTGCATCCGGCATCACTGACCAAGATGATGACGCTTTATGTGGTGTTTCAGGCGATCGAGCGCGGTGAGATCACGCTTGATACCGAAGTCACCGTCACGGCGCAGGCCGCAAATGAACCGCCGTCAAAACTTGGCCTGCGCGTCGGACAAAAGATCCGTCTGCGCTACCTTGTGCGCGCCTCTGCCGTGCGATCCACCAATGATGCCGCCACAGCGATCGGGATTGCCATTTCCGGCTCGGAAGAGGCGTTCGCCGCACGGATGAACCGCACCGCCGCCGCGATGGGCATGACGAACACCACCTTCCGCAACGCCCATGGCCTGACACAATCGGGCCATCTGTCGACAGCGCGCGATATGTCGATCCTCGGGCGGCATGTGATCTATGATTTTCCTCAATATTATAACCTTTTCTCGCGCCGCACCGCGGATGCGGGCATGGCCACCGTACAGCACACAAACCGCCGCTGGCTTGATTCCTATCCCGGCGGCGATGGTATCAAGACCGGCTTTACCAATGCCGCAGGCTTTACACTCGTTGCCTCTGCCCAACGCGGCGATCAGCGGATCATTGCAACAGTCTTTGGCGGCACTTCCCAAGCGGCCCGGAACGCGCGAGTGACGGAATTGATGGATATGGGGTTCAGGATGGCCCCTTCCAGCGCGAACGTGAACCGGCCCGTACCACCCGGGGCAATGGCCGAAGCGCCCGCTGCCAATCAGACTGTCGCTGCTGCCGACAATGTGCGGGGCACCGCCGGCAAGACCATCCGCGTGAACGGACTTGTCACCCGCAGTTACCGCCCCGTAGGCCGACCGGGTGAAGCGGAGCCAGAGCTGCTGCTGTCATCTGCAACGACGCCTGCGGTCGACGTCGCGTCGATTGTCGTGGATCAGGATATTATCAACGCGCTTCTGGCCGAAACGATTAACGGTGCTGGCGCTGAAGTGATCGCCCCTGAACCCGCCGCGCGCGAACCTGCGCCCGTACAGGTCGCAGCAGCACCTGAACCAGCCGCCACGCAAGTTGTAGCCGAAGCACCCGCAGTTATGCCGCAAGCGCGACCGGAGCCGCCAGCAGAGATGCAGGTTGCCGCCGCAGCGGTGAGCCCACCGGCTCCATCTCCGGCCGAGAGTTTCGAGCCTGTCGAACCTGAGGTGGTCACGAGAATCTCCACATCCGGTGGCCGCCATTGGGGGGTCAACGTGGGCCGTTTCCCCAGCCGTTTTGACGCTGAGCGCATGCTGCTTCAGGTTGCGCTGAATGAGATGAGTACACTGGATGGGTCGCTTCGGCGTGTGGTGCAACGGTCTGGCGGGTTTGACGCGAATTTCATGGGACTGACCCGTGAGGGCGCAGATCTCGCCTGTCGCCGGTTGCAGGCCCGCGGAACGACTTGTTTCATGATCGGCGCTGACGGGTAAACCCCGGCACCAGGGGCGCAAACTCTCACGCCTTTGGCGGGAGCATTTTCCGAAACAAGAAGCGGGATCAGGCCGGAATGGCGCGGCCTTCAAAAGCGGCAGCCATCAACTGGCGGGTATAGGGGTCCTGGGGCGCGTCAAAGATTGCGTCTGCGTCGCCCGCTTCGACCACATCGCCTTGTTTCATCACCATCACCTTGTGTGACAGGGCGCGCACAACTTTCAGGTCGTGGCTGATGAACAGGTAGGCCAGCCCGTGCTTTTGCTGCAATTCGCGCAACAGATGCACGATCTGCACCTGTACTGTCATATCGAGCGCCGAAGTCGGTTCATCCAGCACCAGCAACCGGGGCCGCAGGATCATCGCGCGCGCGATAGCGATCCGCTGGCGTTGCCCACCGGAAAATTCGTGCGGATAGCGGTCCATCATGGCGGGGTCCAGGCCAACCTCGGTCATGATCTCGGCCACCATGTCGCGTCGGTTGCGGCCCGGATCAACACCATGTACGCCCAACCCTTCGGCGATGATCTGTTCGACCGTCATTCGCGGGCTAAGCGATCCGTAAGGATCTTGAAACACGATCTGCATGTCGCTGCGTAACGGGCGCATCTGGCGCTGAGACAGCGTGTGGATATCCCGCCCGCAAAAGGCGATGCGCCCCTCGGACCGGATCAGACGCATGACCGCCAAGGCCAATGTCGTCTTGCCAGAGCCGCTTTCGCCGACGATGCCCAGCGTTTCACCGGCACGCAGTGTCAGGCTCGCGCTGTTGACGGCCTTGATGTGCCCCACAGTGCGTTTGAGCAGACCCGCATGGATCGGAAACCAGATTTTGGCAGCATCGGTTTGCAGCACCACCGGCGCGTCAGCGGGCACTGGCACTGGCACGCCGGTCGATTCGGCATCAAGAAGGCTGCGAGTATACGGATGCTGCGGGTTTGCGAAGAGCTCTGCGGTTGGCCCTTCTTCCACGATCTCGCCGTTCTTCATGACGCAGACGCGGTCGGCGATTTTGCGCACGATGGTCAGGTCGTGGGTGATGAACAGCATCGACATGCCGTCACGGGTTTTCAGGTCGGCCAATAGATCAAGGATCTGCGCCTGAATGGTGACATCCAGCGCGGTCGTCGGTTCATCCGCAATCAGCAATTCGGGGCCGTTGGCAAGCGCCATCGCGATCATGACGCGCTGGCGTTGCCCGCCCGACAGTTGATGCGGATAGGCACCCAGCCGGGTTTCGGGGTCACGGATACCCACCCGGTTCAGCAATTCAATGATCCGTGCGCGCACCGCCAATCCGCGCAGGCCCTGATGCAGTTCGATGCTTTCGGCCAATTGCTTTTCCAGCGTGTGCAGCGGATTCAGCGACGTCATCGGTTCCTGAAAGATGAAACTGATATCGTTGCCACGGACTTTGCGCAGGGCGGCTTCATTCGCGCCGACCATTTCAACGC
>NZ_JBKBQY010000016.1:0-43868 GCF_046292185.1 Yoonia sp.
TCAGGAACTGACTTTTTCCCTGCTTGTAATTCTTCGGAAATTCTCCGGAGGCTCTCTAGCATGTCTAATGATGCAACAGGACCTGCAAGCAGCTTAATGATTTCCTGGGATAGCTCGAAGAGACCAGTGGCTACCTGTGCATCCAGGGAGCCGCAGACCGGGCATTGTTCAGTGTTGTCCTCGGAGTAGAAATTAGCATTAAAGATGCTGAAGCTTCGCGAAGGGAAGATGGATTGACAGTCTGGACATTGGCATGGGACCCTCGGTCCAGTCGGCCTTTGCCAACCTCCGTATAGCCTGCCGATCGTTGAGCCTTCGATGCCTTTACTTACCGGCGTCGTGATTTGTGAACGGGAGACGCGTGCCGCCCCTCCCTCGATGAGCCATGGTCGTCGGACACTCTCAAAACTGACGTTGTTCGCCGAAAATTCAGAATTGGATGAATGAACTCCGACGTCCGCATTTGAAGCCTGACCGTCTTCGATGTGGATGCCCTTTGAATTGCTGATCTTAAAAACAGCCACAGCTTCCCCTTTTACCTTGACCCGGAACACCGTGTCATTACACGCCAGTCGTGTTAAGCATCCTGAGCTTCAGCAGCAGCTAGACAGCTCGGCGCGAGAAAGAGATGATCTCAGGTTGGCGCGAGAGTCGAGTCGCATTGTCGATTGGTACAAAGAATCGGGATTAAGTTCGCTTCTTCAAGACACCTTTCAAACCCCGTTTAAAAGTTCCGTAACTGCATCATCTTAAACTCGCGGTGCTGCAAACTTAACTGTCTCGCACTGCAAAAACTACTGTCGCGCTACAAGGGGCGATGAATTTTTTGTAATCACCCGGGTTATCCCCAAGAAATTGCTTTACAGGCGTCCCCTCAGCACCCACGATATATTGTAGGGGCGAAACGGAAACTCCACCGCCCCTAGAGCAGGCAGCTAGCGTTAGGGGCCACGCCATGACCCCCACGCCAAAACAGTGAGGCCGAGCATATGGCATTGTCCGAACATTACCTTGATGCTGACGATCTGCATCCCATCGATCTGGTCGAGCATATCGCAGAACACCATGACTGGGAGTTTGACCGCATCCATGACGACCAGATCGCTATGGCGGTCGAAGGCCAGTGGCGCACCTATTCGATCACTCTGGCCTGGTCGGCCTATGACGAAACCCTGCGCCTGATCTGCACCTTCGAGATGGAACCACCGGCAGACCGCAAGCCCGTGCTTTACGAAACGCTCAATGCGATCAATGACCGCCTTTGGGCCGGGTCACTGACCTGGTGGGACGAACAGAATTTGATGGTTTACCGCTATGGCCTGATGCTGGCGGGGGATCAGGTCGCAGGGCCGGATCAGATCGACACGATGATCAGCGCGGCGGTCAATGCCTGCGAACAATATTACCCGGCGATCCAATTGGTCACATGGGCAGATCAGACCCCAAAACAGGCGCTGCAAATCGCCATTGCCGGCGCTTACGGGCGCGCCTGAAAATTTCGCCAAGACGGGTTCCCACCGGTCTTGGCGTGGCGTAACCTCTTGCAAAGACGTAAAGAGGGACGCGTGATGACAATGAATGATGTGGCCGAACGCGGCCTTGTTTTGCTGGGTTGTGGCAAGATGGGGTCTGCCATGTTGGCGGGATGGCTGCGCAACGGTTTGCCGCCGAAATCGGTCTGGGTGATTGACCCGCATCCGTCGGACTGGCTGCAACAACAGGGCGTTCATATCGGGGATGATCTGCCCGCCGCGCCCGCCATCGTGGTGATCGCGGTCAAACCGCAGATGATGACCACGGCGCTGCCGGATGTGAAGGCGCTGGGCACCGGCAAGACGCTGATCATCTCCATTGCTGCCGGAACCCCACTTGCCACGTTCGAGGCGGCTTTTGGCCCCGCCGCACCCGTGATCCGCGCCATGCCGAACACGCCCGCCGCCATCGGGCGCGGTATCACCGCGCTGATCGGCAATGCAAAAACATCCGGTGCCGATATGGACATGGCAGAGGCGCTGCTGTGGGCCGTCGGCCAGACCGTCCGGCTGGAGGATGAATCGCAGATGGATGCCGTGACCGCCGTGTCCGGTTCCGGCCCAGCTTACGTCTTTCACATGATCGAGGCTTTGGCCGCCGCCGGTGTCGCTGAAGGGTTGTCCCCGCAGATGGCGATGGATCTGGCAAAGGCCACGGTCGGCGGGGCAGGCGAGCTGGCCGAAACCGCCGATGAAGACCCCGCGCAATTGCGCCAGAACGTGACCTCGCCCAATGGCACGACGCAGGCGGGGCTGGAGGTTCTGATGGATGACGCCAAAGGCCTGCCTGATCTGATGCGTCGCACGGTGGCGGCGGCTGCGGCACGGTCACGGGAACTGGCCAATGGCTGAGATTTCCTTTTATGATTTCCTGAAAGTCGACGTGCGCGTCGGCACCGTGACCCGTGCGGAACCCTTTCCAGAGGCGCGCAAACCCGCGATCAAGCTCTGGATCGATTTCGGTGACGAGATCGGCGAGAAAAAGACATCGGCCCAGATTACCGTGCATTACGCGCCGGACAGGCTGGTCGGTAAACAGGTTCTGGCGGTGGTGAACTTTCCACCCCGCCAGATCGGCAAATTCATGTCCGAGGTGCTGGTGCTGGGCATGCCCGATGCAGACGGCGCTGTCGTGCTGGTCGGACCGGATCAAGATGTGCCTTTGGGGGGGCGGTTACATTGAAAAAACTACTGATTACAAAAGTGTTGCCGGATGCAACGCTTGACGCCGCGCACGCGCGTTTCAACGTGACATTGCGCAACGAAACAAAGGGGCTGAGCGTGGCAGAGGCTGCCGCCGCCCTGCGTGACTACGACGCCATCCTGCCGACGCTGGGTGATACCTTCAGCGCCGAGGCATTTACTGGCGATATCCGCTGTGGCGTGCTCGCCAATTTCGGGGTCGGCTATAACCATATCGACGTCGCCGCGGCCCGCGCCGCCGGTGTCGCCGTATCCAACACGCCCGACGCGGTGACCGATGCCACCGCCGATATCGGTCTGACGCTGATCCTGTCGGTCTGTCGGCGCGCGGGCGAAGGCGAACGCATCCTGCGGGCGGGCCAATGGAAAGGCTGGCAGCCGACCCAGATGCTCGGCACCCATGCGACGGGCAAGACGGTCGGGATCGTCGGTATGGGCCGGATCGGGCAGGCCGTCGCGCGGCGTTGCCATTACGGGTTCGGGATGCCGGTGCTGTATTTCAACCGCTCGCCCAAATCGGTGGATCTGCCCGCGCGGCAGGTGGACAGCCTGCATGATCTGATGGCGCAGGCCGATATCATCGTCGTCACCGTGCCGGGCGGTGGCAGCAACACGAACATGATCGACGCCGCCGCACTGGCCGCGATGAAACCGACGGGCATTTTCGTCAATATCGCCCGCGGCGATGTGGTAGATGAAGATGCGCTGATCGCTGCCCTGCAAGACCGCCGGATCGCGGGCGCGGGGCTGGATGTCTATGCCAAGGAACCCCTTGTGCCGGAATCCCTGCGCGCCCTCGAAAATGTCGTGCTTTTGCCGCATCTGGGCACCGCCGCGCTGGAAGTGCGCGAGGCGATGGGCCAGATGGCGCTGAACAATATCATCGCCTGGGATGAAGGCCGCCCGCTGCCGCAGGCTGTGACGTCATAGCGACGTTCACCGCGCGCGAGGGGTAGAATTTTTCCGGCGCAATCGTCTCTCTCACCGTGCTCTTCTTGACACCGGCGCGTGGGCGCGCCAACGCTGCGTGATGTTTGATCTGCGCCCTGTGGGATATGTGATCGGTCTGCTTGTGGCCTCGCTCGGGGTGACGATGCTGGTGCCATTGGCGGCGGATCTTTTCGCGGGCAACGGCCATTGGTTCGTCTTTTTCGAAAGCGCGGTAATCACGATCCTGACCGGTGGGTTACTGGCGCTGGCCTGTGCCAATGGCGTCACCGCCGGGCTGACCCTGCGGCAGACGTTTTTGCTGACCTCGCTGGTCTGGCTGAGCCTGCCGTTTTTCGGCGCGATCCCCTTCATTCTGGGCGCGACCGGTGCCAGCTTGACCGACGCGTTCTTTGAATCGATGTCGGCGCTGACCACCACCGGTGCCACCACCTTCACCGAGTTGGAAACCCTGCCGGTGGGGCTGCTTTTGTGGCGCGGGGTGCTGCAATGGCTGGGCGGTATCGGGATCATCGTGGTCGCCATGGTGTTCCTGCCCGAACTCAAGGTCGGGGGCATGCAGATTTTTCGGTCAGAAGCCTTTGACACAATGGGAAAAATCCTGCCGCGCGCCGGTCAGATTGCGCGCCAGATATCCGAAATATACGTCGCGATCACAATCATCTGCGCGCTGACCTATTCGGCGCTCGGCATGAACAACTTTGACGCATTCGTGCATGCGCTGACGACCGTGTCCACTGGCGGGATGGCCAATACCGATGATTCATTCGCCCTTTATGGGGCGGGCATTCATTACGCCGCGGCGTTTTTCATGTTCCTGTCGGCCCTGCCTTTCGTGCGGTTCATTCAACTGATGGCAGGCACGGCGCAGCCTTTGTTGCGCGACAGTCAGATCCGCACGTTTTTCGGTATCCTTGCGACGGTGACGATGCTGATGACCGCCTGGCTTTGGGCGCGCGAGGGTGCGATGACCGAACTGGCCCTGCGCGAGGCGCTGTTCAACGTCATGTCGATCATGTCCGGTACAGGCTATAGCAGCACGGATTACATGGCCTGGGGCACCTTTCCGGTGGTGGCGTTCTTTTTCATCGGGCTGATCGGTGGCTGCGCGGGGTCCACATCCTGCTCGATCAAGGTGTTTCGCTATCAGATTCTTTTTGCCGCGATCAAAAGCCAGATCCGCCAGATCCACAGCCCGCATGGTGTGTTCACGCCGCGCTATGACGGCAGGCCCGTGGGCGATGACGTGATGAATTCCGTCATCGCGTTTTTCGTGGCCTTTGTGTCGCTGTTGGGGATCATCACGGTTCTGCTGGGGCTGACGGGGCTTGATTTCATCACTTCGATGTCAGGGGCCGCGACCGCCATCGGCAATATCGGCCCCGGTCTGGGGCCAGAAATCGGACCTGCCGGGAATTTTGCCGGGATCAATGACGCCGCAAAGTGGATACTCGCGATTGCGATGTTCGTTGGCCGGCTCGAAGTTATGGTGGTGCTGACCATCCTGTCGGTCCGGTTCTGGCGCAACTGACAAGACCTTCCCCGCGGGGAAGATTGACCCTTGGCGCGCCGGGGCCTATGTGTCGCGCAATATGATCACGAGGGTTCCGATGTCCGACAAACCACGCAGTTTTCAGGAAATCATCCTGCGGCTTCAATCCTATTGGGCGGCCAAAGGCTGCGCGATCCTGCAACCTTATGATATGGAGGTTGGTGCCGGCACGTTCCATCCCGGCACGACACTGCGGTCCCTGGGGGCAAAACCTTGGGCCGCCGCCTATGTCCAGCCATCACGCCGTCCGACGGACGGTCGCTATGGCGAAAACCCGAACCGTTTGCAGCATTATTACCAGTATCAAGTGCTGATCAAACCCAGCCCGCCGGATTTGCAGGACCTTTACCTTGGCTCGCTTGCTGCCATCGGCATCGACGCGAACCTGCACGACATCCGCTTTGTCGAGGATGACTGGGAAAGCCCGACACTCGGCGCCTGGGGTCTGGGCTGGGAGGTTTGGTGCGACGGGATGGAAGTCAGCCAGTTCACCTATTTCCAGCAGGTCGGCGGGCATGATTGCCGCCCCGTTTCGGGCGAATTGACCTATGGGCTGGAACGTCTGGCGATGTATGTGCTGGGCGTGGATCACGTGATGGACATGCCGTTCAACGATCCGCAATCTCCCAGCCCGCTGACCTATGGCGATATCTTCCGCCAGACTGAACAGGAATATGCCCGCTGGAATTTCGATATCGCGGATACCGATATGCTGTTGCAACATTTCAAGGATGCAGAGGCCGAGTGCCACCGCATCCTGTCCGCCCCGGCGCATGACCCGAAAAAGGATATGCAGATCATCATGGCGCATCCTGCCTATGACCAATGCATCAAGGCGAGCCATCTGTTCAACCTGCTCGACGCGCGCGGCGTGATTTCCGTGACCGAACGGCAGGCCTATATCGGGCGGGTGCGCGCGCTGGCCAAGGCCTGTGCCGATGCCTTTGTGCAGACAGATGCCGGGGCCGCCGCCTGATGGGCCGTATCCTGATTGTCGCAATGCTGGTGCTGGCACTGATCGTCGGGGCGTTCATGTATTACCTGCAAGTCTATGCCTATTACGAGGATGTCAGCGCCGAGGTGGGGGATATCACCTTGCCGGTCATGCCAGAGGGGGGCGAGCCGCTGGTCGTGCCGTTCACCAATTTCCGTGGCATCGATTCCATCTCCAGTCCCTTGCGCTATCGCGCCTGTTTTGAAACCGATATCAATATGATCACCTTGGCCGCCACAGCGCAGGCGCTGCCCTTTGCCGAACCGCGCGTTGCACCGCGCTGGTTTGATTGTTTCGATGCCGCGCGGATCGGCGCGGATCTGCAAAGCGGTGATGCGACCGCCTATCTCAGCGTGCCCAATCTGGAATACGGTATCGACCGTGTCATCGCCTTTTACCCTGATGGGCGCGGCTATATCTGGCACGAGAT
The DNA here is from genome assembly GCF_046292185.1 of Yoonia sp. GTDB lineage: Bacteria > Pseudomonadota > Alphaproteobacteria > Rhodobacterales > Rhodobacteraceae > Yoonia. The sequence goes on from NZ_JBKBQY010000016.1 coordinate 6,660, forward strand.
CAACCCTTGTGGAGAAGCCGTGTTCAATCGCAATCCCGCACCTGAAAATTGCCCTGAACCCCCCGAAAGCCTTCAATAATGCCTGATCTTCTGATTGAACTCTTTTCCGAGGAAATCCCCGCGCGCATGCAGGCCCGCGCCGCGGATGATCTGAAAAAACTGATCACGGATGGTCTGGTCGAGGCGGGTCTGACCTATGCCGGGGCCGCCGCATTTGCCACGCCGCGTCGGTTAGCGCTGGCGATTGACGGGCTGACAGGCGAAAGCCGGGCTGTGCGTGAGGAACGCAAAGGGCCGAAGGTCGGCGCGCCGGATGCGGCGATTGACGGGTTTCTGCGCGGGGCGGGGGTGGCCCGCGAGGCGCTGGAAATCCGCGACGATAAAAAGGGCCAGACTTATTTCGCCGTGATCGAAAAACCGGGGCGCAAGGCGGCGGATATCATTGCCGAAGTGCTGGATGCGACGGTACGCAGTTTCCCATGGCCAAAATCCATGCGCTGGGGCACTGGCAGCCTGAAATGGGTGCGCCCGCTGCATTCCATCATCTGCCTATTGTCGGATGAGGCGGGCGCCGATGTTGTGCCGCTGACCATCGATGGGATCACGGCGGGGCGGATCACCCACGGCCACCGCTTCCTTGCGCCTGCGGCGATCAATGTGAACGGGTTCGATGATTATGAGGCGAAGCTGAAACGCGCCCATGTGATCCTGCGCGCCGAGGAACGGGCCGAAACCATCTGGAACGATGCGCAGCAACAGGCCTTTGCGCGCGGTCTGGAACTGGTCGAGGATCGCGGGCTGCTGGCCGAGGTGGCGGGGCTGGTCGAATGGCCGGTCGTATTGCTGGGCCGGATTGATGAGGCCTTTCTTGGCCTGCCGCCCGAGGTGTTGCAGACATCGATGAAAGAGCATCAGAAGTTCTTTTCCGTCCGCAACCCGAAAACCGGGCGGATCGAACGTTTCGTGACCGTCGCCAATATGGAAACCGCCGATCACGGCGCGACCATTCTGGCGGGCAATCAAAAGGTGCTGGCGGCGCGTCTGTCGGATGCGAAATTCTTTTGGGAGAATGATCTGCGGACGGTCAAAGCGGATGGCCTGGAAGGCATGGGGGCCGGGCTGGCCAATGTGACGTTCCACAACAAGCTGGGATCTCAGGCGGACCGCATCGCGCGGATCGCGGCCTTGGCACGCGAGATTGCGCCGCATGTGGGCGCTGATCCTGATCTGGCGGAACAGGCGGCGAAGGTTGCCAAGGCCGATCTGCAATCGGAAATGGTCGGGGAATTTCCTGAATTGCAGGGGCTGATGGGGCGGTATTATGCCAGTGCCGCAGGGCTGGACGATGCTGTCGCCGCCGCCTGTCAGGACCATTATTCGCCGCTGGGCCCGTCGGATGCTGTGCCGACAGCGCCGGTATCGGTGGCCGTGGCGTTGGCGGATAAGATCGACACGCTGACCGGGTTCTGGGCGATTGATGAGAAACCGACCGGGAGCAAGGACCCTTTTGCGCTGCGCAGGGCGGCGCTGGGGGTTATTCGGTTAGTGTTGGAGAATGGGGTGAGATTAGATCTCTTCAATGGTCTAATCATTGGTGGTCGCCGGAACATGGCAAGCCTCTTGATGGTAGCTTCCGAGAAGATGGAAGATGCACTGAAGGTGTCACTACTGAAGGCGCTGGGCATTAGCTTTGAAGAAAGCGATCTTGGCCAAGTACAATCTCTTTCTCTTCAAGCCGCTGACCTAATGAAAGCCGGCTTCGGACAAGGGGTGCCTCCACAACACTGGGAAATAGAACGCGCAAATTCTCTCCTCGGTTTCTTCCACGACCGCCTCAAGGTCTACCTGCGTGACCAAGGCATCCGTCACGATATCATTGACGCTTGCATCGCGATGCCGGGGAATGACGATCTGACGCTGCTGGTCAAACGCGCCCGTGCCTTGGCGGAAACGCTCGCCACGGATGACGGGGAAAACCTGATTCAGGGGTTCAAGCGCGCCAACAATATCCTGACGCAGGCCGAGGAAAAGGATGGCGTGGAATATTCCTTTGGCGCGGATGTGAAGTTCGCCGAAGATGACGCCGAAAAGGCGCTGTTTGCCGCGCTTGATGCTGCAGATGCAAAGATCGCGCCGGCGATGAAAACCGAGAATTTCAGCACCGCGATGACTGCTATGGCGGCACTTCGCCCCACCGTTGATGCTTTTTTCACCGCTGTGCAGGTCAATGACGACAGGCAGGTGATCCGGCGCAACCGGCTTAACCTGTTGTCGCGGATCAGGAATGTCTGTCTGTCAGTGGCTGACCTGACGAAAATCGACGGCTAGGTCACGCAAAGGTCAAGTCCGCTTTACGCAAGCGCGGATTCTGCTCTATGCTGCACCGACGCAATGGAGCGATGCCGCAGTGCAGCAACAGATCATCTACCCCGCCGTGACGCAGATCACGCCCTCTGCCGCGATGAAGGTCGCGGTTTATGGTGATCGTGCGAAATGCCTGCAGCGGCTGATCCGGCTGGATTTCCCGATCCCCGTCACTGTGGCGCTGTCGTTTGACGCGGTGCGCGATGCGTCCATCGGGCATTTGCCCGATATGAAGGCGTTGATGGCCCCTTTCGGGCCGCAGCCATTGTTATCGGTGCGCCCGTCGAGCGAGAATGCCGATTGGGGCGGACCGTCGACGATTTTGAATGTCGGGATGAATGACGCGCGCTTTGCCAGCATGGCGCTGTCGATGGGGGAACAGCCCGCGGCGGAATTATACCTGCGGTTCGTGCAATCCTATGCGGTGCATGTCGCGCGGCTGGACCCTGATGAATTCGATCTGCCCGATGTGGCCGATACCGCCAGCCTGCGCGCGATGCTGGAAACCTATGAGGCCGAAACCGACGCGCCTTTCCCGCAGGACCCTGCCGTGCAACTGGCCGAAGTGTTGCGGTCCATGGCGCGCGCCTGGGACGGCACCAGCGCGCGGTTGTTGCGGCAGGCCAAGGGCGCGCCGGCGGATGCGGGGCTGGGTCTGGTCGTGCAGGCGATGGCGCTGGGTCTGGGGCAGGGCGAATGCGGGTCCGGCATCGTGCAATTTGTCGATGCGACCACCGGTGCGCCGCGCGTCGTCGGCCGTTATGCGGCGCAGAGCATCCCGCAGATGGTCAAGACCGACACCGAGGGTGCGTTGTACCTGACGCGCGATCCGCGTGGCGCGTCGCTGGAGGATCGCTGCCCCGATACATTCGCGCATCTGCTGGATTGCGGCGCGTTGTGCCGCAAACATCTGCGCGAAGAAATGCAGATCAAATTTGCCATCGATGCGGGGCATCTGTATATTCTTGATGCGGTGCGGGTGCAAAGGTCGTCGCGCGCATCGGTCCGGATCGCAGTGGCGTTGGCCGAGGATGGCGTGATCACCCGGCAAGAGGCTGTGTTGCGGGTTGAACCCGTGGCCCTCGCCGAATTGCTGCACCGGCAGGTGGACCCGCGCGCGCCGCGCGATGTGCTGGTCACCGGGATTGCCGCCAGCCCCGGTGCCGCCTCAGGCCGGATCGTGTTGACCGCGAACGAGGCGCAGGCGAGTGCCGCGCGCGGCGAGGCCTGCGTGCTGGTCCGCCGCGAAACCACGCCAGAGGATATTCGCGGGATGCACGCCGCCTCTGCCGTGCTGACGATGCGCGGTGGCATCACCAGCCATGCTGCGGTGATCGGCCGTGGCCTTGGCGTGCCTTGCGTTGTCGGCGCGTCCGATCTGCTGATTGATCGCAAGGCCAACCGGGTTGTCGCGCCTGACGGCCGGATTTTTGCCGCAGGCGATATCATCACGGTGGATGGCACCACGGGTCAGGTCCTTGCCGGTGCGCCCGCGATGCTGGAAGCATCACTGGATGGTGCCTTTCAAACCTTGCTGGAATGGGCGGATATGTTCCGCGATATCGGGGTGCGCGCCAATGCCGACACCCCCGCCGATGCGCAGACCGCGCGCAATTTCGCGGCAGAGGGCATCGGGCTGTGCCGCACGGAACATATGTTCTTTGAAGGCGACCGTCTGGGCGTGATGCGCGAGATGATCTTTGCCGAAGGGTCCGAGGACCGCCGCGCCGTGCTGGACCGCTTACTGCCGATGCAGCGCGCCGATTTTGCCGAATTGTTCAGCATCATGGAAGGACGCAGCGTCTGTGTGCGCCTGTTCGACCCGCCGCTGCATGAATTCCTGCCATCCGACAAGGCCGGGCTGCGCGATCTGGCCGAACAACTGGCGCTGCCTTTGCCCGAAGTGACCGGACGTGTCGCCGCACTCAGCGAATACAACCCGATGCTGGGGATGCGCGGCGTGCGGCTGGGCATCGCGATTCCCGAAATTTACGACATGCAGGCGCAGGCGATTTTCGAGGCGATGGTGGCTGTTGGCCAGAAAGGAATCGCACCCGCCGTGGATATCATGCTGCCGTTGGTATCCGCCGTGCGCGAGGTCGAGCTGATGAAATCGCGCATCGAAGGTGTTGCCAATATGGTGGCGGGCCGCGCGCGGGCTGCGCTGAATTACCGCCTGGGCGTGATGGTCGAAACCCCGCGCGCGGCGCTGCGCGCGCAGGATATCGTCGCACATGCTGCATTTTTGTCGTTTGGTACCAATGACCTGACGCAGATGACCTATGGTCTGTCGCGCGATGATGCAGGGCGGTTCATGTCCACGTATGTCCAGCAGGGCGTCTATGTCGAAGACCCGTTTCACACGCTCGATATCGAAGGCGTGGGCGAATTGGTCGCTATCGGCGCCGAACGCGGGCGCAGGGGGCGGCCCGATGTCGTGCTGTCGATCTGCGGCGAACATGGCGGCAGCCGGAGCGCGATTGCCTTTTGCCGGGATCACGGGTTCGACTATGTCTCCTGCTCGCCTTTCCGGGTGCCAGGGGCGCGGTTGATGGCGGCGCAACTGGCCCTGAAGGATGCGATCAATAAATCGTGAGTATCTACATGTAGTGGCATGTCTTTTTGGTTAGGCAGCATGTAGACCATTTTAGCCTTATTTTAAGGTGATTCAGGCGAGGTTCCGCCGTGCCGACCCCTAGGGGTAGACTCTGTGCAATGATTGGCCTAAGCACCGCCCTGCCTCCGCGGGGCTTTCCGCGTGGTCACTTTGGTTCGCGAAATGTCATCTTTTAAAAAATTTGCCGCGGTTTGTCTTGCGGCCCAACTGGCTTTTGCCGGGGCGGCATCTGCCGATGATATGATGGCCAGCCGTTTGGGCGCTGTCCTTGGGCAAGAGCGTGCGGCGCTTTCCGTGGTCCCCGATGCGCGTATGGCGCAACTGACCAGCCTGCCCCCCGCAAGCGCGCGGGGCATTCCGACCGAACCGGTCGTGATCTACGATGATAATTTCCTTGCAAGCCTTCCAGCAGCATCTGGCGATGATCAGTGGAAATGCCTTGCCGAAGCTTTGTATTTCGAGGCCCGCGGTGAATCCGTGCGCGGCCTGTTCGCCGTTGGCGAGGTCATCCTGAACCGTGTCGATAACGCCGCCTATCCCAGGTCGCTTTGCGGTGTGGTCAATCAAGGCACCGGGCGCCGTTATGCCTGTCAGTTCAGCTATACCTGTGACGGCAAATCCAAAGCAGTGCATGAACAGGGCGCCTGGGAACGTGTAGGCAAGGTCGCCAAGATCCTGCTTGATGGCACACCGCGCGATCTGACCGGCGGTGCCACACATTTCCATACCCATGCGGTCAGCCCGTCATGGTCCCGCCGGTTTACCCGGACCGCGACCATCGGCGCGCATCTGTTTTACCGCGAACCGGTGCGGACGGCCTCTAACTAAGGTCGCTTGCCTGCGTCATTGCGTCGCCCCTCCCGCTTGTTCTGCGGGCGGGCGCATTGTAACGCTGGCAGCAACAACGCCAGCTGATCGGACCCCGCGATGAGTGATGATATCCGCCTTGCCTTTGCCCATCCCAGCGAACGCGCAGAGGCCAGCACCACCACCCCCTGTGACCGTATTTCCCTGCGCGATTATATCGTGTCGGTCGAAATCGGGGCGTTTCAGCAGGAGCGCGGCACATTGCAGCGCGTCCGGTTCAATGTCGTGGTCGAGGTGCCGCGCCTGACCGGCCCGATTGATGACGATGTCGACCGCATCCTGTCTTATGACCGCGTGACCGAGGCGATTGCCGCAGAGCTGGAGGCGGAGCGTCTGAACCTGCTCGAAACCCTCGCCGCGCGCGTCGCGGACCGCATTCTGCTGGAACCGCAGGCGCAGCGGGTCTTTGTGCGGATCGAAAAGCTGGATCGCGGGCCTTTCGCGCTTGGCGTTGAAATCATGCGTGCGCGTGACGGGCAATCGCCCGGCGGGCAGGTCCATGTGCCGGTGCCGCATCCGCGCGTGGTGTTCTTGTCGAACGCGGCGCTGGCTGCGCCTCATCTGTCGGGCTGGATCGACCAGTTGGTCTCAGCGCAGGCACCGCTGATCCTGTGCGTGGGGCCTGCGGATATCCGCGCGCCGCAGGTTGCCAACAGGCTGGCGCAGCGCCGGATCGATCTGCTGGCGATTGAACAGAATGCCTGGACATTGGCGGCGCGCGATCCGCGTTGCGTGGTGGTGCAGACGCGTACCGAACTCGATTGGGCGATGAAGAATGGCCAGATCAGCACTTGGGCCCCGTCCAAGATCGTGCTGGATGCGGTCGATGGTCCCTCGGCCAGCCCTGCGGATGCGGCCGCCCTTGTCGCATGGTTTGCCGGACAGATGCAGGCGGCGGAACTGGTGCTGATCGGCGCGCCAGCCCCGCACACGGATCTGCCGGTGGTGGTCTATCCGGCGGATCAGGCGGTTTTGTGATGAAGCTCTATCATCGCCCCATTATCCTGTCAGAGCCTGCGCCGGATGCATTGCCGCTTGCCGGTGGCCCCTGCCAGTTTCGCGAGGTGGCGGTTTGCCAGCGCAATGTGCCGTCCTTCATTGTCCCCGCCAGTGATTTGCCCGCGACCATCCTCGCCCGCCTGACAGCGCCGCGCGCGCTCGTCGCGGGGTTGAGCATGAACCACCCCCGGATCATGGGTATTCTGAACGTCACACCTGACAGTTTTTCGGATGGCGGCGATCATGCGGGGTTTCAGGACGCTGTTACGCATGCCCGCCGCATGCAGCAGGACGGTGCGGATATCATCGATATCGGCGGCGAAAGCACCCGGCCCGGTGCAGGGACGGTGCCGCAGGACGATGAAATCAGCCGCACCGCCCCGGTGATCGCGGCGATCCGCGCGCAATCGGATATCGCCATTTCCATCGACACCCGCAAAGCAGCGGTGGCGCAGGCCGCGATCCGCGCGGGGGCGGGCATGGTCAATGATGTGGCGGCGTTCAGCTATGATCCCGGCCTTGCGGATGTCACGGCGCAAAGCGGGCTGCCCATCTGCCTGATGCACGCCCAAGGCGATCCGGCCACGATGCAGGATAATCCTGTCTATGACGACGTGCTGCTGGATGTTTATGATTTTCTTGAAAGCCGGATCACCCTGGCGCTGGCGGCGGGCATCGCGCGCGACCGGATCGTAATCGATCCCGGCATCGGATTTGGCAAGACGCAAGGCCATAACCTGGCCTTGCTGCGCAATATTGCGCTGTTTCACGGGCTGGGTTGCGCCATTCTGCTGGGTGCCTCGCGCAAGCGGTTCATCGGCACGATCGGCGGCGGGAGCGATGCAAAAAGTAGGATGGCCGGGTCCGTCGCCGTGGCCTTGCATGCCGCAACCCAAGGCGTGCAGATCCTGCGGGTTCATGATACATTCCAGACAAAACAGGCGCTGGCCCTTTGGGCGGCGATCAGCGGGGCAGAGAGCAGATGACACGCAAATTCTTTGGCACGGACGGCGTGCGTGGTACGGCCAATATCCATCCGATGACAGCCGATATGGCCTTGCGGATCGGGGCGGCGGCGGGGCGCTATTTCCGCAATGACGGATCGAACGGGCACCGCGTGGTGATCGGCAAGGATACGCGGCTGTCGGGCTATATGTTCGAAAATGCGCTGACCGCCGGGCTGACCAGCACGGGCATGAATGTGCTGCTGCTGGGGCCGGTGCCGACGCCTGCAGTGGGGCTGCTGACCACGTCGATGCGGGCGGATGTGGGGATCATGATATCGGCCAGTCACAACCCGCATCATGACAACGGGATCAAGTTTTTCGGCCCTGACGGGTTCAAACTCTCCGATGCTGCCGAAGAACAGATCGAGGCTTTGATCATGTCGGATGTCACACCGGCGCAGGCTGGCAATATCGGCCGTGCCAAGCGTATTGACGATGGCAGGTTCCGCTATGCCGAACGGCTCAAGGCGACCTTCCCCGCGGGGATGCGTCTGGACGGGCTGAAAGTCGTCATCGATTGCGCCAATGGTGCGGCTTACCGCGTCGCGCCAGAGGTGCTTTGGGAACTGGGTGCGACGGTGATCAAGGTCGGCGTCGACCCCGATGGGTTCAACATCAATGATGGCTGCGGCTCTACCCATCCCGAACGTGCCGCACAGGTGATCCGCCAGACAGGTGCCGATGTGGGGATCTGCCTTGACGGTGATGCCGACCGGGTGATGATCCTTGATGAAACCGGCGCAGTTGCCGATGGCGATCAGATCATGGCGCTGATGGCCGCACGTTGGGCCGGGCAGGGCCGGTTGCGGGGGGATACATTGGTTGCGACGGTGATGTCCAATCTGGGGCTTGAACGGTTCCTGCAAGACAAGGGGCTGCACCTGCATCGCACCGCTGTGGGCGACCGTTATGTGGTAGAGGCGATGCGCGCGGGGGGGTACAACCTTGGCGGCGAACAATCCGGCCATATCGTAATGACGGATTTCGCCACGACCGGCGACGGGTTGCTTGCGGGCCTGCAATTTCTGGCCGCGATGATCGACACCGGGCAAAAGGCCAGCGCGCTGGCGCATAATTTCGATCTGGTGCCCCAGATGCTGAAGAATGTGCGTTTTGCCGCAGGTGCCGACCCGCTGGGCAACAGCGCCGTCGTCGCGTCGATTGCCGATGCGGAAACCAGACTGGCCGGCAAGGGCCGGTTGCTGATCCGCAAATCCGGGACCGAGCCGCTGATCCGCGTCATGGCGGAATGCGAGGACGAGGCACTGCTGGCGCAGGTCGTCGATCAGATCGTGGGTGAGGTCGAAGCGGCGGCGTGATGGTGTAAACATCGTCAGAGTTTAATCCCCACGTGCAGCGTTTTCAGCGCGGGCGCAGTGACGATGATTGCCGTCTGCTTGACATATCTCGTGCCTTACGGCTTTTTGGCATCGGTGTTGGTTTAAGGGGTAGTTTCGATGCAATATGATCAGCGGCTTGCTTTGCGCGAAGCCGCGTCGTTGAAACTGGCACCAGATAAGGTTTTCGTCGGCCAATTCGTGATTGACCAATCGGACAAGCCACCATTTGAAGGCTACCTGTCGCATGACCTGTCGGATTGGTGGCTGCATTTCTGCCCCAGTCTTGATCTTTGTGTGGTCAAGGACGGATCCGGTCAGCCTTTCGGCGCGATCTTGGGGATCGCGCTGAACGATGCGGGACAGCATCTGGCTGGTGAGGTCGTCGTCACGCTGCACCAAGGCGAAACCCTTATGGATGCAATGGAGCGGCTGATAGCCAGCCTGACAGGGCGCTATATTGCGGTTACGCGTGGAAAGGCTGCACCATTTGTCTATACCGATGCAGTGGGCGAAATGGCGGTCGTGTACGACACCCGGACCGGGGTGACAGGCAGCACTTTGCCGCTGACCCTGACGCGTGACATCATTGATCGGGGGGATATCGACCACCGGGCCGTGATGGAAAGTCCCGGCCATTATGCGCTTGGCTATACGCGCGATGCGCATTGCGAACGCCTGCTGCCAAACCACAGGCTGGATCTGGCGCAGATCACGCAAGCGCGGTTCTGGCCGCGCGATGACGTGCCATGGCTCGCGGCGTCAGAGCTTGCCTTCGACGATATGATTGACGAATTGCTCGCCATTCTCCGGCGCAACACCGTGGGATTTCTGCAGACCAAGCCGTCTGTGTTTCCGCTGTCGGGTGGACAGGATTCACGGATTCTGATCACCGCCGCACGCGATCATGTTCATCTTGCGAAAGCGATATTCGGGATGCACCACAATTGGGCGTCCGGCCGTGATTGTGATGTCGGTGCCGAAGTCGCCGCACGGATGGGGCTGGATTACCGGCGCATATCCGCGCCCGGTCCGCGCAAATGGGGGCGACGCGCGTTTCACACGCGGGTTGGCTATGCCGTGAATTCAGGCGGCATGAATTCGGTGACACATACTGCCCTGTTGCCGGAGGGCCATCTCGTCATTCGCGGCAATGTGATGGGCCTGACGCGTGCGAATGACTGGGGCCGCGGGTTAAGGCCGCGCCCTTGGGATGACGCATCGTTCGGGATCGCACGGTTGCTGATGGGAGAAGCGGTTGATCCGGCGCAGCGGCCCGATGATCTTGAACGGCGTTATCTGGATTGGCGGGCCAGCCTTCCTGGGACAGTAAAGTACCGATCACATGACTTGTCGTTTTGTGAAAACTACCTGCCGAATTCGCTGGGCGCGCGCAATTATGCCTATACAAACGTGACGCATGTGAACCCTTTTGCGTCCCGCAGGGTTATTGCGCTTGTTTCTGCGGTTGATCCACAGCTTCGCAAGAACAACAGGATCAACAATAGATTGTTGGAGATTTCGGCACCTGATCTGGCCGATATTCGTCTCGTCTGACGCGCAAGGCCCGGCGCACTGCCGGGCCTTGGATTGGGTCGGGTGGGTCAGGACCCACCTTACCGGCGTTTAGTTTTTTGCTTTGTCGACCATGCGGCCTGCGGAAATCCAGGGCATCATGCCGCGCAGTTTTTCGCCGACCTGTTCGATCTGGTGTTCGTCGTTGATCCGGCGCGTGGCCTTGAACATTGGCTGGCCAACAGCGTTTTCCTGCATGAAGTCACGCACGAATTTGCCGGTCTGGATGTCGGTCAGCACGTCTTTCATGCGCTTTTTGGTTTCCTCGTAGGGCAGGATGCGCGGACCAGAGACATATTCACCGTATTCGGCAGTGTTGGAGATCGAATAGTTCATGTTGGCGATGCCGCCTTCATAGATCAGATCGACGATCAGCTTGACCTCGTGCAGGCATTCGAAATAGGCCATTTCGGGCTCGTAACCGGCCTCGACCAATGTCTCGAAGCCCATGCGGATCAGTTCGACCAGACCACCGCAAAGCACGGCCTGTTCGCCGAACAGATCGGTTTCGCATTCCTGACGGAAGTTCGTCTCGATGATCCCGGACCGCCCGCCGCCGATGGCCGAGCAATAGGACAGGCCGATTTCCATCGCCTTGCCGGTCGCGTCGTTATGCACGGCCACAAGGCAAGGTACGCCACCGCCTTTGGTATATTCGCCGCGCACGGTGTGGCCGGGGCCTTTGGGGGCCATCATGATCACATCAACGCCGGGCTTGGTTTCGATCAGGCCGAAATGCACGTTCAGACCATGGGCGAAAGCGATGGCGGACCCTTCTTTCAGGTTGTCGTGGACGTATTTCTTGTAGGTTTCGGCCTGCAATTCGTCGGGCATGGTGAACATGATGACATCGCACCATGCGGCCGCTTCGGCGATGCCCATGACTTCCAGGCCTTCGCCTTTGGCTTTGGCTTCGGAAGGCGAGCCTTCGCGCAGGGCGACGACGAGGTTTTTCGCGCCAGAGTCGCGCAGGTTCAGCGCATGGGCGTGGCCCTGAGAGCCGTAGCCGAGGATGGCGACTTTCTTGTCCTTGATCAGGTTCACATCGCAGTCACGGTCGTAATAAACGCGCATTTTGGTATCCTTTGGTTGAACTGTGGTGGTTATAATGGGATTTTCGTGATGAGTGAGGGGCGTTCTTTGGGTATTTTGAGAAATAAGAAGCTTGTTATGCGTCTGTTGGCTGAATATTGATTTATTTATGCTTGATGATGTTGATCGCCGATTGTTGCGCCTGTTGCAGGCTGATCCGGGCCGGGGCGTGCCCGATCTGGCCGAGGCTATGGGCAGCACGCCTGCGCGGGTCGCGCGCCGTCTTGATCTGATGCGCGAGGCGGGGGTGCTGCTGGGCAGTCGGGTCGTCATTGACTGGCGCGCTTTGGGCTATGCTGTGGCGGTCAGTTTGCGGATCACACTGGACAAGACCGCATCGCGCGCCTTTGATGAATTTCTTGCGGCGGCCCGGCTGGTGCCGGAGGTGATTGAAATTCAGACCTTTCTGGGTCGTGTCGATGTCCGCCTGTCGCTGATCGCGCGTGATCTGGCGGATTACCAGCGGATCTATCGTGAGCTAATTCTGGAACTGCCGCATATCGCGGATATTGAGGCGTTGATGAATGTCGCGACCATCAAAGCCGACGCGCGGTTGCCGCTGTGACGCTGGATGATCTGGACCGCGCGATCTTACGCGCCCTTGTCGCCAACGCCGATCAGCCGACCACGCAGCTGGCGCGCAAACTGGGGTTGAGCCAGCCTGCGACCTGGCGGCGGATCAAGCGCCTGCAGGACGCAGGGGTGATCGCGGGCCGGTATCTGCATCTGGATGCGGACAAGGCCGGGTTCGGTGTGACGGTGTTTCTGGGGGTAAAGCTTGCCACAAAGGGCCGTGTCAGTCTGGAGGATTTTGAACGTGCGGTGGGTGCGATCCCCGAGGTGCAGAGCGTCGAGCATGTATTGGGGCTGTATGATTACCGCCTGCGTGTCGTCGCACGTGATCTGGCGGATTTTGAACGCGTGCTGCGCCGCCGGTTGATGACGCTGCCCGGTGTCGGCAATGTCGAGGCCAATGTGCTGTTGTCCGAAGAACGCCGACCGGGGCCGTTGTGACGGATGCAGATAGGTTTTGATTTTGCGCAGGTCCTGCCTTAGCAAGACCCAATCAAGCAAGGGAGAGCGTGATGGACGGTGCAGCCAAGGGAATTGATCCGGACGGATTGATGGAGTTTTCGGTCGTGTTTACCGACCGCTCGCTTAATCATATGTCCAAGGCGTTTCAGGGGGTGATGAACGACATCTCTGCCATGCTGAAAGAAGTTTATGCCGCCGATCATGTGGCCATTGTGCCCGGCGGCGGGACATATGCGATGGAAGCCGTGGCGCGCCAGTTCGGCGCGGGGGCGCATGCCCTAATCGTGCGCAATGGCTGGTTTTCCTATCGCTGGAGCCAGATCTTTGACGCTGGTCAGTTCACCGCGCAGACCACGGTCATGAAGGCGCGCCAGGCGGGCAATGATAGCCGTGCGGCCTTTGCCCCCGCGCCGATCGATGATGTCGTGGCGGCGATTCGCGCCGCGCGCCCGGATGTGGTGTTCGCGCCGCATGTGGAAACATCGGCGGGGATCATTCTGCCGGATGATTACCTGACCGCGCTGGCCGCTGCCGCGCATGAGGTGGGGGCGATCATGGTGCTGGATTGCATCGCCTCGGGCTGTGTCTGGGTTGATATGAAGGCGACGGGCGTCGATGTGCTGATCTCCGCGCCGCAAAAGGGCTGGTCTTCGACCCCGTCGGCAGGCTTGGTGATGCTGTCGCAGCGCGCGGTGGACAGGATGGCGGGCACGGTGTCCAATTCCTTTGCTGTGGACCTGAAGAAATGGCACGCGATCATGCAGGCCTATGAAAACGGCGGCCATGCCTATCACGCGACGATGCCGACTGACGGGCTGCGCGCGTTCCGCGATACGATAGTCGAGACGCGCGATTACGGGTTTGACCGGCTGAAGGCGGCGCAATGGGAGCTGGGGAGTGCAGTGCGCAAGGTATTGGCGGACAAGGGCCTTTTGTCCGTCGCCGCGCCGGGGTTTGAAGCGCCGGGCGTTGTGGTCAGCTATACCGATGATCCGGGCGTGCAGAACGGGTCGAAATTCGCTGGTGAAGGGATGCAGATCGCCGCTGGTGTGCCACTGCAATGTGACGAGCCTGCGGATTTCCGCACATTCCGGTTGGGTTTGTTCGGGCTGGACAAGCTCTATGATGTGTCTGGCACGTTGGCGCGGCTTGGGCCGGTGCTGGACAAGGTGCTTTAACCGGCACCCAGCCCCAGTTGCATCAACGTCCGCCGCACCGGGGTGATGCCGTAAAGTGCGGCGATCCCCCTTGCCCGCATGTCTTGCACCGTGCTGCCGCCCAGCATTGAGGTGCGGTTCAGTGCGTCGATCCCGGCCACCCGCAGCCTGATGTCGGGGTGGCGCTGGCGCGCGTAGCTGTCGAGCATGGCAGGGGCGCCGAGGTCATCGGGCTTGGCAGTCGCGAGGTCGAGCAGGCAGGCCAGATCGCGCAGGGACATGTTTAGCCCCTGTGCGCCGATGGGCGGCATGACATGGGCGGCTTCCGCGACCAAGGCGGTGCGCGGCCCTGTGATCTGATCGGCAATCTGGCTGATGATCGGCCAGACCATGCGTTTTGACGCGAGCTTCAGCGGGCCATAATGCCAGGCGGACCGGTCGTTTGCCTCTGCCTCGAATTTTTCGGGGGGCAGGGCCGCGCGGCGCAGGCATTCCGCCCCGTGATCCATCCAGACGACGGCAGAACAGGGTTTGCCGTCATGATCGGGCAGCGGGACCAGCGTGAACGGGCCGCCCGCACGGTGAATCTCGGTCGAGATGTTACCATGCGGTGCGTCATGGGTGACGGCAAAGGTGACGGCCTTTTGTCCATAGCGCAGGGTGGTGGCGGATATCCCAAGGCTTTGCCGCACAGGGGACGCGCGCCCATCCGCGCCGATCACCAGACGCGCATTGACCTGCGTGCCGTCGGTCAGGTTCACAAGCGCGGTATCAAGTCGCGCTACCATGCCAGCGAAACCGGTGCCGGGGCGGAAGTCGACATTGGGCAGATCATGCAGCCGCGCCACGATTTCGCGGCGCAAGAGCCAGTTGGGCAGGTTCCACCCGAAGGGCAGATCGGAAATATCGCTGGCGTCGAAGTCGCGCAGCACGGGCGGGTGGGCTGCGGCATCGATGATGCGCATGATCTGCAACGGGGTCGCATCACCGGCAAGGCGGGGCCAGATCCCGGCCTTTGCCAGAAACGCCTGTGCCGGTTGCAGAAAAGCGGTGGTGCGCAGGTCGGCACCGTCGCTGTGGGCATCGGTCACGGGCGGCGCGGGATCGACGATGACCACGGCAAAACCCGCAGCGCCAAAGGCGGCGGCGGCGGTCAGACCGGCGACACCGCCGCCGGCGATCAGAATGTCAGCGTTTTTGCGTTCCATGCATATGACATAGTCCGCCGCGGCGGGGTTGAGAAGGATCAGCGCGCAAGCTGCGACAAGAAAGCCGTCAGATCGGGCGCGCCGTGGTGGATATGGCGGGCCTGTTCAGGGGTTTCATGGACATGCACGGTGCGCATGCCCAGCCCGTGCGGGACGGTCAGGTTGCGCGCTTCGTCTTCGAACATGGCGGCTGTGGCGGGGGTGACGCCGTCTTTGGTAAAGATGGCGGCAAAAGCCTCTGCGCTGGGTTTGGGCCGGTAATTGGCGTGTTCGACGCCGTAGACGGCATCAAAATACCGCGTCAGGCCGCGCGCGGCCAATACCCGTTTCGCGTGATTTTCAGACCCATTGGTATAGACGATCCTGCGCCCGGGCAGGCCAGCGACGGCGGTGGACAGCGCCGGGTCGGGTGTCAGATGGGTGATGTCGATATCATGCACATCGGCCAGGAAATCCGTGGGGTCCACGTCATGTTCGGCCATCAGCCCCGCCAGGGTGGACCCATGGGCGACCCAATATTCATGCGCTAGCCGCAGGGCGCGGGCCTGATCCAGCCCGGTGATGCGCATGACATAGGCCGCGAACCGCACATCCATCTGCGCGAAAAGCCCGGCAGAGCGGTGATAAAGCGTATTGTCGAGGTCGAAGACCCATGTGTCGATATGTGCAAAATGCCGGGCAACCATGACGTCTGGATAATACCGGCCCTGGGTGGGCGCAACTGCTTTGGCTTGCTTGGCGGGGGGCAAGCGGCGTATGGTCTGTGGATCAAACGACAGGCCCCCCGATGCAAGACCCACGCCATCCGCAAAAAGACGCCTATGCCCTGATACTGGAGGCGATAGACAGCCACCTTTATAAACCGGGTGACCGGCTGGTGGAAAGCGAGCTTGCCGAACGGTTCGGCGTGTCGCGTACCCCGATCCGCGAGGCGTTGCAG
This sequence comes from Yoonia sp., assembly GCF_046292185.1. GTDB lineage: Bacteria > Pseudomonadota > Alphaproteobacteria > Rhodobacterales > Rhodobacteraceae > Yoonia. Next base: position 22,858 of record NZ_JBKBQY010000016.1, read on the forward strand.
CGGTTGGAAACACAATCGCTGCTGACGCGCGACGGGCGGTCATTGATCGTGGCGTCGCTGGATCATTCGCAACTGGCTGAACTTTACGTCGTCCGGGGTGAGTTGGAAGGGTTGGCGGCCCGGCTTGCCGCGCGGCATGCCGCACCCGAAGAGGTCAAGGTCCTGCAGGATATGCTGAGGGCCGACAAGAAGCTGATCACTGATCCCGCAGCGCTGAGCCGTGCCAACCGCCGGTTTCACAAACAGATCCATCTGGCGTCCCATAACCGGTTTCTGGTGCAGCAGCTGGACCTCGTGCATCGGTCTATGGCGTTGCTCGCGACGACATCGCTGGCGGCCGAAGGGCGCGGCGCGCAGACCTTGCAGGAACATGCCCAGATCGTGCAGGCGATAGCGGCTGGTGATGGCGACGCCGCCTATCGTGCGTTGCGCGATCATATCTCTGCCGCCTTTATCACGCGGCTGAAACTGGACGCGGCGGCGGTCGAGGCGGCGGAGTAGCGGGTCCTTTGCGCCGCACGCCATGCGCGGTCTTGTCCCAGTAGAACGGGCGTGTGACCAGTTCCGCGAATCCGCGATAGGCGGCCAGCGCACCAAGCGGAAAATAGACCGGCAAGGTCAGCGCCCAACCCCACAGCCGCAGTTTGCCGGCCTTGTGCAGCCCGACAAGATTGACGAACAAGGCAAGGATTTCGGACAGGAAAAAGCTGATCCAGATGATTTGGAACACAGCCGGTGAAGTCCAGCCCACGATCGGATGCCAAAACCCCAGCGGGATCAGCCAGAGCGACCAGAAGATCGGCATCAGCAGGAACAGACTGAGCGTGCCGCCGAACAGGACCTGCACCCCGCAGAACCGCCACCAGCCCAATGCGCGCAGCAATCGCGCGGGGTTGCGCATATGCACGCCATAGGTGATCGCATATCCCTTGAGCCAGCGTGATCTTTGCTTGACCCAAGGCCAGGCGCGGCCATTTGCCTCTTCCATGGTCACGGTGGGGATCAGGGCCGTCTTATAGCCGTGGCGTGCCAGGCGCAGGCCCAGATCGGCGTCTTCGGTCACGTTATGGGCATCCCATGCGCCCAGTCGTTCCAGCACATCACGGCGGAAAAACAATGTTGTGCCACCTAACGGAATCACCAGACCCATGTGCGCCAGTCCTGGGAGCACAACGCGGAACCAAGCCGCATATTCGATGGTAAAGCAGCGCGTCAGCCAGTTGCTGCCGGTGTTGTAGTAATCCAGCACCCCCTGCAGACAGGCCACGTCAGGCGCCGCATGCGCAAAATGGCGGGCGACGACATGCAATTGGTCGGGGGCGGGCGCATCCTCGGCGTCCCAGACGCCGATGATGCTGCCCCGTGCAAAGCGCAAGGCATAATTCAGCGCGCGCGGCTTGGTCTTGACCTGCCCGGGCGGCACGGTGATCGCCCTGATCCAGCCGGGTAAATTCGTGCGTGCCAGCGTAGCGCGCGTGGTGGCGTCATCCTGTTCCAGCACGAGGCAGACATCCAGCAGGGCGCGCGGATATCGCAGCGCCGCGAGCCGGACCAGCAGATGCGAGGCAATCGCCGTTTCGCGGTATAGCGGGACCAGCACGGTGATGACGGGCAATCGGGATTCCGCCACCGGCGCAAACTGCAACGGGCGGGGGCGCAAACTGATGACGGCGGCGGTGACTTTCAACGCGGTTGTCAATGCCAGCGCGCCGATGGCCCAGACCATCAAGCCGACGACCAGCGCACCGGGTGCCAGGATCGCCAGCGCGATCAGGGCGCAGAGACCGACAGCAGCGACGCGGGACGCGCCAGCGGTATTCCAGTGACGACAACTTTCTCTGGATGCCACGAAGGTTTCGGCCTCTGCTGCGAATCTGGCACCATGAAGCGATTGTACCACTTCTGTCAGTTGCTGATCGGTGGTGATCCCCATGCGGATATTTCCGAATATCGTCTCAAGATTAGCGCGCTGCGATTCGAAATGCTCTGGCGTGGGGGTCAGGATCACGGTGGTTCCGTGGATGATGCGCCAAGGCAGAACGCCATTGCGCAAACAGGCGTCAGGGCCGATCTTATCCACCAGCAGCGGGTCAGGCGGTTGGATGCCTGGATCGACGACCTGTGCGCCGAATGCTTTGCCTTGATGACTGGCTAGCAAACCGGGATTCAAGTTGCACTGCCGCAGCAGCACATCGGTAAGCGGCACATCCAGCCGCAAGGCGACCGCCATGGCGCGATCCGCTTCAAGCTGCGACATGATTCCCTTTTCCACCAATGACGCCAGCAACGCGCTGTCATGGGGCGGGAGTTGGGGCCAGTCGGCCGTAGCCTTGGTAAAATCAAGCATGGAATTATCCGCCTTACATCCGGCGATTATCCATACAGTAGATTAAGGAAAGGTTAAGCCGTCACACCATCCATCGCTTCGGCAAAGCGTTCGAACAGGTAATAGCTGTCTTGTGGGCCTGGGCTTGCCTCGGGGTGGTATTGCACGCTGAATACGGGGCGACCATCAAGGCGGATGCCGCAGTTGGACCCGTCGAACAGCGACACATGGGTTTCGATCACACCGGCGGGCAGGGTCTGGCTGTCCACGGTAAACCCATGATTCATAGATGTTATTTCAACCTTGCCAGTTTCCATATCCTTGACCGGATGGTTGGCCCCGTGATGGCCGTGGTTCATCTTGACCGTGCGTGCGCCTAGTGCCAGCGCCAGCATCTGATGGCCCAGACAGATCCCGAAGACGGGGATATCCGTTGCCAGAACGCCCTGGATCATCGGCACGGCATAGGCGCCGGTTGCAGCCGGATCACCGGGGCCGTTCGACAGGAACACACCGTCAGGCTTCAGCGCCAGCACATCCTCGGCCGTGGCAGAGGCGGGCAGGACGGTCACATCGCAACCTGCCGACGCCAGACAGCGCAGGATACTGCGCTTTGCGCCGAAATCGATGGCGACGACCTTGTGACGCGCGTTGGTCTGCGGCTGGTGGCCCTCGGGCCAGGCCCAACGCATTTCGTTCCAGCGGTAAGATTGCGCGCAGGTGACATCCTTGGCCAGATCCAGCCCTTCGAGACCGGCAAAGGCGCGGGCCTTGGCGACAAGACGTTCCAGATCGAATTTCCCTTCGGGATCATGCGCCAATGCGACATGCGGCGCACCCTGCTGGCGGATCGCACGTGTCAGGCGGCGGGTGTCGACACCGCCCATGCCGATACGGTTGCGGCTGGCCAGCCAGGTTTTCAGCTCGCTTGTCGCGCGCCAGTTGGAGGCATCGGTGGGGTCCCATTTCACCACCATGCCTTCGGCGACCGGATCGACGGTCTCGTCGTCATCGACGTTGACGCCGGTATTGCCGATATGGGGAAAGGTAAAGGTGATGACCTGCCCGGCATAGGACGGATCTGTCATGATTTCCTGATAGCCGGTCATGGCTGTGTTGAAACACAGCTCTGCCACCGTTTCACCCGTGGCGCCAAAGCCCATCCCATAGAAGATCGTGCCATCCGCCAGTGCAAGGCAAGCCGTTGGTTTCTGCGTCATGACCCGAACTCCATCCGTCAAATTGGTCCGGGTTTACGGGGGCAGGGGCCAAGGGTCAAGGCCCGATACCACCTTGCAAACAAGGTATACCGTGGCGTCAGGGCTGCTTGTCAGCCACGGGTCAAGGCGGTATGGTGCGGGTTCTTTGGTGCAGTAAACACAGGATATTCCATGCAATTGCGCGACCGGATCACGGCGGCTTTGAAAGATGCGATGCGGGCGAAAGAGGCGGACAGGCTGTCCACCCTGCGCCTGATCAACGCCGCCATCAAAGACCGCGACATCGCACTGCGCGGCACCGCCGAAGAAGGCGCAGGCTTGTCTGATGCCGATGTGCTGGCGATCATGGGCCGGATGGTCAAACAACGCCAGGAAAGTGCCCGCGCCTATGAAGAGGGCGGCAGGCTGGAACTGGCGGAAAAGGAATTGTCCGAGATCAAGGTGATCGAGGAATTTTTGCCCCGCCAATTGTCGGAGGCCGAGGCAGAAGCCGCCGTGGATGCCGCAATTGCCAGTGTCGGGGCGGAAAACATCCGCGACATGGGCAAGGTGATGGCCGAACTGAAAGCCAATTACACCGGCCAGATGGATTTCGCAAAAGCAGGTCCGCTGGTGAAATCCCGGCTGGGCTAAGGTCATCGCCGGGCCTGCATAGCCCGCCGGAGGCATCTTTTTGCCCCGGCGCGCACAGGGGAACTTATGGCACACCACCCCCGCGCAAGGCACGCTTGAGATCGCCGTAAAGCGCCAGCCGTTCCGAGACATCCAGAAACGCCCCGATCTCGACCTCGCGGTCGCCGCCGCGCAGGGTGATGTAGTTTTCGACCGGCCCGCCCTTGGGATGCAGATGCACCGTCACCCAGTAACGGTTGGCGTGCCATTCCTGCCGGCCGCCTTCGGGGTTGTAGCGGGTCAGATGGGCGGATTGATCATCGACCACCAGTTCCTCCAGCACCTCACCACGTTTGTAGCTGATGTTCAGCGCGGTCCACAGCCCCCAGAACATCACCCCAAAAAACGGCAGCAACGCCCAAAGGACCACGGTGCCCAGAAGGGTGATCAGCGGCAGGGCGATCAAGGCCGCCGTCGCCCCCATGAACAGGACGAAATCCTTGCGCAGCAAGGACCGATAGGGCCAAAGGCTCAACTGCCATTCCGGATCGGTATGCGGTTGGTCGGGGGTCCATTCATAGGGCATGTGTAATTCCTCGCTCGCGGACAATCTGCGTCCTGACCGGTGACTGGTCCATGCGTGAAACTGTCACTGCTCAGCAGACCATTTAGGTTAGGGCGAACATAAAAAAAGCCCCCGGAAACCGGGGGCTTTTTGTTCCGCTAGCAAAGGCTAGTGGGAATGTTGCTTGTCCCAGTCTTCGCGCTTGGGCAGCGTTTCGAATGTATGCTCTGGCGGCGGGCAGGGCAGGGTCCATTCCAGCGTGTCGGCATATTCGTTCCAGGGGTTGTTTTCCGTCACGCGACGCCCGCGCAGCAGCGTCCAGGCCAGCACCCCGATGAAGAACAGGAACGACGCAAAGGACAAAAACGCACCCCAGGTGGATACCAGGTTCCACAAGGCAAAGGCCTCGGGATAGTCGATGTAACGACGTGGCATCCCCTGGCGACCCAGAAAGTGCTGCGGGAAGAAGGTGATGTTGGCACCGATGAACATGGCCCAGAAATGCAGCTTGCCAGCCCATTCAGGATACATGCGGCCCGACATCTTGGGCAGGTAGAAATAGATCCCTGCAAAGATGGCGAAGACCGCACCCAAGCTCATGACATAGTGGAAGTGGGCGACGACATAATAGGTGTCATGGTAAACCCGGTCGATCCCGGCCTGCGACAGCACGATGCCCGTGACGCCACCGACGGTAAACAGAAACAGGAAACCGAACGCCCAGAGCATCGGTGTCTTGAACTCGATCGAGCCGCCCCACATCGTGGCGATCCAGCTGAAGATTTTCACCCCGGTCGGCACCGCGATGACCATGGTCGCCAGCATGAAATAGCTTTGCTGTGTCAGGGACATGCCCACCGTATACATGTGGTGCGCCCAGACGACAAAGCCCAGCACCCCGATTGCGACCATCGCATAGACCATCGGCAGATAGCCAAAGATCGGCTTGCGGCTGAAGGTGGCGATGACGTGGCTGATGATGCCAAAACCGGGAATGATGATGATGTACACTTCGGGGTGACCGAAGAACCACAGGATGTGCTGGTACAGCACCGGGTCGCCGCCGCCTTCCGGTTGGAAAAACGTCGTGCCGAAATTCCGGTCGGTCAGCAACATGGTGATCGCACCGGCCAGCACCGGCAGCGCCAGCAGGATCATCCATGCAGTCACGAAGATCGACCAGGCGAACAGCGGCACCTTGTGGAGCGTCATGCCCGGCGCGCGCATGTTCAGGAAAGTGGTGATGATGTTGATCGCGCCAAGAATGGACGACGCCCCCGACAGGTGGACCGCGAAGATCGCGAGATCCATCGACATGCCTGCCTCATTCGTGGACAGGGGCGGATACATGACCCAGCCGACGCCCGCGCCAAGCTGACCATTGCCGCCCGGCGAAAACATCGAGGCCACACCCATCGCGCCACCGGCCACGAACAGCCAGAAAGACAGGTTGTTCAGCCGTGGGAACGCCATATCCGGCGCGCCGATCTGCAATGGCATGAAGTAGTTGCCGAAACCACCGAACAGCGCGGGGATGACGACGAAGAACATCATCAACACGCCGTGATAGGTGATCAGCACGTTCCACAGATGACCGTTGGGCGTGCAGGGATCGGTCCTGAACCCTTCGGTACACATATATTGTACACCGGGATGCATCAGTTCGAGGCGCATATAGACGGTGAATGCCACCGACACGAACCCCAGGATACCTGCGGCGAACAGGTAAAGGACCCCGATATCCTTGTGATTTGTGGACATGAACCACCGGGTAAAGAAGCCCCGGTTGTCTTCGTGTGCATCGCCGTGGATGGCTGCGTCCGCCATGTGGCTCTCCTCGTATTGGCTACAGATCGACGCCGCCGATTCAAGCGTGGGCGGTCGTTGTATCGGGTTCTAGTCGCTTGCACCGCGCGGGGCAACTGCGGATGCACCTGTAGAGTTGGGTTATATTGGCGCAGGGGGGCGCCTGCGGGTCAGGTCTGAATGCGCGCCTCTGACATGTTGGCAGCGAAAGTTTGCCGCAGCGCCACGTCGAGGTCACCCATGCTGACTGGCAGGCCCAGATCGACCAGTGATGTCACACCATGATCGCGGATGCCGCAGGGCACGATCCCGTCGAAATGCCCCAGATCGGGGTCCACATTGATCGATAGGCCGTGAAACGACACCCACTTGCGCATGCGTATGCCGATGGCGGCGATTTTGTCTTCGGCCAATGAACCATCCGCATGGCGCGGTTTTTCGGGGCGTTGCACCCAGACGCCGACGCGGCCCGCGCGGATTTCGCCTTTGACGTTGAATGTGTCCAGCGTGCCGATCACCCAGCTTTCCAGATCCTGGACAAAGCGGCGCAGATCATGACCACGCCTGCCGACGTCGAGCATCACATAGACAACGCGCTGGCCGGGGCCATGATAGGTATATTCCCCACCACGCCGCGCATCATACACGGCAAAGCGGTTTGGCGCGATCAGGTCGGCACGCTTGGCTGAGGTGCCGGCCGTATAAAGTGGGGGATGTTCCAGCAGCCAGATACATTCATCCGCCGTTCCCGCGATGATGGCGTTCACGCGCTGTTCCATGAATGCCAGCGCCTGTGGATAGTCGGTCAGACCGTCAGTGATGATCCATTCCACCATGCGTCAGCGGGGCAAAAGCCCGGCCTTTCGGATGGCGGGCAGATTTGACCGGCTGACCGGGATATCCGGGCCAATATTCATCTGCAGGATGGCCCCGTCACCCCTGCGACGCGCGGATTTCACCTGATCAAGTGCGACCCAATGCGACCGGTGGACCTGCAGGCCATTGATATCGCCGGTTTCACGTATCGCATCTGACAGACGCATGAGCAGCACATCCTCTCCGGCTAATGTTCTGACCCTGACATAATGATCTTCTACCGAAAGCGCCACAAGCGGGCCACGCTTTTCCAATGGCAGACGGTCCATCAGGGCGCAGGATCGGTGTTCTTCCTGCATGGCCGGCTGATCTGGCAGCAGATGGAAAATACCGGCGATAATCATTGCGATGACAGATATATTGACGATGGTCAGCAGCAGATCCAGCCCGGCGGGGACATCGGACAGGATCAGCAGGGTGACGCCGAAGACGACAAGATTTGCCCCCGCAGCGGTGATCAGCATGCTGATGGCGACGCGCAGGACGGGCTGGCGGGCAAAGCGGAAAAGCGCGAAGCAATGCGCCAGAGAGCCAATCGCATAAGTTAGCACGGCAACCAGCAGCCAATAGCAGAACCGGATCAGCGGACCCGCGGCGCGTTCGGTTTCGAACGGGGCAATCAGGGTCAGGATCACGGCCAGTCCGGCAAAGATCGCGACGGCGCGTGGCCGGGCCATGTGGTCGCGCCATTCGCGCAGCGTGGAATGCGACTGGCCGTCTTTCACGAAGTTTTCCCCGGTTTCACGTATCGTCCCTTGGCCCGTCACCCGTCGCGCGGCATCCGGAGCGAAGTCTAACCTTTTTCGGAGGCTTTGCCATGACACTTGGCCCTCTTTTTGAGGCTTCATTCATTATTCAGCTGCATGTGATGGCGGCCTTGCCTGCGCTTGTGCTGGGCCCACTGGTGCTCTGGGGTCGGGGCGGACGGCTGCGGCACAAGGTGCTGGGCTATGGGTGGGTGGTCAGCATGCTGTTACTGGCGGCATCCGGGTTGTTCATCCCCTCAGGCGGGCCTGCCCTGGCTGGTCATTTCGGGCCGATCCATCTGCTGTGCCTGCTGACCTTCATCGGGATATGGCAAGGGGTGGGTCACGCGCGACAGCGCCGGATCGCCGCCCATCAAAAGGCGATGCGCCAGATCTGGTTCTGGGCGCTGGGGCTGGCGGGCCTCTTCACGCTGTTGCCGGGCCGGATCATGCATGAGGTTCTGGTGGCTGGCGGCGGCACATATGCCGCGTGGCTGGCCATTGTCGTGGGGGTCAGCGGGTTGGTTTTCCTGCAGCGGCGCAGGCCGCGACCGTTCCGGATGCCGCATTCGGCAGGCTAGGCGTTTTTGCCCTTGAGAAGGATCAGCGCATTCACTAAAGACGTCATCACTCAGCCTGGACAATGCGGTCGTGGCGGAATTGGTAGACGCGCAGCGTTGAGGTCGCTGTGAAGTAACATTCGTGGGGGTTCGAGTCCCCCCGACCGCACCAAGGCAATCCCCCCTGATCCTGCGCGCTGAAGGTTTTTCATCCGAAAAACCTTGTCCAGTCCGCTCAGCGCGGGACCGCATCCTGCCAGTGTCCCGGTGCCACCCCATCCAGTGTCCAATCGCCGACGCGCCAGCGTACCAGCCGCAACGTCGGAAAACCGATATGTGCGGTCATCCGGCGCACCTGCCGGTTGCGGCCTTCGCTGATGGTGATCTCGATCCAGCAATCCGGCACGGATTTGCGATACCGCACCGGCGGGTCGCGATCCCACAGGGCGGGGGGATCGATCAGGCGCACGGCGGCGGGCCGGGTGGGACCGTCGTTCAAGGTCACGCCTGTTTGCAACGGGGCCAGGTCTGCCTGCGTCGGTTCGCCTTCGACCTGCACCAGATAGGTTTTGGGCAGTTTGTGCCTTGGGTCGGCGATCTGGGCCTGCAGGGCGCCATCATCTGTCAGCAGCAACAACCCTTCGCTGTCGCGGTCGAGCCTGCCCGCAGGATAGACGCCGGGGACATCGATATAGGCCGACAACGTCGGCCGGGGCGAGGGGCTGCGCGTATCGGTGAATTGCGACAGCACGCCAAAAGGTTTGTTGAACAAGATGATCCGGGTCATGCCGTCTTTTATCGCGCGATGACCGCATGATCCATCGTATACCGTTGTGTGCCACTAAGTAATTAGAAATTAACACTTTTCCTGTTTACAGGTTGGATATGCGCGCTAATGTAGGCCAAAGCCGACAGTGAAAGCCCGTTTGATGCCACCGATTGCCGACCATCCCTTGCGCTATACGCTGGCGAATGAATTGCATGCGAGGCCGTTTCCCGCTGTCGGCGCGCCCAGCCGGGCCGCCTATCTGGCGATCAAACCGGCCAGCAATGCCGCAGGCCGCGACCGTGCAGCGGACAGGGCGCATCTGATTGATTTGCTTGACCGTTTCGGCGCGCAGCACCCCCAGCCGGAGGCCACGCATTACTTTGGCACCCTCGGCAAGCATCAGTTGAAATGGGAAAGCCACACTGAATTCGTCACCTACACCGTGTTTGGCGAAGGCGTGGCCAGCCGCCCGTTCGAGGCTGTCACCTTTGACGTGTTCCCCGATGACTGGCTATCCAAGGCACCGGGCACCCGCGTCACGTCGGCCCTGATAAGGGTCGAGGTGGTGGAAGGTGACGATGGCATATTGGAAAAGGTCCATGACTGGTTTGTGCCCGAAAGCCTGGCCATCAGCCGCGTGGTCGAAAACGATCTGGTGATCGCCGGCGATTTTCGCATCGATAGCGCCGGCCATATGCGGTTTGCGGTATTCGCGCGCCCACAGGTCGATGACCGCCGCATTGGCCGCGTCGTCCAGCGCCTGTGCGAGATTGAAACCTATAAGGCGATGTCGATGCTCGCCCTGTCCAAGGCCCGGTCGCTTGGGCCCAAGATGGGGGAATTCGACCGCACATTGACCGGGCTTTTGGCCGATATGCGTCAATCCGTGACGGAACCTGCCAAGGTGCTGCGATCCTTGCTGCAGGTGTCCGCCGAGATCGAGAATACGATCGCCGAAACGACATTCCGGTTTGGCGCTGCGGGGGCGTATGAAACCATCGTCAACCAGCGGATTTCGGTCTTGCGTGAAGAGCGTTTTGCCGGGCGGCAGACCTTTGGCGAATTCATGATGCGCCGCTTTGACCCTGCGATGCGGACGGTCAAATCGACCGAAGCGCGGCTATATGCGATGTCGGAACGCGCGCTGCGTGCGGGCGATCTGTTGCGCACGCGGGTCGATGTGGAACGCTCTGCGCAGAATCAGGAACTGCTGACCAGCATGGACAAGCGCGCCGATTTGCAATTGCGCCTGCAACGCACGGTCGAAGGTCTGTCTGTCGTGGCGATCAGTTATTATGCGGTCAATCTCGCGCTTTACATGGCTGCCCCGTTGGAACGGATTCTGAACACAACCAAACCGATCATGACCGCCGTCGCCACGCCCATCGTTCTTTTGTTGGTGTGGTTTATGGTGCACAGGATCCGCAAGCGCATGGAATAGTCCCATCTTGCCAGCCGCCCCACGGGTGAATAGCATCGCGCCAGCGGGGGACAGATGCGTCTGATCATTATTTTTTCAGTCATGGCCAGCGGTGCGGCTGCGCAGGATTTGCCGCGCGCGCTCAGCGATGCGGATTTCCACCCCGTGAACCGGCTGGAGGCGGAACTGGGCCAGTTGTTGTTCTATGATCCGATCCTGTCGGGGAACAGGGATGTGTCCTGCGCCACCTGTCATCATCCGGCCTTTGGCACCAGCGATGGTTTGTCGCTGGGTCTGGGCGACGGCGGCACGGGGCTGGGGCCTGATCGCGTCGCCGATCCTGCCAACATGCCCGAGCAACGCATCCCGCGCAATTCGCCCGCGCTGTTCAATCTGGGCGCGCGGGAATTCACCGTCCTGTTCCACGATGGCCGGATCGAGGTGGATGCCAACCGCCCCGGCGGCCTGCGTACACCGCTGGCGGATGATATGGTAACGGGGTTTGCATCGCTGTTGTCGGCGCAAACGATGTTTCCGGTGCTTTCCGGCGATGAAATGGCGGGCCATTACAGTGAAAACGACGTTTCGCAAGCCGTGCGCCGTGGCATGATCACGGGGCAGGGCGGGGCCTGGGATATCATCTCGCGCAGGGTGGCGGATATTCCGGCCTATGCTGATCGTTTCATCGCCGTTTACGATCATATCGACGATTCCGCGCAGATCGGGTTCACCGATATTTCCAACGCTGTGGCGGCGTTCATGGAACTGGAATGGCGGTCTGATAACGCGCCATTCGACGCGGTTCTGCGCGGCGCAGCTGACTTGCCCGAACCCGCCGCCACCGGCATGGCGCTGTTTTACGGCGATGCCGGATGCGGCACCTGTCATGCCGGTCCGTTCCTGACCGACCACCGGTTTCACGCCATGGGGGTGCCGCAGATCGGGCCGGGCAAGGGCGAACGGTTCGAAAGCCATGCCAGTGATCTGGGGCGGTTCCGGGTGACGGGCGATGCAGCGGATATGTTTGCATTCCGCACGCCAAGCCTGCGCAATATCGCGCTGACCGGTCCCTATGGGCATTCGGGGGCCTATGCTGATCTGCGTGATTTTGTCACCGCGCATCTGGACCCTGTGGCAGCGCTGGACAGCTATGATCTGGATCAGGCTCTGCTGCCTGCGCTGCCGGTGGATGATACACGCGGGTTTGCCGACAGTGCGGGCATTGCCGCAGCGGTCGCTGTTGATCCGGTCCTATTGGACGACGGTGCATTGGACGCTTTACTGGCGTTTCTGGACACGCTGACCGATCCACAGGTGAAAACCGGCGTGCTGGGAATCCCCGACTCTGTGCCAAGTGGCCTATCTGTCGCGCGGGTGCCGCAGGATTAACGGTGCGTTCGCCGGTGCCATGTCGCGGCTTTGCGCCCCATCGGGCCAGGTGACGGTGATCGCTGCGTCTTCCGCTGCACCGAGGCCGAAATGCAATGGCAGCGCCTTGCCCCCGGCATGACCGCCGCCGATTGTATTTTGCTGGCTTTGTGTGGCGTATTCGGTCGTGACTGTCACCACCGCCCCGATGGCATTGCGGTTGCCGCCCGATTGCTCCAATGCCACGGCCAGCCAATTGCCGGTGCTTTCGGTCGCATTGCGGTAAATCTCTAATGGCGCGCGGCGGTTGACGACGATCAGATCGAGCAATCCGTCACCGTCGAAATCTGCCAGCGCCGCACCGCGGGACCGCGCGGTGGTCGCGATGCCTGCGGTCAGCCCAGCCTCGGCAAAGGTGCCGTCCGGTTGCTGCATCAGCAGGTTGTTGGGATCGGCCATCGCCAGCCCCGGCATCTGATCGACATTGCCCTTGGCGATGAAAAGATCGGCGCGCCCGTCATTGTCGACATCGGCGAATTCGGCGTGCCAGCCGGTGGATGGCCGCCCGTCATCGCCGGTATGCGGGCGTTGTGCATAGGTGCCGATGCCGTAGGGCGCGTTGGCATAGGTGCCGTCATCCTGCGCGAGTTGCAGCAGTTGATCGCCCATCGAGGTCAGCATCACATCGTCACGCCCGTTGCCCGTCAGGTCGCGGCTGGCGATCCCCATCCCCCAAAGCGAGACGTTCTGCCAGCCATCCGCATCCCCCAGAAAGCGCCCCTCGGCGATGTCCCACATCTGTTCATGCCCGCCGCGGACATAGTAATGGCGGTCATTCGACAGCCTGAGCGTCAACCGCCCGCGCGCGTCCTGTGCGGCCAGCATCGACAGCGGGCAATAGCCGGGGGTCAGATCCGTGCTGACATAGCCATCTTCCGCCGGGGTCAGGATCTGGTTGGTATCGCAGGCCTCAAACGGGCCGTCGGGATCGTCGCGGTCGACGTAATTGCCGATGGCCATGACTGGCCTTACGTCATCATCCCACCATGCGGTGAATGCCGTTGTCCAGGCGTCACCCGCTGGCACGTCCCAGTCCGCGGTCGCATCGGTGAAACCGCAAGCGCCATCACCGCGCAGCACGATATTCGGGCCGACCCGTAGCACGAACAGATCCATCGCGCCGTCGGCATCAATATCGATGGGGTAAGCCCCTGTTACACCTGTCATTTCCGGCAGGGAAATGTTGGTGAAGGTGAAATTCCCGTCATTGCGCAGCAGTATCGCGGGATTTTCACCGCCTGCCGCAAAGATGTCTGGCAACCCATTGGCGTTGCAGTCGAAAACGGCGACACCGCCACCGACGAAATGTTCCCACCCGCCGGCGTAGCTGTGGGCAGGCAAAACGTCGGAGCGATCCTCGAACACCACCTCGGCGCTGGCGGATGTCGCCGTGAGGCAGAGCGCCAGCGCCCGGATCATGCCCGCGTCTCTCCCAGCACCCGGTCCGTGACGGCGGCCAGCGCCAGCGCAGAGGCACCGCGCGCCCAGACCATATCGCCCCAGGCGTGGATTTCGATCCGGCAGGGCGCGCGGCCATTGTTCAGTGTCAGGCGCTGCATTTCGGCCAGAACTTCCTCGGAATAAAGATAATCATATTGCATCCGTTCACCCGACAGGATGATCAGTTCGGGGTCAAACAACTGGATCACATTGGCAAGCCCCACCGACAAATAGCGCCCGGCGCGGCGAAAGATCGTGCGCGCGGCCTGATTGCCCGCCTTGGCCTGCGCGAACAGGGCATCCAGCATCGCATTGGGGCTTTGCAGGTTGCGCGGATTGCGGTGCAGGGCTGTCGCGGCTTCACGCGCCAATGCGTAGTCGGCCAGATAAGCCTCCAGACAGCCGCGCTGGCCGCAGCGGCACAATGCGCCGTCCAATTGCACCTTGGTATGACCCAGTTCCAGCCCCATGCCGCGCGATCCACGGAACAGGCGGTTGTCCAGCACCAGCCCCATGCCGACGCCATGTTCGATGGTGACAACGGCGAAATCCGTCATGGACCGGCCCGCCCCGAACCACAGCTCGGCAAGCGTCAGCACATTGGCATCGTTATCGACGTATAATGGCAGACCGAAGCGCGCCACGAAGGCGGTGCCAAGGTCCATTTCGCGATCGGCCAACAGCGGCGACCACGGCACGGTGCCGGTCTTGTGGTCTACGATCCCGGACAGGCCGATCCCGACAGCGGCGATATCGCATAATTCCTTGCCGGTGCCTTTCAGCACAAGCCCGATCAGGACGGCGATTTCATCCAGCAGATCGGGCAGCGATTTACGCGTGGGCGGGGTGGGCAGGCTGGCATCTGCCACCATCTGGCCGGAAAAATCAGTCAGCACGGCAGTATGTACTTCATCCGAGAGCTTGATCCCGATGACGTGGCACGCCTCTGATACGACTTCCAGCGCCACGGGCGGGCGGCCACGGCCGGTTTCGCGCGGCAGGCCTTCGACCTCGCGCAGAAAACCCGCGGCGATCAGATCGGCGGTCAGGGTGGTGGCCGACCCTGCGCTGATTCCCAGCGCGCGGGTGACATCGGCGCGCGCCGCCCGGCCAGCGCCGCGCACATGTTCGAAAATCTGCTGGCGCAGCGGTTTCGCCACAGCGCTGGCCGTCGGCAACAATGGGCCACAGCCTGACGACAAGGGCGATTCGTCGCCGCCGGATGTGATTTCGTCATACATAGTTCAACGCCTGAATTATTAACGGGTCCATATTCAGTAAAAACCCGAGGTCTTCACAGACTGCCCAATAAATCCGCAGTCTCAAAGCGGTTTTTCACCAGAAGAGGCAATTTTTATTTTGACAAGTGAATTTAATATGGCATTTTGGGCGCTGTAGGGTTCGAAAACCCACACCCTCACTGCATGAGGGCCGCATTTCTGGGAGGAATACATGCATAAATCCATTATCGCTGCCGCGATTGCTGTCGCTGGCTTTAACTCTGCTGCTTTGGCGCAGGACCTGACAATTGGCGTCAGCTGGTCGAATTTCCAGGAAGAGCGTTGGCAGACGGATGAGGCTGCGATTCGCGCCGCCTTGGACGAAGCCGGCGCAACCTATGTGTCCGCCGATGCGCAATCATCCTCGGCCAAGCAATTGTCCGATGTCGAAAGCCTGATCGCCCAGGGCGTTGACGCACTGATCATCCTGGCACAGGATAGCGCCGCGATTGGCCCCGCTGTCGAAGCCGCTGCCAACGAAGGTATCCCCGTCGTCGCCTATGACCGCCTGATCGAAGATCCGCGCGCCTTCTATCTGACCTTCGACAACGTCGAAGTCGGCCGGATGCAGGCCCGCGCCGTGCTGGAGCAGATGCCAGAAGGCAATTACGTCATGATCAAGGGCTCGCCCACTGACCCGAACGCGGATTTCCTGCGTGGCGGCCAGCAAGAGATCCTGCAGGATGCGATTGACAGCGGCGCGATCACCATCGTCGCCGAAGCCTATACCGATGGCTGGTTGCCTGCCAACGCACAGCGCAACATGGAACAGATCCTGACCGCGAATGACAACGCAGTCGATGCTGTCGTTGCATCGAACGATGGTACTGCTGGTGGCGTCGTGGCCGCACTGACCGCGCAGGGCATGGAAGGCATTCCTGTCTCTGGTCAGGACGGCGATCATGCCGCGCTGAACCGTGTCGCCCTTGGCACGCAGACTGTTTCGGTCTGGAAAGACGCCCGTGATCTGGGCCGCGCTGCGGCTGAAATCGCGGTCGCGCTGGCCGGGTCCGACGGTGACATGACCGCTGTCGAAGGCAGCGAAACATGGACATCGCCTGCGGGCACCGAAATGACTGCGATCTTCCTGGAGCCGCTGCCGATCACCGCCGACAACCTGTCGGACGTGACCGATGCGGGCTGGATCACCGTTGAATCTCTTTGCCAGGGCGTGACGAACGGCCCGGCACCTTGTAACTAAGTCGCAGGTGGCGGGGATGATCCGCCACCGAAAGGGACCCTGCAAATGTGCAGGGTCCCGCATTTCTTTTTCAAGCAAACAATTGGTCGCTGACCCTGCGCAATTGGCTGCGATGGAGCAAAGCTATGTCTGATCAAACTGCCTCTGCGTCTACCAGCACGCGCCGGTCCCTTTTCAAAACGCTGGAAGTGGACACACGTCTGCTGGGCATGATCGGGGCGCTGATCCTGATCTGGATCGTGTTCCATATCTGGTCGGACCAGCGGTTCCTGACGCCGCGCAATATTTTCAACCTGTCGATCCAGACAGTCTCGGTCGCGATCATGGCGACCGGCATGGTGTTCGTGATCGTCACCCGCCATATTGATCTGTCGGTGGGTGCCTTGCTGGCGACAACCACCGCTGTCATGGCGATCACGCAGACGCAATTCTTGCCGCAGATGTTCGGGCTGGAAATCGGCCATCCGATGATCCCATGGATCACGATTGCTGCCGGTATCCTGACCGGCGCGCTGATCGGGGCGTTTCAGGGCTATTTGATCGGTTATCAGATGATCCCCGCCTTTATCGTCACATTGGGTGGCCTGCTGATCTGGCGCAACGTGGCCTGGCATCTGACCAACGGGCAGACGATCGGGCCGCTGGACCAGACCTATATGCTGTTCGGCGGCATCAACGGGACGCTGGGCATATTCTGGAGCTGGGTCGTGGGTATGATCGCCGCCGCAGCCGCCGCTGTCGGTATTCTGATGGCGCGCCGGACCAAGATGAGCCACGGATTTGTCGTCAAGCCAATGTGGGCAGAGGTGATCGTGATCGGCGCTGTGATCGCGGCGATCTTGGGTTTTGTCGCCGTGCTGAACGCCTATGCGGTGCCCGACCGCGTGATCGCCCGCGAGTTTGAGCGTTGGGGCTGCGCGCAGCTTGAAGGTTGCACCGCCGGGTATGGCATTCCCTATTCCGTGCTGCTGTTGATCGCCGTCGCCGTGGTGATGACAATCATCGCGCAGCGCACAAGGCTGGGACGGTATATCTTTGCCACCGGGGGCAACCCTGACGCCGCTGAATTGTCAGGCATCAATACGAAATTGTTGACGGTCAAGATTTTCGCCATGGTTGGCATGCTCTGCGCGCTGGGGGGCATCGTCGCTTCGGCCCGTCTGGGGTACCACACCAACGATATCGGCACATTGGACGAATTGCGCGTTATCGCTGCGGCGGTGATCGGCGGCACGGCGCTGGCGGGCGGGATCGGCACGATTTACGGTGCCATCATCGGCGCGCTGATCATGCAATCGCTGCAATCCGGCATGGCGATGGTCGGTGTCGACGCGCCTTATCAGAACATCGTGGTGGGCCTTGTGCTGGTCCTCGCCGTCTGGATCGACATCCAGTACCGCAAATATTCAGGAGCGAAATGATGACACCTCTTGTACAGATGAAAGACATCTCGATCTCGTTCGGTGGGGTCAAGGCGGTGGATCACGTCAGTATCGATCTTTACCCCGGTGAAGTGGTTGGCCTTCTGGGCCATAACGGCGCTGGCAAATCGACGCTGATCAAGATCCTGTCGGGCGCCTACAAGATGGATTCCGGCGAGATCTGGGTCGAAGGCAAGAAAGTGAATTTCCAATCCCCCCGCGACAGCCGCGACCACAATATTGAGACGATCTATCAAACGCTGGCGCTGGCCGATAACCTTGATGCGGCATCGAACTTGTTTCTGGGCCGCGAACTGACGACGCCTTTCGGTTTTGTCGATGACGGGCGGCAAGAGGCCGAGACGCGCAAGATCATGGCGCGGCTGAACCCCAATTTCAAAAAGCTGAAAGAACCCGTGTCGGCCCTGTCCGGCGGTCAACGCCAGTCGGTCGCCATCGCGCGCGCAGTCTATTTCAAGGCCAAGATCCTGATCATGGATGAACCGACTGCAGCACTTGGTGTGCATGAAACCAAGATGGTGGCGGATCTTATTCAGGAACTGAAGGCGCAAGGTCTGGGCATCTTCCTGATCAGCCATGACACGCGCGAGATGATGGAACTCTGCGACCGTGTCTCGGTGATGAAGAACGGGCAAGTCGTCGGCACCGAACGGGTCGAGGATGTGACCGAGGATGACATCCTGTCGATGATCATTCTGGGCAAGAATCCAAAGAAAGCAGCCTGATGTTTATTGGTCTTGATCTGGGCACATCCGGCCTGAAAGCAATTTTGATAGACGTCAATCAATCTATCCTGGCCGAGGCATCCGCCCCGCTGGAGGCTGTGCGCCCGCAAAGCGGCTGGTCCGAACAGGCCCCCGCGACATGGCTTGACGCCACCGATGCGGTGATGCGCGAACTGGGCGCGCAGGTGTCGCTGGCGGAGGTCAAGGCGATTGGTCTGTCCGGCCAGATGCATGGCGCGACCCTTCTGGACGACGCCGACGAGTTGCTGCGCCCCTGCATACTGTGGAACGACACCCGCTCTGCCGTGGAAGCGGCGGCGCTTGATGCAGACCCACGTTTCCGGGCGCTGACCGGCAATATCGTGTTTCCCGGATTCACCGCGCCGAAACTGGCTTGGGTAGCCAAACACGAACCGGCGACCTTTGCCAAGGTGGCCCGCGTGTTGCTGCCCAAGGATTACCTGCGCCTGTGGCTGACGGGCGAGGCGGTGGCGGAAATGTCCGATGCCGCTGGCACAAGCTGGCTCGACGTGGCGAAACGCGACTGGTCGGATGACCTGCTGGAGGCCACGAACCTGAGCCGTGCGCAGATGCCGCGCCTTGTAGAAGGGTCTGAAGTGTCGGGGCAGGTGCGTGATGCACTCGCCACCCGCTGGGGCCTGCCGCGCGGCGTGGTCGTCGCGGGCGGGGGTGGCGACAATGCCGCCAGCGCCGTGGGCGTGGGTGTGGTCAAGGCGGGCGATGCATTCGTCTCGCTCGGCACATCCGGTGTGCTGTTCGCCGCCAGCGATGCCTACAACCCCGATGCCGCCAGTGCCGTGCATACGTTCTGCCACGCTTTGCCGGATACATGGCACCAGATGGGGGTCATCCTCGCCGCCGCCGATGCGCTGAACTGGTTCGCGCGCATCGCGGACAAACCCGCCGCAACGCTGACCGGCAGCCTTGGCGCGTTGCAGGCACCCGGTAAGCCGCTGTTCCTGCCTTACCTGGGCGGCGAACGGACCCCGCATAACGATGCGTCGATCCGGGGCGCGTTCCTGCATCTGGATCATGCAACCGACACCAAGGCGATGGCGCGTGCGGTGCTGGAAGGTGTGACCCACGCGATCCGCGATTGCCACGACGCGCTGACCAGCACCGGCACCAGCATCAACCGCCTGATCGCTGTCGGTGGCGGGTCGCGATCTGATTACTGGGTGCAGGCGATTGCGACCTCGCTTGATCTGCCGATTGAACTGCCCGTTGCGGGTGATTTTGGCGGTGCCTTTGGCGCGGCCCGCCTTGGCCTGATGGCCGCGACCGGGGCAGGCGCCGAAATTGCCACCGCCCCGAAAATCGCCCGCACGATTGACCCTGACACCAAACTGACCGCGGCCTTCGCCGAGGCCCATGCGCGTTATCGCGCGAGCTATACCGCTCTGAAAGGACTATCATGACCGATTTCTTCAAAGGCATTCCTGCCATCAAATACGAAGGCCCGGACAGCGACAATGATTTCGCCTTCCGCCATTACAACCCAGAAGAGGTCGTGATGGGCAAGACGCTGAAGGATCATCTGCGTTTCGCCGCTGCCTATTGGCATTCCTTTGCATGGCCGGGCGGCGATCCGTTCGGCGGGCAGACATTCGACCGTCCGTGGTTCGGCGACAGTATGGACATGGCCCGCATGAAGGCCGATGTCGCATTCGAGATGTTCCAGCTTCTGAACGTCCCCTATTTCTGTTTCCACGACGCCGATGTGCGTCCGGAAGGAAACAGCTTTGCGGAAAACACCCGCAATCTGGAAGAGATCGTCGATTATTTCGCCGAAAAGATGGACGCGACCGGCGTCAAACTGCTGTGGGGCACGGCGAACCTGTTCTCGCACAAGCGTTTCATGTCCGGTGCCGCGACGAACCCTGACCCCGATGTGTTTGCCTTCTCTGCCGCGACGATCAAGACCTGCATGGATGCGACCATGAAACTGGGCGGCGAAAACTACGTCCTCTGGGGCGGGCGCGAAGGGTATGAAACCCTGCTCAACACCGACATGGGCCGTGAACGCGCACAGGCGGGCCGGATGCTGCAGATGGTTGTCGACTACAAACACAAGATGGGCTTCAAGGGTGCGATCCTGATCGAACCCAAACCCCAGGAGCCGACCAAGCACCAGTATGACTATGATGTCGCAACCGTCTATGGTTTCCTGAAAGAGTTCGGCCTTGAAGGCGAGGTAAAGATGAACATCGAACAGGGCCATGCCATTCTGGCAGGTCATTCGTTCGAACATGAACTGGCAATGGCGCGGGAATTGGGAATTTTCGGGTCCATCGACATGAACCGCAACGATTACCAGTCCGGCTGGGATACTGACCAGTTTCCTAATAACGTGCCCGAAATGGCGCTGGCCTATTACGAGGTGCTGCGCGCAGGCGGGTTCACCACGGGCGGTACCAACTTTGACGCGAAACTGCGACGTCAGAGCCTCGATGCAGAGGATCTGATCCTTGCCCATGTCGGCGGGATGGATGCCTGTGCGGCTGGTCTGAAAGCCGCCGCCGCGATGCTGGAAGATGGCAAGCTGGAATCCGCGCGTCAGGATCGTTACGCCGG
>NZ_JBKBQY010000017.1:0-43472 GCF_046292185.1 Yoonia sp.
ACTTCAGCAACTGCGGCGCCAGCAAAGGCAACCAGAGCAGTTGTTGTAAGAAGGATGCTTTTCATTGGATAATTCCCTCGTGTTTTTTGCATTCCCAAGAATGCCAGATGTTCTAGCATTGGAGACTAATTGCGCCCTAGCGCCCGCACACTCAAGATAAATGGGCCGGGCATGGGCGTCTTGCTGAAACATGATGCATCAAGGTCACACCCGGTTTTGCCCCATGACATCGCCGGAAATCCTTTGTATTTCATCGTTAATGTTGAATCCCCCCAATTAAAAAAGGACCTTCCATGCCCTTGGTTGACATTCAGGACCGTATCGCCGCCGCTTGTGCCAAAGCGGGCCGCGCCCCGGACGACGTCACCCTGATCGCGGTGTCCAAGGTCCAGCCTGACGCCCGTGTTGCCGCCGTACTGGATCAGGGCCACCGAGTCTTTGGCGAAAACAAGGTGCAGGAGGCGGCGGGCAAATGGCCCCGATTCCGCGAATCCTATGACGGGGTCGCCCTGCACCTGATCGGCCCGTTGCAGACCAACAAGGCGCGGCAGGCGATGGAACTGGCGCAGGCGATCCATACGCTCGACCGCCCCAAGCTGGCCCAGACCATCGCAAGGCTGGCGCAGGAAACGGGGCAATGCCCCGATCTGTTCATTCAGGTGAACACCGGCGAGGAAGAGCAAAAGGCAGGCGTGATGCCCGCCGGTGTCGATGATTTCGTGGCAGAGGCCCGCGCGCTGGACCTGCCCATTGTGGGCCTGATGTGCATTCCCCCGGTGGATGAAGAACCATCGCTGCATTTCGCCCTGCTGGCCAAGATGGCGGCGCGCAACGGCCTGACAGGTCTGTCGATGGGGATGAGCGCGGATTTCGAAAGCGCGATTGCGCTGGGGGCGACGCATATCCGTGTCGGCTCGGCGATATTCGGGGATCGGGTGGCGCCGTGACGGTGTATGATCCGCCGCAAGGCCCGCTGGTGATCCTGCATTCCGATCATCAGGTCCTGTTGGTGGATAAACCCGCCGGGCTGCTGTCGGTGCCGGGCAAGGGGCCGGACTTGACAGATTGCCTGATCGCCCGCGTGCAGGCAGTGTTCCCCGATGCGTTGCTGGTGCATCGACTGGACCGCGACACATCCGGCGTGATGATCTTTGCCATGGCCCCGCATGCGCAGCGCCATCTGGGCCTGCAATTCGAGAACCGACAGACCAAGAAAACCTATGTCGCCCGTGTCTGGGGTGAGATCGCCGAAAAGACCGGCACCGTCGATCTGCCGCTGATCGTGGATTGGCCGAACCGGCCCTTGCAGATGGTCGATCATGAAAATGGCCGTTCTGCCGTGACCGACTGGCGCGTGGTGCGCAAGGGCGGCGGCGAAACCCGTGTGCGGCTGATGCCCAAGACCGGGCGGTCGCATCAATTACGTGTGCATATGCTGGCGCTGGGTCATCCTATATTGGGCGACCCGTTCTATGCCACCGGGCAGGCGCGGGATCATCCGCGCCTGATGCTGCATTCCGAAACGCTGCAATTCCGCCACCCCGACGGTGGCCAGGGGATGCGGATCAGCGCGAAGTGTCCGTTCTAGGACAGGAACTGCTGTACGGCGGCAATCTCGCTTTGTGCGATGCCGTGGCCGCCGCTGTGCCAGTGCATCGTCACATCGGCACCTTGTTCGGTCAGATAGGTGACGAGTTGCTGTGTCAGATCCGGCGGGCAGATCGGATCGTTTTCGCCCGCTGTGATCAACGCACGCCGCCCCTTGAGGCAGCGTTGTGGTGTCGGCGTGAACGGGATCAGCGGATGCATCAGGATCAGGTCATCGACCAGATCACCCTGCATCATCGCGACCGAGGCGAGGATATTGGCCCCATTGGAATAGCCCAGCCCGATCACGCGGGTGGCGTGGGTCTGCGCCACTTCTCCTGCGATGAAATCGGCCATGGCATGGGTCCGCTCGCCCAGATCCTCCATGTCATAGACGCCTTCCGCCGCGCGTTTGAAATAGCGCGCCGCGCCATTTTCCGACACATCCCCACGGGGCGAGGTGACATGCGCGCCGGGGATCAGTTGTTCGGCGAAAGAATGAAACTGATCCTCTGACCCGCCGGTGCCGTGAAAGGTCAGGAACAGCGGTGCGCCCGCTGTCCCGGTCGTGCGTTTAACAATGTAACTCATATCATCCTTCCAATGGTTCCAGCAGGTGTTCCAGCTGCACACGCAGATGTTCATGCTGGCTGGGCAGCTTCAGCGCCTGTCCCAGATGTTCAGTATCTTCGTCACGGGCAAAACCCGGTTCATTCGTCGCGACCTCGAACAGCACGCCACCGGGGGTGCGAAAGTAGATAGCGTAGAAATAATCGCGGTCAATCACCGGGGTCACCTGATATCCGGTGTCCAGCAATGCCTCGCGCACTTCCAACTGCCGCGCACGGTTATCCACAGCAAAGGCGATGTGATGCACGGACCCCGCACCCTGCGCCGCGCGCGGGGCAGAGGAGGTGACTTCGATATCGATCGTGTTGGCGTCATTACCGCCGGGCACGATGAACCGGGTCACGTCGTTTTCGCTGTCCAGCTTTTCATAGCCCATGAAGCCCAGCAATTCTGCGCTGGCATCGCCGTCTTTCAGCCGCATGTCAGCGGAGTGGAAGCCCCGGATCGCGATGCTTTCGGTTACGCCGTTGCCGGTCCATGGGCTGCGGTCATCGTCGCGTTCGACCAGCGCGAACTGATCACCGTCGGGGCCGTTGAACAAGACGCGCTTTTCGCCAAATCGCGTGTCCTGCGACAGGGCGTCGGTGTCGAATGTCGCCAGCCGGTCCAGCCATGCCCCCGACGTTCCGGTAGGAATGCTGAAGGATGTGCGCCCGACTTCACCCGCGCCGGGACGACCGCGCCCGGCATTGGGAAAGGGAAAGTAGGTCATCACTGTGCCTGCCGACCCGGTCTCATCCCCATAGTAAAGGTGGTAAACATCGGGCGCGTCAAAGTTGACCGTCTGTTTCACCCGGCGCAGGCCCAGCACATTTGTGAAAAACGCATTGTTTTCGCGGGCAGAGCTAGCCAGCGATGTGACGTGGTGCAGTCCTTTGATTTGCTTGATCATGGCTTCTCTCCTAATCCATTGGATATTAGATAAAGAAAAACGCCGCGCACTAAATAGCAGCGGGCGCACCTGATTGGTGCGCCCTTGCACATGGGTTATTCAGCAGCCCAGTCAGAGATCGATTTGACCTCCAGAAATTCCTCGATTCCCCAGATGCCACCTTCGCGTGCGCGTCCGGACATCTTGACCCCGCCGAACGGTGCACCATCGCCGCGCGATTTGCCGTTCATCTCGATCATGCCGGCGCGCAGGGCCAGCGCCATGCGGTTGCGTTTGGCACCATCCTGCGACTGAACGTAATTGGTCAGGCCATAGGGTGTGTCATTGGCGATCTTGATCGCGTCTTCTTCATCCTCGAACGGAATGATCGACAGCACGGGGCCGAAGATTTCCTCGCGCGCGATCCGCATCTGGTTGCTCACATCGGCAAAGACGGTAGGGCGGACATAAAAACCACGGTTCATTCCTTCGGGCAGGCCGGGGCCACCGGCGACAAGGCGCGCGCCTTCGTCGATGCCGACCTGGATCATCTTTTGAATCTGGTCCCATTGTTTGCGGTTCACGACCGGGCCGATATGACGGCCCTCTTCCGACGCTGGACCTACGGCGATATTCTGGGCCACTTCGGCTGCGGTCTCGACGGCCTGATCATAGATCGACCGCTCCACCAGCATCCGTGTCGGCGCATTGCAGGACTGGCCCGAATTGTTCATGCAGCTCAGCACGCCGCGTTTCACCGCCTTGTCGTCCGCATCGGCAAAGATCACATTGGCCCCCTTGCCGCCCAGCTCCAGTGTCACCCGCTTCAGCGTTTCCGCAGCGGCCAGAGAGATGGCCTTGCCCGCACGGGTCGACCCGGTAAAGCTGATCATCTGCACATCTTCGTGGCGGGACAATTGGCTACCGACACCCATGCCGTCGCCGTTCACGAGGTTGAAAACACCCGCAGGCACGCCCGCATCATGGATGAATTCGGCAAATAGCAGCGATGACAGTGGGGCCTCTTCGGACGGTTTCAGCACCACGGTGCAACCAGCCAGCAGGGCAGGGATCACCTTGAGCGTGACCTGATTCATTGGCCAGTTCCACGGTGTGATCAGGCCAACAACGCCAATCGGTTCCATCGCGATCATGGCACCGGGGGCGTGGTCGCCCAAGGGCCTGATCCATTCGACCTGATCGAAGGCGTTCAGGAAATCATTCAGATGTTCAGGCAGGCAAGGGGCCTGTGATCTGCGTGCCAGATCAATCGGCGCGCCCATCTCAAGGCTGATCGCCTGCGCCATTTCCTCGGCGCGGGCCTCGTATTGGGCCAGAATGCCTTTGACATAGTCCGCACGTTTCGCCGGATCAGTCGCGGCCCAGGCCGGAAAGGCCGCGTTCGCCGCAGCGACAGCCGCGTCGGTATCGGCATGATCGCCCAAAGAAATGACGGCACAAACTTCCTCGGTCGAGGGGTTGATCACATCGTGATCGCGGGGCTTTGCGGGGGCGACCCATGCGCCGTTGATATAAAAATTGCGATGTTCGATCATGGTATTTCTCCTGCACTTTGGCAAAGGTGTGGCATCTGCCCCGCCACAGCGCAAGCGGCAGTGGCACAAGCGCCTGACCCTTCCTATGTAGGGCAGGTAACCCCGATATGAAGGAGCACCAAATGGGACTGCGTATCAACGACACTATTCCTGATCTGACGGTCGAAACGGATCAGGGCACGCTGGGCCTGCATGACTGGATCGGCGACAGCTGGGCGATCCTGTTTTCCCATCCCAAGGATTTCACGCCCGTCTGCACCACCGAATTCGGCGCTGTCGCGCAATTGGCCGATGAATGGGAAAAGCGTGGCACAAAGGTGATCGGCATCAGCATCGATGGTGTCGAAGACCACAAGAAATGGAAAACCGACATCGAAAGTTTCGCCAAGGCCAAGGCCGGTTTCCCCATTATTGCAGATGCCGATCTGGTCGTCGCCAAAGCCTTTGATATGCTGCCTGCCGACGCCTATCTTCCTGACGGTCGCACGCCAAATGACAGTGCCACAGTGCGGGCGGTGTTCATCATCGGGCCAGATAAAAAGCTGAAACTGTCGATGACCTATCCGATGAACGTGGGCCGCAACTTTGCCGAAGTGCTGCGCGCGCTCGACGGGTTGCAGACAGCGGCGGGCAATGGCGTGGCGACGCCGGCCAACTGGAACGTGGGCGATGACGTGATCATCCCGGCGACGGTCAGCAACGATGACGCCAAGGCGAAGTTTGGTGATTTCACCACTGTGCTGCCCTATCTGCGGACGACCAAGCTGTAACCAGACGAAAAGGCCCCGGACGTGATCCGGGGCCTTTTGCAGAACGGGCTGGGCTAGTAGGAATAGCTGATCGCGAACCCGATATAGGGGAAGACAGGAATATCGGACAGATCATCGTTGGCATCATTAATGCTGGCCCGCACGTCAGGATCGGTTTCATCCGACGAAACTTCCAGCGAGGATACGATCACACCGACGTCGCCGGAAAACGACCAGCCAGTGCCAAACGGATAGCTGAACCCTGTGGTGATCATCGGCGCGATGTCATTCTTGAAGCCGATCTCGCCGTCGTAGACTTCGCCTTCGTCGGTGAAAGTCCCTGTCAGCTCGGTATTGGAAAAGAAGACGCCGCCGGACACGCGCCACGGGTTTCCGAACGGATAGAAATCCGCCAATATCGCGAAGCCTCCCAGCTTGAGTGTGCCGTCCACGCTGAAATCATCTTCGTCGTAGGTGTCGTCGATCTTGACGCCGCCCATGACCATCGCACGCAGGCTCAGGTTCGGCTGAATTTCATATTCCCCATGCAGCGAATAGCCAAAGCTGGTCACACCCAGACCAAATGAGACATCGCTGAGATCCTGAGCTTGCGCAGTGGCAGCAATCGCACTTGCGGCGGCGGCCGCGAAAGTAACCTTTATACTCATTCTATACCCTCACAAAAAACTATGCTGACGCAGCGTCAGGCACGTCTTCAACCTAAGGATATTGTTGTGCGGATGTGTAGTGCGCAGGGTTGTGCCATGACGTTTCACGACGCGATGTCGTTTTCCGACAACACCCCCCAGACAACAACCTTGGAATGCAAACACCCGACCACAAGGGCCGGGTGTGAGTGGGCAGGTCCCGCAGGACCCGCCGCAGATGGCAGGGATTATTCCTCTGCCGCGTCTTCTTTGGCCATTTCCTGACCGGTGGCCTGATCGACCATCTTCATCGCCAGACGGACCTTGCCGCGGTCATCAAAGCCCAGCAGCTTGACCCAGACTTCCTGACCTTCTTTCAACACGTCCGAAGGATGGTTCAGGCGCTTGTTCTCGATCTGGGACACATGGACCAGACCGTCACGCTTGCCAAAGAAGTTCACGAAAGCGCCGAAATCAACCAGTTTGACCACAGTACCTTTGTAGATCTTGTTTTCTTCCGGCTCTGCCACGATCGAATAGATCATGTCATAGGCGCGTTTGATCGCCTCGGCATCGTTGGAGGCCAGCTTGATCACGCCGTCGTCGTTGATATCGACCTTGGCACCCGATGTTTCCACGATCTCGCGGATGACCTTGCCGCCGGACCCGATGACTTCACGGATCTTGTCGACAGGGATCTGCATGGTTTCGATCTTGGGGGCGTGGACGCTGAATTCCTGCGCGCCGGTCAGGGCTTTGCCCATCTCGTTCAGGATGTGCAGACGGCCAGCCTTGGCCTGATCCAACGCCTTGGACATGATTTCAGGCGTGATGCCTGCAATCTTGATATCCATCTGCAAGGATGTGATCCCGTTCTCGGTACCTGCAACCTTGAAATCCATATCGCCAAGGTGGTCTTCGTCACCCAGAATATCGGACAGGATTGCATAAGACCCGTCGTCTTCCATCACCAGACCCATGGCCACACCAGCGACAGGCGCCTTTAGCGGTACACCGGCATCCATCATGGACAACGAACCGCCGCAGACCGACGCCATCGAGGACGAGCCGTTGGATTCCGTAATCTCTGACACGATACGGATCGTGTAAGGGAAATCGGTCGGCGCAGGCAGCACCGCCTGCAACGCACGCCATGCCAGCTTGCCATGACCAATCTCGCGACGGCCGGGGCCTGCGACGCGGCCAACCTCGCCCACCGAATAGGGTGGGAAGTTGTAATGCAGCATGAAATTCGTCTTATACATGCCGGTCAGTGAATCGATCATCTGCTCGTCATCGCCGGTGCCAAGGGTGGTCACGACCAGACCCTGGGTTTCGCCGCGGGTGAACAGCGCCGACCCGTGGGTGCGCGGCAGTATACCGGTTTCCGACACGATCGGGCGGATCTGGTCAAGCGCACGGCCATCAATACGGCGGCCCTGTTTGACCACGTCACCGCGCAACACGGCAGATTCCAACTTTTTCAGCGCGGGGCCAAGGTTGCCATCAGCTTGCTGATCTTCGGTCAGGGCCGCGATGATATCGGCCTTGGCTGCGGAAACGGCGCTTGTGCGTTCCTGCTTGTCGGTGATCGCATAGGCGGCGCGCATCTTGTCTTCGCCTGCGGATTTGACGGCAGCGTAAAGATCGGAATAATCCTCTGACTGGAAATCAAAGGGTTCCTTGGCGCAATTTTCGGCCAGATCGATGATCAGGTCGATCACCGGCTGGATCTGCTCGTGTGCAAAGGTCACGGCACCCAGCATTTCTTCTTCGGTCAGCTCGTAGGCTTCGGATTCGACCATCATCACGGCGTCTTTGGTGCCGGCGACAACCAGATCAAGGCGCTGTTCCGGCTTCATGCGCAGGTTGTGCATGTCGTCGATTTCGGGGTTCAGGATGTATTCGCCATCCACAAAGCCCACGCGACAGGCGGCAATCGGACCCATGAACGGCGCGCCGGAAATCGTCAGCGCGGCGGAGGCTGCGATCATCGCGATCATGTCGGGGTCGTTGACGCCGTCAAAGCTCAGCACGGTACACATGACCAGCACTTCATTCTTGAAGCCGGGGACGAACAATGGGCGGATCGGGCGGTCAATCAGGCGGGATGTCAGCGTCTCTTTTTCGGTAGGACGCGCTTCGCGCTTGAAAAAGCCACCGGGCACTTTGCCGGCGGCATAATATTTTTCCTGGTAATGCACAGTCAGCGGGAAGAAGTCCTGCCCCGGCTTTTGTGCCTTTGCAAAGGTCACGTTGGCCATCACGCTGGTTTCGCCCAGCGTGGCAATGACCGATCCGTCAGCCTGACGGGCAACCTTGCCGGTTTCGAGTGTGAGCGTCTCTTCGCCCCACTGCATTGATTTTTTCACTTCGTTAAACATCATCATGTCCTAGTCGGGCCGCGGCCCATTTTGCGTAGGGGGCGTATTCCCCCTCATCCCTGTATCTTCTTTGTA
Source organism: Yoonia sp. (assembly GCF_046292185.1). GTDB lineage: Bacteria > Pseudomonadota > Alphaproteobacteria > Rhodobacterales > Rhodobacteraceae > Yoonia. Next base: position 8,500 of record NZ_JBKBQY010000017.1, read on the forward strand.
TCGGCGCTGGGATGCGGGCGCCGGGCTTCTCAAAGATGCTTGGGGCTTAACGGATATTGGCCTGTTTGGGAAGAGGGGCTAGGTTTCACCCCAGTTCAATCGCAGATCGGACCGAAAATGTTGAAGAAGATCGCCAAGGGCATCGGCGGCCTGATCATCGTCCTGGTGGCAATCGTCGGTTGCCAGCAAGTGCGCAATTCCGGCAGCGACCCAGTGCCGGATGCCGCGCCAGCCACGCTGCGACTGGCCACTTACAACGTGCATTACATCATTCTGGGGCGCGCAACCGGGCCATGGTCCATCGGGGATTGGGACAGGCGCAAGGGGCCGCTGGATATGGCGTTCAAGGCGGTGGATGCCGATATCATGGCATTTCAGGAAATGGAAAGCTTTGGCGGCAGGTCAGACAGCGACGTGAATCTGACGCTGGATTGGTTGTTGGACAACAACCCCGGTTATGCCGCCGCTGCGACAGGGCCGGTGGACCTGTTTCCGTCAACGCAACCGATCCTTTACCGCAATGGCAGGGTCGAGGTTCTGGATCAAGGCTGGTTCTTCTTTTCCGACACCCCTGATGTGATTTATGCGCGCACCTTCAACGGGTCTTACCCGGCCTTCGCATCCTGGGCGCAGTTCCGCGACCTGACCACTGGCGCGGTGTTTCGGGTGGTCAACCTGCACACCGATTACGCCAGCCTGTCGAACCGCCAGCGATCCATCGCGCTGGTCGCCGAAAGGATCGCGCCATGGGTCGCGGCGGGCGAGGCGTTATTCGTCGCGGGTGATTTCAACGCGCGGCTGGGGTCGCCGATCCAGCAGATATTGGGCGATCTGGGCGTGGAATATGCGCCGGTGCAAGGATCGACCTTCCATTTCAATCGTGGCTTCAACCTGTTCGGCGCCATCGACCATATCGGCTATGTCGGTGGGCCACGCCTTGCTGCTGGGCCTTTCGTGCTGCGCGAAAAGTTCGATGGCGAATGGCCGACGGATCACTATCCGGTGGCGGCGGATTTCACGTTCTGATCCGGGACATTTTTAGCGGCCCGCGCCGGTTAGTCGAGGAACGGTAGATCCGGAGGCAAGTCATCGTAGTCGTCGGTCACATCGGCAGCTTCCAGCGTGCGCCACACATCCTGTGCAAGCTCCGGGAAATGATTGACAGGAACAGGGGTACTGTCTGGTAAGGGGCTGATAAAAAGAAGGTTTGTATAAATGTCGTTGTAGCCAACGTGGATCTTGCAAATTCCGCGAAGTTGGTATGGGTAACTTACCATTTCTGTACATTCAAACATGTGAGACGGCAGCGTCGTCGATCCTCCATCAGGGTCGGGAAGATAAACATACATTGGACGACCGATCATACCGTCAGGACCAAGAAATCTATAGACCCCATAATTGGCTGAACCGATCCGTTCTTCACCTGTAAGTCGGTAAGAATTGGATATTCGCGCAACGCGACCTTCCCAACTAACCAAACTGTTAACGATGAGTCCCGACATCACCTTCACGCTCGACAGTCCCTCGACGCGTTTGGGGTTGTAGAAGAATCGCATAACTCTTCGCTCGGGTGTAGAACTCGGCGGCGCAGGTTGACAAACACGAAGAAGATATGGCCCGACCTGCGTAACAGCACCGTTTGGTTGATAAGTTTCAAGCCCTGGCGTGTATGGTAATCCCTCTGTGCACCAATCTGCACTAGGATCATAAGCCGTTGCCGCATCGTGAGGGTCTGCCATTGCCTGCGGTGCAACCGCCGCTAGGAATGCCGTTGCGAACATAGTCCGTATTGCACGCATGAGGCGCAGCTCTCCCGATCTCATCAACCAATGGATAGCGCCCAACAGAATGCGAACCAATAAAAAACGCCCACCAGATGGCGGGCGTTTTTGCTGTCACAGGCGTTTGCGCGGATTACCGGCGCAGGCCGAGGCGCTGGATCAGGTTCTGATAGCGCGCTTCGTCCTTGGATTTGGTGTAATCCAGCAACTTACGGCGCAAAGCGACCATTTTCAGCAGACCACGGCGACCGTGGTTATCTTTTTTGTGGGTTTTGAAATGCTCTGTCAGCGTCGCGATGCGGCTGGACAGGATCGCAACTTGCACTTCGGGCGAACCGGTGTCGCCTTCTTTGGTTGCGAATTCTTTCATGATCCGTGTTTTGTCTTCGGCAGTAATCGACATCGGGGTCTCCTTGTCTAAGGGGTGAATGGCACAAGCCGGGATGTCGTCCAGCAAGGCCCGTGGAGGTGCCGCCCGGAAAGATTACCGCGCGGATGGCTGCGCATAAGAGGATTCTGCCCAAAAGAAAAGCGATTTATACGCGCAGATAGGTAATCGCCGCCAGATCGGGCTGGGCAAAGTTGGTCAGTTTGGCAATCACTTCCCCATCGGCCAGCAGCAGGGTGCCTTCGTCGGAATGTTGCGTGGTCAGCACCGGCCTTTCGCCGGAATATTCAATTTCGATGATATCTTCGGCTGGATCGAAATCCTCGATATAAACATCCGTGCCGGGACGCAGGTTGAATGTATCAGCCTCGGTCCCCCCGTTGAGCACATCACCCGCGCCGCCCGACAGATAATCATCGCCCGCGCCGCCATTCAGATAATCACGGTCAGAATCGTCACGGTCGATCAGGATATCAGCGCCCGCCCCGCCAAACAGCGTGTCAGCCCCCGCGCCACCAACCAGCAGATCGTTGCCCAGCCCGCCCATCAGGCTGTCATCGCCTGTCCCGCCGAATAACTGGTCATCCCCGTCACCGCCGACCAGCAGATCATCGCCCGGCCCACCATAAAGAACGTCATCGTCGGTATGACCGTAAAGTTCGTCATCGCCATCGCCACCGTAAAGGATGTCATCCCCGCGGCCGCCATGCAGAATATCATCGCCCGCTGCGCCATGGATAATGTCGTCGCCGTCCCCGCCGTGGATATAATCGTCCCCGGCGCCGGTGCGGATCACATCGTCGTCGTCGCCCGCAAAGATCACGGTGTTGTCGTCGCTGATGTCGATCAGATCGGCGAGCGGGGCCTTTTCAGCCTCCGGCCTGTCCGGTTCATCCTCGGGCGTTGTGGGCGTGGCGGCGTTCACGGGCGTGTCGTCGCCCAACAAGGCCGCGCCCAGCGCAAATCCCATCAATCCCAAAATCGCCAACATCGTCGCACCCAACCAAACGTGAATCGTTCCCACATCCGTACTTGGCGGATGATACCATGGGCCGTTCCCGATCCGTTCCGAAAACGTAACGGCTGGTTAATTTGCGCTGAAGTAGGGCAGGAAGCTGTCGATCACGGCCTGCGGGTTTTCCTCCATCGCGAAATGGCCGGATATGCAGGAGGCGTCGCTTAACTGATCGACCCAAGGCTGCCAGAGCGCGGCGGGATTACCCGTCTGCGCCGGAAACCCACCTTGCGCCCAGAGAAAGTGCAACGGCACCGCGATCCTGCGCCCCGCCGCCTTGTCGGTATCGTCCAGCGCCCGGTCAAAACTGGCCCCGGCGCGGTAATCGGCGCACATCGCATGCAGATGCGCGGGATCAGCCGCCTGCGCGCGATAGCTGGCCAGCGCGGTATCGCTGAACACCGCCAGCGATTTGTCCAGGGTCCAGGATTGCAGGGTCCAGTCGATATAACTTGCAGGATCGGCCCCGATCATCCGTTCGGGCAGGGGGGCGGGCTGGGCCAAAAAGGTCCAGTGATAAGCCTTCAGCGCCAGATCGGCAGACCAATTGGCCCAGAAATCGCCAGTCGGGACGATCTCGATAATCCCCAGCCGGATGATCCGGTCGGGGTGGTCCAGAGCAAACCGATAGGCGACGCGCCCGCCGCGGTCATGGCCAAGGATATGCGCCCGTTTCAATCCAAGCTGATCCATCAGCGCCGCGATATCCGCCGCCATCTGCCGTTTGGAATAAGTGCTGTGATCCGCATCATCGGCGGGTGCATCGCTGTCGCCATAGCCGCGCAGGTCGGGGACGATGACGTCGAAATGGTCGGCAAAGGCGGGGGCGACCTTTTCCCAGCAATGATGGTTCTGCGGATAGCCATGCAGCAGGATCAGCGGCGTGCCTTTGCCTGCGCGATGCACCGACAGGGTGACATCACCACAGGTGACAAAAGATTGGATGAAATTGGCGATCATGCGGGGCTCCATATCTCGGGGCGCTGGGAATAGCTGACATAGAGAGGATGTCGCGGATGCCCGTCCTTGGTCAAGCCAAGCGTCAGCAGCGGCGTGCCGGTTCGACGCAACAGATCTGCCACCCAGCGCCCGCGCGCCAGATGTGCGCCATGCGTGCCCCAGGCCGCGATGATCTGGTCGGCCCAAGCGGCGGCGGCGATCAGCGTGGTATCGTTGGCAGGGCCGACAGGGTCCGCGGCACGGCGCATCGCGCGCGGATCGGTGTCGCGCCAGGCAAAGATATTGGTGACCCGAAACGCCCCGAACCCCAATGCGCGGGCGCGCCTTTCGCAGCGTTCGACGGTGGGGTCGTTCTGCAGCTCGGTCGCCTTGGACGGGTTCAGCATGACGAAGGTCAGGCGCTGGCCGCCGCTGTCCCAGATCCGGGTCAGATCATAGCGGTAGTTTTCGCAATCCGAGTATGTCGCGGTAGAGGCCGCCTGATCGCTGATATGCTGACGGATGATCATCGCGCTGACAGGTAAGGTGTATTCACATCCACCTTACGCGACAAACACACGGGTCGGGTGCAGTTCGCCGCCACGATAGCTGCCGATGGCGATGGCCTTGCCGTCATGGCTGGCCCAGACTTCCTCGCCATATTCGACCCCGCTCGCAATCACATTCGCCGGGTTGCCATTGCGCAGCTTTGCCACGCTTTCGGCCGGACAGCGGACCTCGACCAGATCGGCCAGACCCACCTCCAGCGGCAACAGATGCGCATCCAGTTCCGGGGTGCGCGCAATCGCATCCATCTGATCCAGCGTGATCCCGTCCGTTGCCTGAAACGGCCCCGACCAGATCCGGCGCAGCGACCGGACATGGGCCTTGCAGCCCAGCGCCTCGCCGAGATCGCGCGCGATGGACCGGACATAGCCGCCCTTGCCGCAGGTCATTTCCAGCACGACATGATCCGCATCGGGCCGGTCCGCCAGCAGCAATTCCTCGACCCACAAGGGCCGCGCCGCCAGTTCCATTTCCTCACCGGCGCGGGCCTTGGCATAGGCGCGCTGGCCATCGACCTTGACGGCGGAAAACTGCGGCGGGACCTGCATGATATCACCGACGAAGGCAGACAGCGCCGCCTTGACCGTTGCATCGTCAGGGCGCAGATCGCTGGTGGCGATAATTTCACCTTCGGCATCATCGGTATTGGTGGCCTGACCCAGACGGATGGTGAATTCATAGGCCTTCAGCGCATCCGTGATATAGGGGACGGTCTTTGTCGCCTCGCCCAAAGCCACGGCCAGCACGCCTGTTGCCTCTGGATCAAGCGTGCCTGCATGGCCTGCCTTGTTCGCCTCGAACGCCCAACGCACGCGGTTGACCACCGTGGTCGAGGTGATGCCCGCCGGTTTATCCACCACCAGCCAGCCTGAAATATCGCGTCCCTTGCGTCTGCGCGCCATGATCTGCCCCTTCATCTGCTGGCGGCTAGCTATGCGGACGGGCAGCACTGGTCAAGCGGATGCGGATCGCGCAAGGTGGCTGAACCGAAACGATGCAGGATCATCCGATGACGCCGACCAAAGACCCGCAGCCTTTGCTGATCATTGGTTGGTTGGAATGCATCAGCCTGCCCGCACTTGGCCTGCAGGATTTCGCGGTTAAGGTGGATACCGGGGCGAAAACCACGGCGCTGCATGCAGATGACATCGAAACCTTCCAGCGCGCAGGCATCAAATGGGTGCGGTTCCGCAGCCCCGACATTCCGGGCACGCCACCGCGCATCTGTGAATTCCCCGTCTTCACAAAGCGTGATATCACCAATACCAGCGGCACGCCGGAAACCCGGATCGTGATCCGGACCCCGATGATTCTTGCCGGACGCAAGTGGAAGATCGACATATCCCTGACTGACAGGGGCACGATGCGGTTTCCCCTGATCCTGGGGCGTCGGGCGCTTCGTCATAAAAACATCGCTGTTCATGCCAGACAATCCTATCTGGTCAGTGACAAGCCGCAATTTGAAAGCCCAGCTTCATGAAAATCGCCATGCTCGCCCGCAATGCCGAACTTTATACTCATCGGCGTTTGAAAGAGGCCGCCGAACAGCGTGGCCACACGCTTGATATCATCAACACCCTGCGGTGTTACATGAACATCGCCTCGCGCAGGCCAGAGGTGTATTATAACGGCGAAAAGCTGGTGGGCTATGACGCCGTGATCCCCCGGATCGGCGCGTCGGTCACGTTCTACGGCATGGCCGTTCTGCGCCAGTTTGAAATGCAGGGCGTGTTCCCGCTGAACGAAAGCGTGGGCATCGGGCGGTCGCGAGATAAACTGCGGTCGATGCAATTGCTGGCGCGCGACGGGATCGGCCTGCCTGTCACCACCTTCGCCCATGACCCGCGCCAGACCGAAGAAGTGTTGAAACTGGCCGGTGGCGCACCTGTCGTGATCAAGCTGCTGGAAGGCACCCAAGGGATCGGCGTGGTGCTGGCCGATACTGACCGTTCGGCAAAGTCGGTGGTCGAGGCGTTCCGCGGTGCGGGCGTCAACATCCTGCTACAAGAATTCATCAAAGAGGCGGGCGGCACCGACATCCGCGCCATCGTCGTGGGCGGCAAGGTCGTCGCCGCGATGAAACGCACCGGGGCAGAGGGCGAATTCCGGTCCAACCTGCATCGTGGCGGATCGGCGCAGGTGATCAAACTGTCGCCCGAGGAGCGGTCCACCGCGATCCGGTCGGCCAAGGCAATGGGGCTGAATGTCTGCGGCGTTGATATGCTGCGCGCCAATCACGGGCCGGTGGTGATGGAGGTGAATTCGTCGCCGGGCCTTGAAGGCGTCGAAAAGGCGACCGGGCTGGATATCGCCGGCAAGATCATCGAATATATCGAAAAGAACGCCAAACCCAACGCCACGAAGACCAAAGGCAAAGGATGAAGTCACGCCCTCCGTTTACGATTGCCGGCGAAGATGTTCCCGCCGGAACCCGCAAGACTGTCAATATCCCCGTCAGCACATTGTCGGATTACACGCCCGTCACCCTGTCCGCCCATGTGATCCACGGGCGCAGTGACGGGCCAGTCGTTTTCGTCAGCGCGGGCATCCACGGGGATGAGGTGATCGGCGTTGAGATCGTGCGCCGCCTGTTGCGCACCGGCACGCTGAAAAACGTGGCGGGGACGCTGATCGTGGTGCCGATCGTGAACACCTTTGGTTTTCTGAACCATTCGCGTTACCTGCCTGACCGGCGCGACCTGAACCGCTGTTTTCCCGGTTCGCCGCATGGGTCGCTCGCGTCGCGGCTGGCGCATATTTTCATGACCGAGATTGTGGAACGCTGTGTGCTGGGGATCGATCTGCATTCCGCCGCGATCCACCGCACGAATCTGCCGCAGGTCCGCGTGTCGGGCAGCAATGCCGAAACCATGCGCCTTGCGCGCGTGTTTGGCGCGCCGGTGATCCTGACCAGCGCGCTGCGCGATGGCAGCCTGCGGCTGGAGGCCAAGAAGAAAGGTGTCGACGTCCTGCTTTATGAAGCGGGCGAGGGGATGCGGTTTGACGAAATGTCCGTCCGCGCGGGGCTGGCGGGTATACTGCGGGTGCTGAAAGATGTCGGTCTCTTGCCCAAGGCGGGGATCGGTGCCGCCAAGGCGCAGCCCTTGGTTTGTTCCAACAGCCATTGGGTGCGCGCGCCCGCCGGTGGGCTTTTGCGGATGTTCAAGGCCGAAGGCGATGTCGTGGCGCTGGATGATCTGGTTGCGGCGATCTCTGATCCGTTCGGCGGCGGCGAGGTCGAGGTGCGCACCGCCTATGCGGGGATCATCGTGGGCCGCGCGGTGATGCCGATCGTGCATGAAGGTGACGCCTTGTTCCATGTTGCTGCCGTAAAATCCGCCGATGCGGCCGAGGCGGCAGTGGGTGATCTGGCCGCGCAGCTGGAAGAAGCGCCGCTTTTCGACGAGGATGAAATTATCTGACCAACCGCCCAAGATTTTTCTGGCAAAAAATCTTTTCCTGACCAAGAAAATTCGACCAAAATTTCTTGGCCTTCGCTCTTTGCGCGTTACCGGGCTTTAGCCGTCGTTGCCTTCCAGCACCTCCAGAAACGCGTCGCCGAAACGTTCTGCATGGCGGTCCCCGATCAGCCGGGTCAGATTGTCGATATCGGCGTTGCGCAATTGCGCGACCTTGGCCAGCATCGAGGCGGAGCAGGTCATTGGTTTATCCGCCCCATGCGGGCCGCGGATCAGCGTGTTTTGGGCGGCAAGCAAGCGGTCATAGATCAGCCCTTCATCGCGGCCAGCCAGTTTGCGGCGGCTGGGGTGCAGGTTTTCCGCCTCGCCTGCGATCACCTCCAGAAACGCCCTGCCATAGCTTTCCAGTTTCTTCGCGCCGACCCCACCGATATGGGCCATGTCATCGAGCGTCGCCGGGCGGCGTTCGGCCATTTCGATCAATGTCTTGTCGTTGAAGATGATATAGGCGGGGACACCGGCCTGTTCGGCCAGAAACCGGCGTTTGGCCTTGAGTGCGGAAAGAAGCGGCGCGTCATCTTCGCTGACCAACGTGTGGACCTTGGGACCAGAACCCTTGGCCGCGGTGATCGTGTCGCGGCGCAGCATGATCTGCGCTTCGCCGCGCAGGATCGGGCGGGCGTGGTCGGTCATGCGCAGCGCGCCATGCCGGTCGCGGTCCGGGCGCAGCAGGTCGTGGCCCATCATCTGCCGGAAAATCGCCTGCCATTGGCGGCGGTCGTAATCCTTGCCCACGCCATAGGTTGGCAGGCTGTCATGGCCGCGTGCCTTGATCTTGTCCGTGGGCTGGCCCAGCAGGATGTCGATCAGATGACCTGCGCCGAAATATTCATCTGTGCGCAAGGCGGCGGATAAGGCCATGCGCACGGGTGTCGTGGCGTCGAACACCTCTGCCGGTTTGTCGCACAGGTCGCAATTGCCGCAAGGCCCGGTCGTTTCGCCGAAGTAGGATAGCAGCGTCTGGCGGCGGCAATGCAGCGCCTCTGCCAGACCCAGCAGCGCGTTCAGGCGGCCATGGTCGGCAGCGCGCCTGTCGGCGGGGGCGAGCCCTTCGTCGATCTGCTGGCGACGATAGCGGATGTCGTCGGGGCCGAACAGGGTTAGCGTTTCGGCAGGCGCGCCGTCGCGCCCGGCACGGCCGATTTCCTGATAATAGCTTTCAATGGATTTGGGCAGATCGGCATGGGCGACCCAGCGGATATCGGGTTTGTCGATCCCCATCCCGAATGCGACCGTGGCGCAGACGATCAATCCGTCTTCCTGCTGGAACCGGCGTTCGACGATGCGCCTGTCCTCTGCCTCCATCCCGCCGTGGTAATGGCAGGCCGTATGCCCCGTCTCGCGCAACGCCTGCGCCAGCGTTTCAGTCTTGGCGCGGGTACCGGTATAGACGATGCCCGACTGCCCCTTGCGCGCAGCGGCAAAGGCCAGGATCTGCTGGCGCGGGCTGGCCTTGGCGGCAAAGGCCAGGTGGATGTTCGGCCGGTCGAACCCGTGCAGAAAGGTCGCGGGCTGCTGGCCTGCGAAGAGTTTCTGCACAATCTCGGCCTGGGTTTCGGCATCGGCGGTGGCGGTGAAGGCCGCCAATGGCACATCCAGCGCCTCGCGCAATTCACCGATACGCAGGTAATCGGGGCGGAAATCATGGCCCCATTGGCTGACGCAATGTGCTTCGTCCACGGCGATCAGGCTGACACCGGCGCGGTGCAGCATCTGGGTCGTGCCGCTGGCAGAAAGCCGCTCGGGTGCCATGTAAAGCAGCTTCAGTGTGCCCGCCTCCAGCGCGGCCCAGACGGCGTCTGTTTCCTCTTCGGTGTTGCCGGATGTCAGGGCACCGGCGCTGACCCCTGCCTCGCGCAGGCCGCGGACCTGATCGCGCATCAGGGCAATCAACGGGGAAATCACCACCGTCACCCCGTGGCGCATCAGCGCGGGCAGTTGGAAACACAGCGATTTGCCGCCGCCCGTGGGCATGATGGCCAACGTGTTCCGGCCGGATGCCACCGCCTCGACGATCTCTTGCTGGCCGGGTCGGAAGGCATCAAAGCCAAAGACATCGCGCAAAAGACTGGCAGCGGGCATGAAGCGGACCTGTATCTGGTTTTTATGATTGCCGGTATCAATCCCATAACCGGAATCGCTGAACAACCCGTTGCTTGGCAGAAACATGCAAAAGGCCGCCTTTGCGAACAAAGGCGGCCCAGCATGACAGGGAGACGTCAGAGTTTACCGGCCGATACGATAGGTTTCGGTGGCGACAACTTCGCCGTCGATCTTGAGCAGCGCGATCACGTCACGGCGGACCGGCGCGCCTGTATTGACGCGCACGTCGGCATTGGCGCCTTCGGACACATTCTGTGTGCCAAGCAGCGCGCCCTGCGTGCCGGTGTGATAGTCGTAAATCTCGACAACACCGTTTCCGGCTGCGCGGACGATACCCAGATCGATGGCACTGGTCGGCGTCTGGGCGCGTGGCAGTTCAAAATAGCTGTTGGCCGAAGCGACAGAGGCGGTGGATGCGAGTGTGACTGCGGCGATAGCGAATGCTTTGATAGACATATTACTGTTTCCTATTCAATTGGTTAACGGCGTATGAGACGCCGAAGGGACTGCGTGACAGCGTGTTGTTTCGCTGTCGGTGAAACAGAGATCGGCCCTTTCTGCGCATTCGGAAAGGGGGAACACGATCACGAAAAAGAGGCCAAATGTGATCGCTTTTCGTGCTTGTATTTAGGAGGTTCGTCCTATCTCGCCATTTATGTGCGATGACGCACTGAAATGCCACATGTTCTGTGCAGGTCGGGCAGGATCAAAACCGTGGATTTGGCGAGTTTCACTTCACCCGTTCACAAGTTAAAAATTCACCCAAGGCGATAATTTGCGATTATTTCAGTCCATTCGCGCCCGCGTGATCAAAAGCGGCCCAAACCGCCACCGCGCGCGCCGTTGTCATCGCCCGCAACTGCCCTTAACCCTGTCGTGAAACAGGAGAATCCGATGGGTGAAATCATTCTGGTCCGGCACGGGCAGGCCAATTCAGCCGCCAAGGACGAAGACAGCTATGACAAGCTGTCCGATCTGGGTCATCAGCAGGCCCGCTGGCTGGGTGATTATCTGCGCGACCGAGAAGGCCCATTTGACAAGGTGATCAGCGGCAGCCTGCGCCGCCACCGCGAAACCGCCGCCGGGATCGGTTACGCCGATCCGGTGATCGATCCGCGCCTGAACGAAATGGATTACTTCACCCTTGGCCGCGCCTTGCAGGATGTGCATGGCGTGCCGATCCCCGGCCCGGATGAATTTGCCGCCCATGTGCCGCAGGTCATGCAGGCCTGGCACCGCGCGGAAATCATGGGCGTGGAAACCTTTGCATCCTTTGAAACCCGCGTGACCGGCGTGCTGGCAGAGGCCGCGCGACCCGGTGTGCGCGTGCTTTGCGTGACCTCGGGGGGGGTGATCGGGATGATCATCCGCCATCTGCTGAACCTTGATCCGATGCGGATGGCGCATATCCTGCTGCCAATCATGAATTCTTCCGTCCACCGGGTGCAGGTCATCCCGCAAGGGCCTATTCTGGCCAGCTTCAACGCCGTACCGCATCTGGACATGCCCGACCGTGTCCATGCGGTGACGCATTATTAAAGGACCCCGGTCATGTTCACCCTGCATTACAGCCCCAACACCATATCAGTCGCCGTCGCCATCGCGTTGGAAGAATGCGCTATCCCGTATACTCCCGTCCTTGTGGACTTCGCCAAGGCGGCCCAGACGACGCCCGCCTTTTTGCAGGTGAATCCCAAGGGCCGGGTGCCGGTGCTCGAAACACCCGATGGCATCCTGACCGAGACCGGGGCGATCTTGGAATATATCGCGCCTGGTCTGGTGCCTGCCGATCCCTTGGCGGCGGCGCGGATGCGCGAAATTATGTATTATATCTGCGGCACGATGCATGTGAACCACGCCCATGGCCGACGCGGCGCGCGCTGGGCCGACGATGCCGCCAGCCATGCCGATATGAAACGCAAGGTGCCTGAAACAATGGCGGTGAGCTGCGCGCATCTGGAACAACTCTGGCATTTGCGGCCTGATGGCCTGACCATTGCTGATTTCTATCTCTATGTCGTTTTGACATGGCTCAATGGCGATGGGGTGGAGATTGAAAATTACCCGCAGCTTGCTGATTTCGCAAATCGGATGCGGGCGCGCCCGTCGGTGCAGGCGGTCCATGACAAGGGCATGCTTTGATGCCGCATCTCTGGGTTCGCGCGGAAAGCCGTCCACATGAAGAACGCGTCGGACTGACTCCGCAAGGGGCGGCCAAGCTGATCGCGGCGGGGTTCCGGGTGACGGTCGAGGAAAGCCACCAGCGGATCATCCCCGTCGCGGATTACGTCGTTGCGGGCTGCGACATCGCGCCGGAATTCGGTTGGCCCGATGCGCCTGTGAATGCGATCATCTTTGGCCTGAAGGAACTGCCCGACGATGGCGCCCCCTTGCGCCACCGCCACATCATGTTCGGCCATGCATATAAAGGTCAGCCAGCCGGGCAGGTGCTGCTGCACCGGTTCCGTGCCGGGGGCGGCACGTTGCTTGATCTTGAATATCTGACCGATGACGGCGGGCGTCGCGTCGCTGCCTTTGGCTATTGGGCGGGCTATGCGGGGGCGGCTGTGGCGCTGCTGTGCTGGATGGCGCAGCAACGCGGGCAGGTCGCCGGCCCCGTGCGCGCCTGCCCGTCTGCGGCGCATCTGCTGGGTGATCTGCAGGAAAGGCTGGTCGCGTTGGGCACAGCACGGCCCACTGCGCTGATCATCGGGGCGCTGGGCCGCGTGGGGACAGGGGCCGCGGATCTGTGTCAGGCGATGGGCGTGCCTGTCACCGGATGGGACATGGCCGAAACTGCGCATGGCGGGCCGTTCCCCGAAGTGCTGGCGCATGATATATTCCTCAACTGTATCCTTGCCCGTCCGGGCACGCCGGTTTTCGTGCCCATCAGTGCAAAAGTGGCGGCGCGGCGCCTGTCTGTGATCGGCGATATCGCCTGCGACCCCGACAGCGATTTTTCCCCGATCAAGGTTTATGACCGGACGACCGGCTGGGATGCGCCTGCCTTGCGGGTGCATGACACCCCTGTGCTGGATGTGACGGCGATCGACAACCTTCCGTCCATGCTGCCCGCCGAAAGCAGTGAAGATTTCTCGGGTCAGTTACTGCCCTATCTTCTGACGCTGGACGATCTGCAATCCGGTGTCTGGGGCCGCGCGCAGGACTGGTGCGACCGGGCCATGGTTTAGATCCGGCGATAAAGCGCATCCTCGACCGCGCTGCTGTCGATGCCCAATGCCTCCAGCCCGCTTTCCAGATGGTCGGCCAGATGCGGGGACCGTTTGAGGTAATTGGCCGTGGGCGTATCCGCTTGCAGCAGCGCGGTGCGGAAAGCCTCTGCCAGATCATCCGGTTCGAATGTGCCGCGCCCGATCCAGAAGACAGCAACAAGCCCGGCCTGTTCGTCTTCGTTCAGGCGGTCAACGAAACCGTCAAACTCATTTTCGGCGCGGTCGAGTTCACGGGCGAGGATGATAACCTCGGCGACCTTGTCAGATGAAATCGGCAGCATGTCGGATCTCCTTTGCACCAGCCTTGTCGTATCATAGCACGAAAGGACTTGATCTGGCGCAAGGGTTTGCGGCTATTTTGCGCCGAACAGGCGGTAATACATCCAGTCGGGCATGAATTGCGACAGACGGAACACCCATGAAAACATCATCGGGAAACTTTTCTTGAACACATCGGTGGTCATGTGTTCGAACACTTCTTTCGCGGCTTCCTGCGGTTCCATGATGAAAGGCATCTTGAAATCGTTCTTGTCGGTCAGCCGTGTCTTAATGAAACCGGGGTTGACCAACTGGACCTGCACGCCGGTATTGCGCAGATCGGCCTGCATGGATTCTGCCAGCGCCATCATCCCGGCCTTGGACGCGCTATAGCCGATGGCACCCGGCAGGCCCCGGAACCCCGAGAGAGAGCCGACCAGCACGATATGCCCGGCATCGCGCGCGATCATATCCCTGATCACCGATCCCACGACACGGGACGCACCAAGGAAATTCACCTCGCCCATCATATCGGCTTTTTCATTGTCCCAGTCCTGCGATTTCATCGGCCAGTAAACGCCCGCCAGATAAACCACGCCGTCGATCTGCCCGACCTCAAGCGCGGCTTTTTCAACTGCCGCCCGGTCAGTCACGTCGACGGTGACATAGCTCGCCTTGCCAGGTAAATCCTCGATCAGGTCTTGCAGACGATCCTCGGACCTGGCGGAAACGACCAATTCTGCCCCTGCACGGCTGAGGCAAAAGGCAACTTCACGCCCCAACCCTTCGCTTGCGCCGACAATCCAATATCGTTTTCCCTGCCAGTCTTTCACGTCATTCTCCTGCATAGGCCCGGTCGCGGGGCCGCATTGTGGCGACCAGTTCCGCCACCTTGATCCCGCATTTGCGGAACTGGCTGCGGTTCATGATCGATCCGTTTGATGTCAGATACATCCAGTCTGTAACATCAAGCGCGTGACCACCAGCCTCTTTGGGCAGTTTTATCCGGTAGTGCAGCACTACGGCAGACCCCTGCTGCTGGCCCGAACCCGTGCCGATGACATCGGGCGCCTCGGCCTTGATCGTGCCGTCACTGGACAGCGTCAGGGTCCAGCAACGTTCCTGTCGCAGCCCGCTGTCATAGCGGAATTTTTCGGTCATCGTGCCGACATCGCCGTGCCACGACGCCTCGAAATCGGCAACGAACCGCGACACGACCTTGCCGGTGGGGCCATACATCACGCCTTCACAGATCAGCGGGCCGTTAAATTTTTCGCGGATGTCAAAGCATGGCCCGTCAGCGTAATCGCCCGGCCTTTGCGCGATAAAGGATGCCAGACGCGTCCGGGCGATCACGGCCAGCAGCACCAGCAGCGCCCCGATCACCATCCAACCAAGAACCGACATCCCTTATTCCTTCAGCTTGGTCCCGATCAGCAAGCCAATCGCCACCAGTTTCAACAGCGACGGCACCAGCGCGTAAAGCAGCGTCAGCGTGGTCAGCGCCTGATCGGGCAGGTCCGTCGCACCTGCGGCAAAGCCTGACCTTTCCAGCAGCGGCAACAACACCACGGCGGCAAAGGCCAAGGTGAATTTATTCACCAGTGACCAAAGCCCGAAACCCTGCCCGCCATTGGGTGAAATGACCGCCATGCGTTTGGCGAACATCGCAGGCATCAACGTCAGGTCCGCCCCGATCGTTCCGCCACTTAATACGCAGATGATCGCGAAGGGGATCACATCGCCTGTCGATAAACTCAGTGTATAGCCAAAGGACGCTACGGCCAGCACCATCGCCGCCAGCAGAACGGGTTTTTCCCCGAAACGGCGCGCCAGTGCGGACCACAGCGGTGATGACAGGGCTGCGGCAAGGAAGAACAGCACGAGCAGCGCGCCTTCCCACCCCGGCGCGCCCAGTCTGCTTTCGACGTAGAACAGGAACAGGGTGGATGACACGGCAAGTGGCGTGGCATTGACCAGCGCGAGGATCAGCAAACGCCGCGCAATTGGGTCAGCAATGATGTCGCGAATATGCGATGGGTCCTGCGTGACCCGGCCTTTCCATTCCGGCCACATGAAAAATGCGGCGATCAGCGTAACGATGGCAAAGCCATAGGCGAAGATCGCAAAAGGATTGCCGGTCACATCCATCAGCAGCGTGGGGATCACCGCAGCGATACAGACCCCCAGCAAGGCCCCGCTTTCGCGCCACGCGGCCAGCCGCACATGCCCGCCTTCGGCATGGCCCACCTTGCTGATGCCCTGCGCATAGAAATTGATCGTCAGGAAACTGAACGCGGTGAACAGCCCGGTGATCGTCAGCCCGAACCACCAGATCGGCGCGATGGGTGGGGCCACGGCGAACAGGCCCAGCATTGACAGGGCCAGCGCCAGGGCGGTCAGTGAGATCGCCAGCTTCTTGGCTGCGCGCAATCTTTCGCTGATCCAGCCCAGCACGGGGTCCTGCACCACGTCGAACAGGCGCAGGCCGAACAGCACGGCCCCCAATGCGGTCAGGCTGACGCCATAGGTATCGGCGTAATATTTCGGGGCATAGATATAGATCGGCAGGCCCGCGCCTGACAGCACCGCAGCGAACAGGCTATAGGCGGGCAACCTTTCGGTCAGGGCTTTCACCGGCTGACCTCGTCGCGCGGTGGGGCGGGTTGCGACCGGAAAGTCGCGCCTTTCCACCACAGTTTGACCGCCTGCCAGTGGATCAACGCAAGCACCCGGCGCGACCCGAACGGACGGCGGAACACGGCGCGGATGATACTGCCATTGCTGATCGGGCGCCGTGCGCCGGTCAGCGTGGCGATCAACCCGCCGTTGCCACGGCTGTAGTCGATCCAGATACCAATGCTGCGGGGCTGGATATCGAAACGGAAAACATAGCCGCCCTCTATCGGCTGAAAGGGCGACACATGCATAAGCTTGGTCGCCGCAAGCGTTTCCGCCTTTGTGATCGCCCGTCCGTCCGCGCGGCGGCACAGATAGGAATGGCGGTCCCCGAACGTATTGCTGACCTCCGCAATGATCGTGGTCAGCCCGTCCGCGTCGTAACACAGCCAGAACGATACCGGGTTGAACACATGGCCCAGCACACGCGGCTGCGCCAAAAGCATGATCCTGTCAGGCGGCGGCACATCATGCGTCTGCAGCACGTCACGCACCCACGCAGCCCCGCGCCCCTGTTTGGGTGGTCCGCCATGGTCGCTGTCATGCAGTGACATCAGATTGCTTGAATTGCGACCGAACAGGCGCGGCGTGGCCAGATCGGCCTCTGCATCCAGCAGCACGTAATCGATGGAATAGCGAAAGGCGTTCTTCGTCGCCCCGCGCCGCCCGTGATAGGTTTCACCCGCGATATGATGGACCTGCGCAGTCACTCTGCCGCGATCGCCATGCGGTCCGGCGCGTTCAGCCTGCCGACCACGTCAAGCGCGCTGGACAATCCATCCTCGTGAAAGCCGTTCTTCATCCATGCGCCACAGAACCACGTCCGGTTGGTGCCGTTCATCGCAACCGCGGCTTTCTGCGCGGCCAGCGCGGCAAGGTCATAGACCGGATGATGCAAAGTCACCTCGTCCCAGATCAATTCCTCGCTGATCTGGCGGCGGGTGTTGAGCGTGACCATCAGGTCATCGGCCTTCAGCCAGGGTTGCAGCGAATTCATCCAATAGGTCAGATCGATCTCGCCGCCCTGATGATCCACGTCTTCTGAATAGACCCAGGATGACCAGACCTGACGGCGCTTTGGCATGATCGATGTGTCGGAATGCAGCACCACCCGGTTCGGCTGATAGCGGACCGCGCCCAGCATCTTGCGCTCTGGCTCTGACGCGTCGGTCAGCATGGCGAGAGTCTGATCGGAATGGCTGGCAAAGATTACCTCGTCGAAATGTTCCCAATCGCCGCCCTTTGCTTTCACCTCGACCCCGCCCGGATTGCGGCGCACACCATTGACAGCGGCACCAAGGCGCAGTTCCACGCCGCGCTTTTCCATATCCGCGCCAAGGCGGGACACATAGGCCTGCGATCCGCCATCCACCGTGTACCATTGATGCTGGCCGGTCGCGCCCAACAAAGCGTGATTGTCGAAAAACGTCATCATCGCATGGGCGGGAAAATCAAGAATCTTTTGTTTGGGCGTCGACCAGATCGCGCCGGAAAACGGCAGCAGATAATGATCGCGGAAATAATCCGACAGACGCAATTTCCGCAGTAACCCGCCGATGGTCAGGCTCTGATCCTGACTGGCAGCCAGCCCGTGCTTGTTGAAATGCAAGATATCGCGGACCATCCGCAGGAACCGCGGATTGCCCGCATTGCGGCGCTGCGCGAAAAGGGCGTCCAGACTGGCCAGACCATATTCCATCCGCCCGCCACCGAAAGATGCGCCAAAGCTCATGTTGCTTTTGACGACCGGCACGGCGAGATGATCGAACAGCGCCGTCAGATGCGGATAATTGGCGTAGTTGAACACGATAAACCCGGTATCGACCTGCTGATCGCCGTTTTTGCCCGCCATCCGTGTGCGGGCATGGCCGCCAAGCCGGGTCTCGGCCTCGTACAGAACCACATGATGATCGGTGGCCAAAGCATGGGCTGCCCCCATACCCGAAATGCCTGCGCCGATGACGGCGATCTTTTGCGGCACACAGGCCCCGGGTCGTAAAAATGTCACTGGCTACTCCTGCTGCCTCATGCGGTTCTTCTTAGACACGTTACGTAGCGCGAAATATGTCGGATCACGCAAAAATCTTTTGCGGCCCTGATCCAGCGCCAGACGGGCGGCGTAATAAACACATGTTGAACGAAACACTTACCTTTGCGAAAGCTGATGCAGTTGTGGTGATGCCTGTCTATGCTAGGGCAAGCACAACGCGAAAGCGGAGCATGGGGGCAAGGCAAGTGACGTCAGAGGCAACGACCAAACGGATGGCTTGGGTGAATCAGGTCGCCGCCGTACGGGATCGTCAGGACAAGGCGGCTTTTGCCGAATTATTCGCCTATTTCGCCCCGCGGGTGAAATCGTTCCTCATGAAATCGGGGGCCAGCCCGGATCTGGCCGAAGAATGCGCGCAAGAGGTGATGGTCACCCTTTGGAACAAGGCCCATCTGTTCGACCCGTCCAAGGCGAGTGTGTCCACTTGGATATTCACCATCGCCCGGAACCGCCGGATCGACATCCTGCGCAAACAAAAGCGGCCCGAGCCGGAAGATTTGCCCTGGGGCCCCGAAGCAGAGCCTGATCAGGCCGACGCGATGGGCCTCCAACAGGAAACGGAACAATTGGGGCAGGCGCTTGCCGCTTTGCCCGCGGAACAAAGAGCACTGATCCAGCGCGCCTATTTCGGCGAGTTGAGCCATAGCGAAATTGCCGCCGAAACCGGTCTGCCGCTGGGCACGATCAAATCAAGGATACGGCTGGCGTTGGAACGCTTGCGCCACACAATGAAGTGATATGACGATGAACAAGATCAAACACCATCTGACAGATGCCCTTTTGATGGGCTATGCCGCCGGCACCCTGCCGGAAGCCTTCAATCTGGTGGTAGCGACCCATATTTCGATGTGCGACACCTGCCGCGCTGCCCTTGCCGAATTTGACGCCGTGGGCGGCGAGGTGATGGTGGACACCGATCCTGTCGATATGGCCGAGGATGCTCTGGCCCAGGCGATGGCCCGGATTGGCACCGGCGCGCCTTTGCACAAGCCGCAGACCAAATCCGTTACGGGGCTGTTTCCCGCGCCCCTGCGGGACTATGTTGGCGGCGATCTGGAACATGTGACATGGCGCCGCGTCGGTGGCGGTGTCAGCCAGATGGTGCTGCCAACGGCGTCGGGTGCCAGCGTGCGCCTGCTGCGTATTCCTGCGGGCACGGCGGTGCCGGATCACGGGCATCGTGGGCTGGAACTGACGCTGGTTCTGCAGGGGGCATTCGTTGATGAAACCGACCGTTTCGCCGCAGGTGACATCGAAGTCGCGAACGAGGATCTGAACCACAAACCTGTGGCAGAGGCGGGGATGGATTGCATCTGTCTTGCTGCAACCGACGCGCCCCTGCGGTTCAACGGTCTGGTGCCGCGTCTGGCGCAACGGTTCATCGGGATTTGACAGGTAAGGTGGGTCTTGACCCACCCTAGGTCTGCGGCGGGGTGATCGGCAGTGGAGCCTCTTCGGGGGCAATCTCGGCAAAGTCGAAATTATCCAACCTGTTGGCGCGTTTTCCGGCTTTTTCGGCAGATATCTTGATATCTTCCAGGTCCTTCGCCGCCTGGCCGAAATGCCGGTCCAGATTGCCGACGCGGGTGACCAGCCGGTCCACATCCCCGCCCAGCAGCGACAATTCCTTACGGATCGCCCCCGCCTGTTCGCGCATCCGCGCATCTTTCAGGATCGCGCGCATCGTGTTCAGCGTCGCCATGCAGGTCGTGGGCGATACGATCCAGACGCGGGCATCGAAACCGGCGCGCACCACCTCTGGCAGGCGGGCGTGCAATTCGGCGTAAACCGCCTCTGACGGCAGGAACATGATCGCGCCATCGGCGGTTTCGCCTTCGATGATATAGCGGTCCGAGATATCCTTGATATGCTTGCGCACCGCATTCCCCAAATCACGCAGGGCGATTTTCTGCAAATCCTGCGTTTCGGCACGCGCCAGCGCCTCATAGGATTCAAACGGGAATTTCGCGTCGATCACGATTGGGCCGGGCGGATTGGGCAGATGCACCAGACAATCCGCGCGCTTGCCATTCGACAGCGTGGCCTGCAGGGTAAAACTATCAGTGGGCAGGGCCTTGGACACGATATCGATCAGTTGGATTTCCCCGAACAACCCGCGCCTTTGCTTGTTCGACAGGATATCCTGCAAGGACAAGACATCACCTGACAGCTTTTCGATATTGGTCTGTGCGCGATCGATGGTGGCCAGACGTTCCTGCAATTCCGTCAGGCTTTTGGTGGTCTTCTCGGAACTCCCCGTCAGGGTTTCCTTCAGCCGTTCATTCATTTCCGCCAGCGAATGCGCCGATTTCAGCGCGTTGTCGGCCAGCCGTTCGGCGACCTGCGCCTGTACCTGCGCGAGCCGCGTTTCCATCGTCTGGATCACGCGGACCTGCGCATTGGCCTGCGCATCGCTGACGGTCTGGATATTACCTGCGAGCTGGTTCTGCCCCTGCGCCAGCCCGATCATATCCTGCGACAGCCGCCCGACCTGATGGGCGACATAATCCACCGCCTCGCCCGATTTGCCGGCGCGCCGCAGCGTCGTGATCAGCAGGATCACGATCAGCAACAGCGCCGCCATTGCGCTCAGCACCATCAGCACGACAGGGTCGCTGAACGCGTAAATGTTTTCACCAATCTGGATCATGTGCGGCCAAACAGCCTTTCAATATCGGAGAGTTTCAGTTCCACATAGGTCGGTCGTCCGTGGTTGCATTGCCCCGAATGCGGCGTCGCTTCCATTTCACGCAAAAGCGCATTCATTTCCGCCGCCTGCATCCGCCGCCCCGTGCGGATCGATCCATGGCAGGCCACCCGGCTCAGGATCGCCTCGATCCGCGCCTGCACGCCGGCGCTG
Organism: Yoonia sp.; assembly: GCF_046292185.1. GTDB lineage: Bacteria > Pseudomonadota > Alphaproteobacteria > Rhodobacterales > Rhodobacteraceae > Yoonia. The sequence continues at coordinate 29,852 of NZ_JBKBQY010000017.1, forward strand.
TCGCCCTGATCGGCCAGTTCGTCCAGAATATCGCGCAGCATGGCGCTCGCGTTGACCTCGCCCAGAATCGCAGGCGTTTCGCGCACGGCGATGGCATTGCCGCCAAAGGGTTCAATCGTCAGGCCCAGCCGGGCCAGATCATCCGCTATATCCAGCAGCGCTGCCGTTTCATGGTCCGACAATTCCACGATCTCGGGGATCAGCAGCGCCTGTGCGGCGACCCCATTGGCGGCCATCTGCGCCTTGAGCTTTTCATAAACCAGTCTTTCATGCGCAGCATGACCATCGACAATCACGATGCCGGTGGCGGTCTGGGCGATGATGTAATTTTCATGCAGCTGCGCGCGGGCGGCCCCCAGCGGCAGATCGGCGCTGTTGTCATCCATCGGCGGCTCGACCCGGCCTGACGGCAGTTCTGCAAATCCCGGTGCCTGCGCCTGAAACGTCATCGACCGGGCGCTGAAACTTGGGCGATCCATCTGATAGACGCGCGGTGTGGTGGTCTGCGGCTGCATCGCACCCAGCGTCGCATCGCCCACAGTGGACGAAGCCCGATGCCCGGCCCCCGCCAAAGCATGCCGCAACCCAGACACGATCAGCCCGCGCACCACGCCGGGATCGCGAAACCGCACCTCTGATTTCGCGGGATGCACGTTCACATCGACCAGCGTGGGATCGCAATCCACGAACAGGGCCGCAACAGGATGCCGGTCGCGCGACAGCACATCCATATAGGCGGCGCGCAAAGCGCCCAGCAGCATCTTGTCACGTACAGGCCTGCCGTTCACAAACAGGAATTGCGCCACCGCCGCCCCGCGCGAATAGGTCGGCAAGGCGGCATAGCCGGTCAGGTGAAACCCGTCGCGTTCGGCGTCAATCCGCAAGGCATTTTCGGCAAAATCGCGCCCCAACACAGTTTGCAACCGTCCGTGCAACGCATCGAACATATCGCCGGTCTGCGCGTCGGCGCGGAACACGACGCGGTTATCCCCGCCGGATGCATCACGCAGGATGAAGGTCACGAAAGGTTCCGCCATCGCCAGCCGCTTGACAACATCTGCCACCGCCTGCGCTTCTGCCCGGTCGGTGCGCAGGAATTTCAGCCGGGCGGGCGTGGCGTAGAACATATCGCGCAATTCCACGACTGTGCCGCCGCTCAACGCGGCAGGGCGCACATCGCTGACGCGACCACCGGACACGGCGATGCTGTGCGCAGCGTCTCCCGCCGTGCGGCTGGTGATCAGCAAACGCCCGACAGCACCGAGCGAGGCCAAAGCCTCGCCCCGGAACCCGAATGATGTGATATTCAGCAGGTCAGACCCATCGATCTTGGACGTCGCATGGCGCGACAGGGCCAGCGGCAGATCATCCGCCGCCATCCCGCACCCATCGTCGCTGACGCGGATCAGGGTCTTGCCGCCATCGGCGATCACCACCTCGACCCGTGTCGCGCCCGCATCAACGCTGTTTTCCACCAATTCCTTGACGGCAGAGGCGGGGCGTTCCAGCACTTCGCCTGCCGCGATCCGGTTGATCGCGGCTTCGTCCAACTGCCGGATCACCGGACGGGGCTGTATCTGGGGGGCGGGTGTATTCATCCCACAAGCTATAGCAGATTGCTGCGATTCTGCGAGAGGGTTTAAGGCGTCGCCTCCAACCCCTCGGGCCGCCCCACGACCACGAAATGCAGGTCGTCGGGTTGCAGCAGTTCACCTGCGACGCGGTTCACCTCTTCCAGCGTGACAGCCTCGATATAATCGTTCCGGTTGATCACATAGTCTGGCGGCAGGTCGATCATCTGCATGCCGACCATGATCGTCGCAATCGCGGCATTGCCGTCGAAGCGCAACGGATATTCGCCGGTCAGATAGGTCTTGGCGGCGGCCAGTTCGTTTTCGGTCAGGCCTTCCTCCGCCATCCGCGCCCATTCATCGCGTGTGACCTCAATCGCCTCGGCGATGGTCGCGTTGGAGGACGCGACGCTGCCCAGGACCATTTCCGCATGGAACATCGGCGCCAGATAGCTGCCGATGCCATAGGTCAGGCCGCGCTTTTCACGCACCTCTGTCATCAGGCGGGACTGGAATCCGCCCGCGCCCAGCACATGGTTCATGATATAGGCGGCAAAGAAATCAGGATCGTCGCGTTTGATGCCTTCATGGCCGAACAGGGCAAAGGATTGCGGATTGTCGAAATCGATCACCGTGACGCCACCGGGCAGGCCGAAATCCACATCCTGAGGCAGGGGTGGCCCCTCGGCTGGCAGATTGCCCAGCAGGGCATCCAGCATTGGGCCGACCTGTTCCAATGTCACATCACCCACGACCGACACATAAAGCCGGTCGCGCGTCAGCGTGTTGCGATGTGCTGTGATCAGGTCCTGCTGCGTCAGGGCGCGCACACTGTCCGCCGTGCCATCCAGCGGCGTGCCGTAGGGATGATCCCCAAAAGCCGCCGCATTCAGCGCCGCATTGGCAATGCTGCGCGGGTTCAGCGCATCGCTGGCGATGCTGGCCAGAACCTGCGCGCGGACGCGGTCCAGCGCGGGCTGGTCAAAGCGGGGATTGATCAGCGCCTGTTCCAGCAGGGCCAAGGCCTCCTCCTGATTTTCGGTCAGGAATTGTGCGGAAATGCTGATTGTGTCGTCGCTGGCGCGAAAACTGTATCTGGCGGCCAAAGCCTCGCGCGCGGTCTGAAATTCCTGCGCGTCCAGATCACCGGCCCCTTCTTCCAGCAGCGCAGCCATCAGGTTGATCGCGCCGCGTTTGCCGGACTCATCAAGCGAGGCCCCACCGCGAAACCGGATTTCCAGCGCGACAAAGGGGATACTGGGTTCCTCAACCACCCAGGCATTGATCCCGCCGGGGGATGTGATTTCCTGAATTTCAATCTCGGCATGTGCGGCGCTGGCCAGCAAGGCAAACCACAGGGCTGTCAGAATACGCAGCATCAGCGTGCCTCCTCTTGGTTGGCGACGACCCAGCCGGTCACAGCCTGATTGCGGTTGAACAATTGCGCTGCCGCATCCTTGATCTGTTCGGGGGTGACCGATTGCATGATATCGGGCCATTGCTGCACGTCCTCCACCGTCAAGCCAGAGGACAGGGCCGCCCCATAGCGCCGCGCCAGCCCTTGTGTGCTGTCCAGCGCATAGATTTCAGAGGCGCGCAATTGGGTGCGGATCGCGTCCATGCGGGCAGGATCAATCTCGTTCTCCATAAAAGCGGTGATGACATCGTCCATCGCCGCCTCGGCCTCTGACAGTGTCACACCATCGCTGGGGACCACCGCCAGTGAAAACGTGGTCTGATCCAGCGACATGCCCGAATAGGACGCGCTGGTCTGGATCGCGGTCTGGCTGTCGAATTGCAAGGCACGCCCGAGATCAGAGGTAAAGGGCGAACCGCCCAGCAGCTCTGCCAGATAGACCAGCGCCGCCGCCTGTTCCTGCGCGCCGCTGTCGCGTGGCGGGGCCAGATAGCTGCGCACCAGATAGGGCTGGCTGACGCGCGGGTCAGTATAGGTGATACGCCGCTCGGCGCGCTGGGGCGGTTCAATCGGGCGGATGCGGTCGGGCAGATCCGCCCTTGCGGGGATCGGCCCGTAATATTGCTGCGCCAATGCCAGCACCTCGCCCGGGTCCACATCACCGGCGACGACCAGCACGCCATTATTGGGGGCGTAATGCTGTGCGTAGAAATCCAGCAATTCGGTCATATCAAGCTGTTCAATCTCATGCTGCCAGCCGATGATCGGGATGCCATAGCGGTGGTTCTGATATTGCGCCGCCATGAATTGTTCGCGCGCCACGGCGCCGGGGTTGCTTTCGGTGACCTGATTGCGTTCTTCGAGCACCACGCGGCGTTCAAAAGTGATGTCATCCTCGGTCAGGGCAAGATTGTTCATCCGGTTGGATTCCATCTGCATCATCAGTTCCAGCCGGTCCGACGCAATCCGCTGGAAATAGGCGGTATAGTCGAAACTGGTAAAGGCGTTGTCATTGCCGCCATTCGCCGCGACGACCTGCGAAAATTCGCCGGGGGCCAGCACATCGGTGCCTTTGAACATCAGGTGTTCCAGAAAATGCGCGATCCCGGATTGGCCTGCCGGTTCATCGGCGGACCCGACCTTGTACCACATCATATGCACCACCACCGGGGCGCGGCGGTCTTCGATCACCACGACCTCCAGACCATTGTCGAGCGTTTGGGTCGTCACCTGATCGGCCTTGGCAGTCATTGCCAGCGCAATCAGGAAAAAAGCGGCGAAAAAGCGTGTCATGGGACCCCGGCGGTTTGATTGATCAAGCGACAAGCTACGCCCCTCGCGCCGATGTTCAAGCCGCCATACGCGGTTGTGACACAGTGGCTATTGCGGCGCAGCGATCCGGCGGGGGCGCGGGTTCGCAAGATTGGTCTGACCGGGGGTCGGCGGCGGCAAATCCAGCGTGGGCGGCGTCTGCAGCGGGTTCGCGGTGACAAGTGACAGTTCTGCCGGGCCGACAGTCGCCGTGCCAAAGTCACGGACTGATCCGTCATTCCTGCTACAGGCCGCCAGCAAAGCAAGGGCAATGATACAAGTAAGAAAGGCGCGCATGCGATATCCTCTTCGCTTTGTCCCAGATGATTACCGCATGCACCGCCTTAGGTCACGCGCGTTTCTTGCCATCATCCGCCAGAAAGGCCAACCCGATGGCCCCTGCGAAAATCGCCACATCGGCAACATTGAACGCATAGGGGTTGTTGATCCCGCAGCACGACATGTTCAGAAAATCCGCCACTGCGCCATAGATAAACCGGTCAACGACATTGCCAAGTGCCCCGCCGATCAGGAAACCCCCGGCGATATAGGTCCATTTCGACCCGCCGGTGCGGTTCAGCCACCAGATCACACCCGCGCTGATCAAAAGCGCGACGGCGATCAGCGCCCAACGCATGTCATAATCGGCGAACAGGCCGAAATTTACGCCCCGGTTCCACGCCATGCGGAATTCGATGAAGGGTGGCCAGACCTCGATGATCCCGCTTTGCGTGTTGATCAGGCCCAGCCAATGGACGACGAAATACTTGCTGATCTGGTCGATCAGAAAGACCCAGAAACCGGTCCAGAACATCAGGCGCATCGTGGTCCCCTCAATGCCGGAAATGGCGCATGCCGGTAAAGACCATGGCAATGCCAGCCTCATCCGCTGCGGCGATCACTTCGTCGTCGCGCATCGAACCGCCGGGCTGGATTACGCAGGTGGCACCGGCGGCCGCCGCTTCCATCAACCCGTCGGCGAAGGGAAAGAACGCGTCTGACGCCACGGCAGACCCGATGGTCAGCGGCGCATCCAGCCCCATCGCCTCGGCCATGCGTTCGGCCTTTTTCGCGGCGATCAGGGCAGAATCCAGTCGTGACATCTGGCCCGCGCCCACACCCACGGTGGCGGCATCCTTGACATAGATGATGGCGTTGGACTTCACATGTTTGGCGACTTTCCACGCGAACAGCAGGTCCTTCATCTGCGCATCGGTGGGCGCGACCTTGGTCACGACCTTCAGGTCATCCACGCCGACATAGCCGGTGTCCTTGTCCTGCACCAACATACCGCCCGCGACCTGACGATAGGTGGTGATCGGCGCTTTTACATCGGGCAGACCGTCGGTGGTCAGCAGCCGCAGGTTTTTCTTGGCGGCAAAGATCGCCTTGGCCGCATCAGACGCTCCCGGTGCGATCACGACTTCGGTGAAAATCTCGACGATGGCCTTGGCCGTCGCTTCGTCCAGCGGCTGGTTCAGCGCGACGATCCCGCCAAAGGCAGACGTCCGGTCGCAGTCAAAGGCGTGTCGATACGCCTCCAGCAACGTCGCGCCGCGTGCGACACCGCAGGGATTGGCATGTTTGATGATCGCCACGGCCGGGCCATCCGCGGGATCGAATTCCGCGACCAGTTCAAAGGCGGCATCCGTGTCGTTGATGTTGTTATAGGACAATGCCTTGCCCTGATGCTGCAGGGCGGTCGCGACGCCGGGACGGTTCGTGCCATCGGTGTAAAACGCCGCGCGCTGGTGGCTGTTTTCACCATAACGCATGGTTTGCTTGAATGTGCCGCTGAACGACCGGCGGCGCGGGGTGTCGGTGTTGATCGCCCCGGCCATCCAGGTGCTGACCGCAGTGTCATAGGCCGCCGTGCGGGCATACGCCGTCTGCGCCAGCCGCTGCCGCAGTGCCAAAGTGGTCTGCCCATCATTGGCATCCATTTCCGCCAGCAGCGCCTCATAATCCTGTACATCGGTGACGACCGCGACAAAGGCGTGATTTTTCGCGGCAGACCGGATCATCGCCGGGCCGCCGATATCGATATTCTCGATACAGGTGTCGAAATCGGCACCTTTGGCGACGGTTTCCTCGAACGGATACAGGTTCACGACCAGCAGGTCGATCGGCCCGATATTATGTTCCACCATCGCGTCGCGGTGGCTTTCCAGATCACGCCGCGCGAGCAAGCCGCCATGCACGACCGGATGCAGCGTCTTGACACGGCCATCCATCATTTCCGGAAAACCGGTGAAATCGGACACATCGCGCACCTCAAGCCCCGCGTCGCGCAGGGCCTTGGCGGTGCCGCCGGTGGACAGCAATTCGACCCCGCGTGCGGCCAACGCATGGCCGAGGTCAATCAACCCGGTCTTGTCTGAAACAGAAAGCAGCGCACGGCGCAGGGGGGCATGGTCGGTCATCGCATTCCTCTAGGTCTGATAAGCCTTGTCCAGCGGGTCGGCGCGGGCCAGATCCCGCACGGCAAGCGGGGTATCCTCGGCCTTTGCCAGCGACCACCTGACGCGCGTCGCATAGGCCAAAGCGCTGCCGGATAAAACCACCTGTTGCGCACTGCGCGGCTTTAATTGCCCGTTTTCAAGATAAACCGACGGGCTGACCGTCATCTGCGCCGCCCCGTCATGGTGAAACATCCAGATCTCACCGGATTTCAGCCACAGTGATACGGCGCTGTTGTCACGGGTCAGCGCACAGGTCACGTCAGGATGCAGATGGAACCGGATCGAGAAACCGATGCCAGCGCGCAGGGTGCGGTCAAAGACGCGGTCGAACTGCGCCTCGTCCTGCGGGCCAAGTGTGGTCAGCAGATCCTCTCCGGTCAGGGCGCGGCCATCGGCGGACAGGTTCAGCATGCGCGCATGGGTCAGGCCGTGACTGCGCTGATAGCCGTTATGCGACAGATCAAGCCTGCGCCCGGTGGGGTCCGCCGACACCTCGGCGCGGACGGTGCCGGGCACGTCGCTTAGCCATTCTTCCCGCGTCTGGCCCAGATTGGACGAAGACACGCCGTCCAGCCCCAGTGTCGAATGGCTTGGCGTGGCGCGGCTGGCGCGCCGCCATTCATCGCCGAACCGCGCGCCCGATCCGCAATTCACGATCAGCGGCCGCCGGCCCGATGTCAGTTCCAGCCCCAGGGTGCTGGCATGGGCATCGACGGATGCCACACCCATCGGCGGCGCTGCGGCATCGACGATCACGCTGCTGCGCGCGGCGATCAGTCTGGCATAGCCCATCGGTGTCACATGCGTGGCCGGGGTCTTGACCCCGGATGCGGCCAGCGCCGCGTCCAACTGGCCATCCCCACCGCGCCCGCCGCCATGAAACCGCGCGAGGCCACCATCTACATGGCGCAACCCGCGCAGGACAGGCACGATGCGCGCGATCGTGTCCGATATCCGCGCTGGCACCGGGCGCCCTGCGGCGGTCAGCATCTGCTGGCTGGTCGTCAGATCGCCCAGAATCGCCAGCAAGGTCGCGGGATTGCGCGTGGGGATACCGCCTGTCGCATCAATCTGGCTCTGACAGGCCACGGCCAGGGCCTTGACCGCCCCATCGACCGGCGCGGCCATGCCATCCAGCATCAACCCCGCATGGATCACCCCTGTGAGCGTCGCGATGTCATCCCCGCCGCGCTGCCAGCGCCGACCAAGGAAACGCGCCTGCCGCGCAAGGCTCTGCATGAAAGCGTCGACCGTCCGCTTATCCTGCCCGCGCAGCAGAAAATCGCTATGGCTGATCCATGCGCCCAGCCGCTTCGCGGTGATCCGGGCCTGCCAGCCGGGGCCATCGCCCGCGCCATAACGCTTGATCCAGTCAAAGACCCAACCCTGCGCCCTTGCACGCGCGGGTTCGGTGCCAAGGGCTGCCAGATCATCCAGCCAGTCGCAGCCATGCGCCGTTGCGGCGATGACGGCATCATTGGGGGCGATATCCCAGACCGACAGGGCAGGGTGGCTGAACCGCCGCCCGGAAAACAGGAACTCTCCCGCGATCAATTGCTGCCCCTTGACCACCAGCCCGATGCGCCGCGGCTCTGGCGGCATGGTAAACGCGGTCGTCACTCTGGCGCGCCCCGCGCGGCGCGCATGGTGACGATCAAGATAGGCGGCCAGTCGGTCCCGCCATGTGGTGGATTGTGCCATTGGCTGCGGCCTTGGGGTTGTGGGCGGGCTGCCCGGATTCCGGCAGACCATAGAAAAGCAATCCGGTGCTGTCACGCGGCCTTTGTCAGAACGGCGATATAGAACCCATCCATGCCACCCAGCTCAGCCCAGTGATCCGGGCGCAGGCGCAGACCGCCTTCGTCGGTGGCCCATGCGGGATCAAGGCCGGACAGGGTGACAGGGGTGATTTTCAGCCATTTATGGCGGGCCAAAGCCTCTTCTACCTGCACCTCGCCTTCGTCGGGCAGCAGCGAACAGGTGCAATAGACCAGCCGCCCGCCGGGGCGCAGCAGCGTCAGGGCATGGTCAATCAGCGCCTCTTGCTGCGCGATCAGCGCGCCGAAGTCGGACCCGTCCTTGGCATAAGGCAGATCCGGGTGCCGCCTGATCGTGCCGGTCGCCGAACAGGGCGCATCCAGCAGGACCGCATCAAAGCCCCCCTGCGTATAGTCAAACGCATCGCTGACGACAGTCCGGGCGGTCAGCCCGGTGCGGGCCAGATTCTCGCCCAGCTTGACCATCCGCTTTTCCGACAGATCAACGGCGGTGACATCGGCCCCGCCAGCGGCCAGTTGCAGGGTCTTGCCCCCCGGCGCGGCGCAAAGATCCAGCACACGCAGCCCGGCAACATCGCCCAGCAGTTTGACCGGCACGGCGGCCGCGGCATCCTGCACCCACCAGCCCCCGGCATCATACCCCGGCAGGCCGGACACCTGCCCCGCCTGCGCCAGACGGACCGATCCGGTCGGCAGCACCACACCGCCCAGCGCATCAGCCAGCGCCTGCGGATCACCCTTTGCGGTCAGATCCAGCGGTGCACCGGCGAAATGCGCGGCCTCCATCCCCGTCACCGCGTCGCGCCCCCAGGCGGCGACCAGCGGCTGGCGCAGCCAACCGGGTGTCAATGGCACGGCGCGTTTCGCCCAGGCGTCGGGCCCTTCATCGGCGATCCGGCGCAGCACGGCATTGGTCAGGCCCTTCATCGTCTGGCTGCGCTTGTGGCGGGCGACAAGCTCGACATAGGCATTGACCACGCCATGCGCAGCCTCGCCCTGCACCAGTTCGATCACGCCCAGCCGCAGCGCGTTCATCACATGATCGGTGGGGGGTTTTTTCAGATATGGTTTCAGCATCCGGTCGGCGCGGTCCAGCCCGCGCAACGCATCCGTCGCCAGCCGCTGCGCGCGGGCGCGATCATCCGGCGCAAGCTGCGCCAGCGCACCGCCTGCGATCAATTCGGGCATCAGGCGGCCCTCGGTCGTGATCTGCATCAGCAGATGATGGGCGCTGCGGCGCGGCAGCAAGCCGGTTTGGTCCATGGGGTCACTCTTGAAGCTGGGTCCCAGCGGCGTATATGAATCCATGACCGCCGACAAGGAGAGCGCCATGAGCGATGATCACCCCGCCGACCTGCCCCCCGCCGCCAAACGCGCCTTGGCCGAGGCAGAAGCGCGGCGCAAGATCGCCAAACCCGATCTGCCGCGCGAATTGGGTGGGCGCGACGGGCCTGAACCCGTGCGATACGGCGATTGGGAGAAAAAGGGCATCGCCATAGATTTCTGACGCGGTCCCCGGCCTGTGAACCACATTATGTTGCGGCCACACCACGTTGCTTATGATAAGTTTTTTGCGCAGTTGCTCTGCACAGCCGGTTCAGCCTTACTGCGATCAAAACAAAACGTTTGAGCGCAAGGGTTGAGCAGTGTGATGGTGAACAAAATTGTGGCCTTGGTGGCCTGTCTAGCGCTGGCCGGATGTGGTTTGCCGCGCGGTGCCGGTTTCCAGTCGGAAGTACTGGCCGCCGCCAATGCCAATACTGCGGCAGAGGGTGAAACACCCGTCTATGATTTTGCCGTTTATCCCGTGACGCGTGCCACCTTGCCGATGCTGCGCAGCTGGCCCAACCGGAATGTGCAGCAATTCGCGTGGTTTAATGCCGTCGCACAGCCTGCGTCACTGCTGATCGCGCCGGGCGATACCGTGCAGCTCACCATCTGGGATGCCGAAGAAAACTCGCTCCTCGCGGGGACCGGGCAACGCGCGACCCCCTTGCAACAAACCAGCGTCGGGTCCGATGGCCGTATCTTTGTGCCCTATATCGGGGAAATGCGGATCGCGGGCATGTCGCCCGAATCGGCGCGCGCCCGGATCGAAGAAGAACTGGTGCGCACGATCCCCTCTGCGCAGGTGCAACTGGTGGTCGAGGCCGGACGCAGCAATTCCGCAACCATCACCGACGGTGTGGGAGGTGTGGGCGTTTACCAGCTTCCCGACCGTAATTTCCGCGTGCTCGACCTGTTGTCGCTGGCGGGCGGGGCCAATCCGGCATTCGTGAACCCGCAGGTGCGGCTGACGCGCAGCGGACAGGTTTACGGCGTGTCGCTGACACGCCTGCTGGAACAGCCACAGCTTGATGTCGCCGTGCAGGGTGGCGACCGGCTGCGCGTCGTGTCGGATGATCGCAAGTTTCTGGCGCTGGGGGCGACCGGGTCACAGTCGCAGTTCGATTTCCCCTCAGGCGACCTGACCGCACTAGAGGCGATGGCCCTGATCGGCGGCGTGTCCGCTGCCTCGGCCAACCCCAAGGGCGTGCTGATCCTGCGTGAATACGACTTTGCCGAAGTCCGCGACGGCGTCTCTGGCCCGCCACAGGAACGGATCGTCTTTACGATTGACCTGACCACGGCGGATGGGCTGTTTTCGGCAGGCAAATTTCTGATCCAGGATGGCGACCTTGTCTATGGCACCGAAAGCCCGCTGGGTGTTGCCCTGACCGCGGTCCGCGTGGCGACAACGCTGCAATCCATCGCGAACTAGGCCTAGAACAGGGAAATATCATCGGCGAATGCCGCGAAATCGGTGACGCCATTGATCCAAAGGATATCGCCCGCGCCAAAGTCGATTATGGCGCGGTCGTTTTCCCACTGGCCATGCACCAGCAACAGATCCGCAGCCGATGTCAGCCCGGTCCACAGCCGCGCATCCAGAATGATCCGGTCAATCCCCTGGTCGAAATCAAGGATCTGATCCTCGCCCTGACTGAAAAAAAACGTATCCGCCCCCGCCCCACCGATCAGCACATCATTGCCGCGCCCCCCGGCTAGCCGGTCGTCGCCGTCGCCGCCGATCAGCAGGTCATTGCCGTCACCAGCGCGCAGATCATCATCGCCCCCGCCGCCGATCAGGATATCCGCCCCGTCACCCCCGATCAGCACGTCATTCCCGCCGCGTCCGATCAACAGGTCATCGCCGCCGTTGCCGATCAACGTATCGCCGCGATTTCCCGCGATCAGCGCGTTTTCAGCGGCCCGCCCGATCAGCGGACCCGCGGCACCGGACCCGACGACCACCGCACCATCCTGCGCCGGTTGGCCCTGCAAGACGCTGCGCAGGTCGGTGATATTGCCGCTGGTAAGCGCGCGATATCCGCTCAGCAGCGAATAGGGCCCGCCCGGATCGGCGGCAGGCGGTGCGTCAGCGCCCGTCAGATCAGGCGGCGGTCTGTCTGGGCCTGCAAAACCCGGCGTCAGTACTTCGGGCAGGCGCGACCCGCCGCCCAGCACATCCGCATTGGTCAGCAGCCGGTAATCTATCGGCGCGCCATCGGCGCTGTGAATGATCAGATCCTCGTCACCATATTGAATCCGCATCCCCGTCGCGGTCATGCTCATGGTCAGCTGGCTGATGTCGCGCAACATCGGCCAAAGCGACAGGTCCAGCCGATCCTCGCCCAGCGTGAAATCGGTGATGATATCCAATACGCCGTCGAGGGACAGGATGAACAAGTCCGCGCCCGCCCCGCCGGTCATCACATCCGATCCGGCCCCGTCGCGCAGGATATCATCGCCGTTTCCGGCCATGATCACATCATCGCCTGCGCCGCCCAGCAGAATATCATTGTCGCCGGTGCCTGCCAAACCGCCGCCCGCCTGATCCGCGATCCGCGTCTCGCCCGCAGGGACGGTGTCCAGCCGCACCTGGGTGACGCCCGGTTCGCTGCTGCTGGCGACAAAGATATCCAACCCGCCACCGCGCCCGCGCGCCGCGATGGTGCTGACATTGTCCAGCCCGATGCTAGTGGTATCCGCGATATGCGCAAGCGCCACCAATTGCCCGCCCGGCAGCAGGGTAAAGACAGATATCCCGTCATCCGCCCCGCCCGCAATCACATAGCTGCGCCCGCCTTCGGTCACGATATCCAACGCCGTCACCCCGCCAAAGCGGGTGTGGCTTGTATCCAGCAGATGGTCGCGGATGATCAGATCGCCCAGCGGCCCGATCTCGATCACGCTCAGGCTGTTGCTGCCCGCGGCGGCCAGCACGAGATAAGTGATCCCGTCCACCACCGCCGTGCCCAGCGCCGTGGGTGCCGCGATCCACAGGTTGTCCTCGGGCGACAGTGTTGCGGTTTGCGCCAACCCGCCGCCGGGTTCGGTCTGCCAAAGGGTCAATCTGTCGCTCACCTGTTCTGCCGTGACGATATAGCTGCCCGCCATCGTGATCGCAGCGACCGGTCCGTTGGTTGCGATCTGGTCTGCCTGCCCGGCAAAGGTGCCATTCACGTCGAACTGCAGCGCCGCGATGCCAGCGGTGCCAGCCATGCCACCATAGACGATCTGCCCGCCATCCGCTTGCGCGACAGCCAGCCCGTGCTGAAATCCGGCAAGGACCGGCAGCGTTTCCAGCACCTGAAATTGCCCGTTGATCAGGCCCACCTGCTGATATGCGCCATCCGCGCCGCCCCCGATCAGCAGCGACAGACCGCCCGCACCCGTCAGCGTGACGATGGACCCGGTCCCGCCCGGCAGATCGCCCCCCTCAAGCGCCAGCATGGCACCGCTGGTGATCGCGGGACCGGCGATATCCCAGCTTTGCAGCCTTCCGTCATGGCGGGTGATGCTGAAAAGCACATCCACCCCACCTGTGCAGATGATCTGCAAATCCGTGATCCGCGAATGACCCGCGTCATCTGGCGTCGTCAGATGGCGGATCGGCGTGAATATTGACATCTTCCATCCCCCCCCAGGATCGGCCTTGTCGATGTCTAAAGGGTCGCTGACAGGCGTGCCGGTCAGATGGCCGTATTGCGGCAGCCGCATGGCGTTTGGCAAGGATTTCATTCAATTGCGCTGCACTTG
>NZ_JBKBQY010000018.1:0-40636 GCF_046292185.1 Yoonia sp.
GCGGCGACCCTGCTTACCGGGCTGGTGCCACTCATCATCTACTTTGCCTCTGGCAAACTTTTTGTCCGCGGCATCGCCGCCGGCGCAGTCAAAGGCTGATCCATGACCTATTCTGTTCAAATCAAACAACTCGACCTTGCTTTCGGGGCGGTCAAAGTCCTGCAAAACCTTGACCTTGATGTGCATGAAGGCGAATTTCTGGTCCTTCTCGGCTCGTCCGGCTGCGGCAAATCCACCTTGCTGAACTGTATCGCGGGGCTGCTGGAGGTCACCGATGGCCAGATCTTCATCAAGGGCCGCAATGTGACATGGGCCGAACCGTCGGAACGCGGGATCGGGATGGTGTTTCAATCCTACGCGCTTTATCCGCAGATGACGGTGCGGGGGAACCTGTCGTTCGGGTTGAAAAACGCCCGCCTTCCCAAGGCGGAGATCGAAAAGCGGGTGAACCGCGCCGCCGATATCCTGCAGATCCAGCCATTGTTGGACCGCAAACCGGGGGCCTTGTCGGGTGGTCAGCGCCAGCGTGTCGCGATTGGCCGGGCGCTGGTGCGCGATGTCGATGTGTTCTTGTTCGATGAACCGCTGTCCAACCTTGACGCCAAGCTGCGTGTCGACCTGCGGGTCGAGCTAAAGCGTCTGCACAACCAGTTGCAGAACACGATGATCTACGTCACCCACGACCAGATCGAGGCGATGACCCTGGCCGACCGGATCGCCGTCATGAAAGGCGGCAAGATCATGCAACTGGGCAGCCCGGACGAGATTTATAACCGTCCGCGCAACCTTTATGTTGCGGATTTCATCGGCAGCCCGTCGATGAATTTCCTTGAAGGACGATTTGAATCGGGCCAGTTCAAGGTCGATGACATGGTCATGCCGATGGTGGGCTATGACTTCCTGACCGCTACGGTCGCTGATTGCGACGCGGTGATCGGGATCAGGCCGGAACATGTCGTGACCGGCGAGCTGGCACAGAACGCGCCGTTGCAATTCACCGCCGATGTCGACTTGGTCGAACCGATGGGGTCCGACACATTGGTCTATGCCAAGCTGAACGGCCATGCTTTCCGCATCCGCATGGATGGGCAGGCGCGCGTCAATCCGGGCGATCTGCTGCCCATCGGGATTGATCCGTCGCGCGCATCCATCTTCGACAAAAAGACCGAGGATCGTTTGTAATGTCCATCGATCTTGCCGGTGCATGGTCGCTGTCCGATGACAGCGGCACCTATCGCTGCACCATGCAGATGCCCACGGACGGGATCAGCGCGTTGTACGCGGCAGGGCTGATTGCTGATCCCTATTGGGGGCGCAACGAATATGATCTGCGCTGGATTTGTGAGCGTGACTGGCATGCTGTGCGTGAATTTGATCTGGATAGCGCGGATGTCGATCTGGTCCTGTCGGAACTGGATTGCGTCGCGACGGTGCGTGTGAATGATCAGCTGGTGTTGGAGGCTGAAAACGCATTCCGCACCTATCGTGTGGCTTTGGCGGGGGTGGCGCAGGTCGGGCGCAACAGGATCAGCGTGACCTTTCATTCCCCTGTCGTGGCAGGTGCGGCAAAACAGGCTGCTTTGCCGTTCGAGGTCCCGCACCACCCCGACAATTGTCCGATCCCCAATGGCAACATGCTGCGCAAACCTGCCTGTGACTTCGGTTGGGACTGGAACATTGCACTGGCCCCGTTCGGGATTTACGGCACGATGCAGGTGGAGCAAGCGCAAGCTGCGCGGGTCGATAGCATCATGGTGGCGCAGGACCATCAGGACGGCGCGGTGTCGCTGGATGTGACGGTCATAACCAGCCGCCACAACGGCGATGTCACCGCCATGATCGCCGGGCAAAGCGTGACTGCGCCCAGCACCGACAGTATTGCCCGCCTGCGTGTCACGATCCAGAACCCTGATCTGTGGTGGCCCGCAGGGCAGGGGGATCAGCCGCTTTATGACCTGACGATCACGGCTGGCTCGGCGACGGCGCAGCGCCGGATCGGTCTGCGTCAGATGGAGCTGGTGACAACGCCGGACGATGCGGGCCTTGGGTTCAAGTTCCGCGTCAACGGGCGGGATATCTTTTGCAAAGGCGCGAACTGGATTCCCGCCGATGCGCTGCCGGGCCAGATCAGCGACGCCAAAACCCGCGACCTGCTGCAATCCGCCGTGGACGCCAATATGAACATGATCCGCGTCTGGGGCGGGGGCCGGTACGAGCGGGACAGTTTCTATGATGCCTGCGACGAGCTGGGGCTGCTGGTCTGGCAGGATTTCATGTTTGCCTGCAATCTCTACCCCTCGACCCCCGCATTTCTGGCAGAGGTCACTGCGGAAGTGGCCGAAAACGTCACCCGCATCCAGCATCACGCCTGTCTGGCGCTGTGGTGTGGCGATAATGAATTGATCGGCGCGCTGAACTGGTACGAGGTTAGCCGCAAGGACCGTGACCGTTATCTGGTGAATTACGACCGGCTGAACCGTGCGATAGAAACCGCGCTGAAAGCCACCGACCCGGACGCGATCTGGTGGCCGTCGTCGCCCTCGCCGGGGCCGATGAATTTCGGCGATGCCTGGCATGATGACGGATCGGGCGACATGCATTTCTGGTCGGTCTGGCACGAAGGGCGCGACTTTGACCACTACCGCGATATCGCCCCACGTTTCTGTTCGGAATTCGGATTTCAAAGCTATCCGTCGATGAATGCGATCAACCGCTTTGCTGGGCCGCAGGACCAGAACATCGCCGCGCCGGTGCTGGAAAGCCATCAAAAGAACGCAGGCGGCAATGCGCGGATTGCGGAAACCATGTTTCGATATTTCCGCTGGCCCAAACATTTCGATGATTTCGTCTATCTGTCGCAGATCCAGCAAGGCTTGGCGATCAAGACCGCTGTCACCCATTGGCGCAGCCTGAAACCGCATTGCATGGGCACGCTGATCTGGCAGTTGAACGATACCTGGCCGGTCTGTTCCTGGGCCTCGCTGGATCATGGCGGCGACTGGAAATTGCTGCATCATATGGCGCGGGATTTCTATGCGCCGGTGCTGGTAACAGCGGTGCCTGTTGGTGACCGGCTCGTGCTGCGCGGCATCAACGATATGCCGATGCCGCAGGTCGTGCAGGTCACCGCACAGGCGCTGCGCGCTGATGGCAGTCTGCGCGATATCGGGATGGCGGGTGTGACGCTGCATGCGGATGCGGTGGATATGCTGGACATCCCGCTGGCCGATCTTGCCCCTGATGAAATGATCGCCTTTCGCTGGAAGAGCGCGCAAGGCGCGACGGGTGCCGATATTCACGCGCCGAAACCGTTCAAAAGCTATGATCTGCAACCCGCTGGTCTGTCGATCCAGGTTGACGGGCTGTCGGTCACCGTGACGGCGCAAACCCTTGCCCTGTTCGTCGCGGTGGAGGCGGATGTCCCGGGCCGCTGGTCTGCCAACGCCTTTCACCTGTTGCCGGGCGACGCGCGGAACCTGACCTTTACCCCCGCCGATCCCGGCCAAAGCCCCAATTTCACGCTGCGCGATCTGCACAGCGCGACCTATGCCTGACCAAGAAAAGGAAACGACATGCCACGTATCGCCTATCAACTTTATTGCTCGCGCAACTTCCCGCCTTTGGATGACACTTTGCGCAAATTGTCCGAACTGGGCTACCGGGACGTCGAAGGTTTCGGCGGATTGCTGGCCGATGCGGATGGACTGAAATCCGCATTGGAGGCCAACGACCTGGCGATGCCGAGCTGCCATTTCGCCCTTGATATGCTGGAAAAGGATGCCGCTGGCGCCATTGCCACCGCCAAGGCGTTAGGCATCGGCAAGATGATCATCCCGTTTCTGATGCCAGAGCACCGCCCGTCCGACAGCGCGGGCTGGGCGGCCTTCGGCAAGCGCCTGACGGAGGCGGGCAAGCCTGTGCAGGACGCGGGGCTGGTCTTTGGCTGGCACAACCATGCGTTTGAATTTGACGCGACCCCCGAAGGCGACATGCCGCTGGACCTGATTGCAGATGCGTCCCCCGATCTGATGCTGGAACTTGATCTGGGCTGGGTCCGCGTGGCGGGCCATGATCCGCTGGCATGGATCAAGAAATACGCAGGCCGCCTGACGGCTGTGCATGTCAAGGATATCGCCCCCGACGGCACCGCCGTGGAAGAGGACGGCTGGGCCGATGTCGGTCACGGGATTCAGGACTGGGCGGCGATCCACAGCGCGCTGCAGCAGGCCAGCGTCGATCACTATGTCGTCGAACACGACAACCCCAGCGACGACATGCGCTTTGCCCGCCGCAGCCTAGCCGCTGTGCAATCTTTCTAAGGACCGAAACATGACACAACTTGGCGTCGGCATCATCGGATGCGGCAATATTTCCACGGCATATCTTAAACTGGCCCCTTTGTTCAAAGCATTGCGGCTGGTGGCTGTGGCCGACATCAACATGGACGCGGCGCGCGCGCGGGCGGCTGAATTCGCCGTGCGTGCCGAAACGGTGGAGGATCTGCTGCGCGCGCCCGACATCGACGTGGTGGTCAACCTGACCATCCCGGCGGTGCATTTCGCGGTGACAAAGCAGATATTGGAAGCGGGCAAACACGCCTATTCCGAAAAACCGCTGGTCCTGACGCTGGCCGAGGGTGAGGAATTGCGCAATCTCGCGGCGGCAAAGAACCTGCGCATCGGGTCTGCGCCCGACACCTTTCTGGGCGGTGCACACCAACAGGCGCGCGCGGCGATTGACGCGGGCGATGTGGGGCGGATCATCGGCGGCACCTGCCACGTGATGTCGCGCGGGATGGAATCCTGGCATCCCAACCCTGATTTCTTTTTCCAACCCGGCGCTGGCCCGGTGCTGGATATCGGCCCCTATTACGTCACCAACCTGATCCAGTTGATCGGGCCGGTGAAATCGGTCGCCGCCCTTGCCACCGCGACCTATGCGGACAGGATCATCGGCAGTGGCGCGCGACTGGGTGAAACGGTGCCGGTCGCAACACCGACCAATATCCATGCTTTGCTGGAATTCGCCAATGGTGCGACGGTGACATTGGGCGCAAGCTGGGACATCTGCGCGCATCGGCATGCGAATATGGAACTATACGGCGAAACCGGTTCGTTGTTCATCCCCGATCCCAATTTTTTCGGCGGCACGGTCGAGATTGGCGGGCTGGACAAGACGATCACGGCTTTGCCGGAATGGGATCATCCCTTTGGTCTGGCCAATCAGGACGAGCGGGCAAATTACCGCTGCGCGGGTTTGGCAGACATGGCCGCTGCCATCGCCGAAGGCCGCGAACATCGGTGTAACATCGATCTGGCGGTCCATGCGGTCGATGTGATGACCGCGATCCTGCATGCGGGCGAACAGCGGCGGTTCATCGATCTGACCACCACCTGCGAAAGACCCGCGTCGCTGTCACCGGATGAGGCGCGCGCGCTGCTAGTCTAGACCGTCTGCACGATCCCGTCGCTGTCATAGGCTGGCGGCGGGATCGTGGTTTTTCGATGTCGCGCCTTTTGCGCGCGGCGTTGAAAGTCGCTGCGCAGGGCGTCGCAGACGATGCGGTGGATTTCTGCATCATTGCGGCCACCCAGATGCTGCAGGGCGTCCATGATTTCGGGTGGCAGGCCAAGAGTGATGTGTTTCATGCGCCCATTTCACCATACAATGATGAAGAACAGGTTAGCCGGAAACGAAAAACTACAGCCCGGCTTCCTGAGCGATCTGCGCCTTTGATTTGCGCGCGCGTTCCGTCGCGGATTTCAACTGCCCGCAGGCGGCCATGATATCCTCGCCCCGCGGCGTGCGGATCGGCGAGGCATAGCCTGCCTTGTAGATGATATCGGCAAAGGCGCGGATGCGGTTGTTCGACGACCGTTTATAGGGCGCGCCGGGCCATTCGTTGAACGGGATCAGGTTGATCTTGGCCGGAATCCCTTCGATCAGCTTGATCAGGCGGCGTGCGTCCGCGTCGCTGTCATTCACCCCGTCCAGCATCACATATTCAAAGGTAATCCGTTCCGAATTGCTGACCTTGGGATAGCTGCGCAGCACGTCGAGCAATTCTGCCAGAGGCCAGCGTTTGTTGATCGGGACCAGTTTGTCGCGCACCTCATCCGTGGTGGCGTGGAAGGAAATCGCCAGTTGGCAACCGATCTCCTGCGCGGTGCGCGCGATCTCCGGCACAACGCCCGAGGTCGACAGGGTGATCCGGCGGCGCGACAACTGGATACCATCAGGGTCCATCGCGATCTTCATCGCGTCGCGGACGTTTTCGAAATTGTACAAAGGCTCGCCCATGCCCATCAGCACGATATTGGACAAAAGCCGGGTTTCATCCTTGGGCGCACCTTGCACGGGCCATTCGCCCAGATCATCGCGCGCGACCATGACCTGACCGACAATTTCCGATGCGGTCAGGTTGCGGACCAGTTTCTGCGTGCCGGTATGGCAGAACGAACAGGTCAGCGTGCAACCGACCTGGCTAGAAATGCACAGCGTGCCACGGTCGGTTTCGGGGATATAGACCACCTCGACCTCATGACCGCCTGCGATGCGAACCAGATATTTGCGGGTGCCGTCGCCGCTGACCTGACGGGTCACAACCTCTGGCACGGCCACGACGAAGTTTTCGGCCAGCATGGCGCGGTAATCCTTGGCCAGATTGGTCATCAATGCGAAATCGCGCACGCCCCAATGATAGATCCATTGCCAGATCTGGCCGACGCGCATTTTCGCCTGCTTTTCGGGCGTGCCCGCGGCGATCAGCGCATCGCGCATCTGGTCACGGGTCATGCCGACAAGGTTCGGCAACCCGTCCGGCACCTTGCGCGGGATGGTCAGCACGTCTTGCGTGATCGGGGCTTGCACGTCCATGTTGGGTCTTTCTGGCCAGAGTCTTTGTGCCATATAAGCAAAGAGGCCGGTTTCCACAAGAAAACCAGCCCCGTTGTCAGCGTATAAATATCCCGCCCGGAGCGGAGAGCCTTTTCACAAGGGGATCACCCCGCGCAGCGGCTCGCAGCTTCATCCACCGCGGCGGTAAAGCCGATCAGGCTGAATTTATCGCTGGTCTGTGTCCCGCGCGAGGATCGTCCGACGGCAGTGGCATCCGCCCCGCGTTTCATTGCAGCGATGATGC
The DNA here is from genome assembly GCF_046292185.1 of Yoonia sp. GTDB lineage: Bacteria > Pseudomonadota > Alphaproteobacteria > Rhodobacterales > Rhodobacteraceae > Yoonia. The sequence goes on from NZ_JBKBQY010000018.1 coordinate 7,142, forward strand.
TGGCATCATCCTGCGGCGACGCGGGCCAGGCAAAGTTGCCTTCGGTGAACAATTCATAATTTGTCCCGCCGATTGTCAGTGCCACGGTCGATCCGGGCGCGAATGGATAACCGCCCGCAAACATCACTTGCCCGGCGATATTTTCGGTGGGGCGGTAGAAGATCAGCATCTGGATATCACCACGGTTCACATCGGCGGGGGCACCATCACGGGTGTTGATCGTCTCGACAGGGGCGGACACAGCCCAGCATTCGCGTGGGCTCGCCTCGACATATACGGCCCAGTCGGAATTCGCCGCGACGCGGTTTTCGCTTTGGTTCTGGGCGGATGCGGCCCCGGCAAATATCATTGCGGACAAAAATCCACAGGTCGTCATCGTCTTAAAGATCATCTTACAGCCTCCAAGCTGTCCTTGCCTCTGGACGTTCCGGCATGTCGTGGGCGCATCTTGTGGCACCCTTTGGACTGGCAGGAACAGTTACTACGCGATAAGCGTAACGCTATCAAGAAAATGCATCTGGGGGAAACCCCTGAAAATGCGGCTCGGCAGAGTATCGCAGTGACGGAAACAACCCGGAAAGGCACGAAATGGCAAAACCCGTTGATCTGGTCGAAGTTTGGCGCGGCGACATGTGCGAGAGCCTGCATCAGGGCCATGCGGTTGTCTGCGATCACAATGGCGCGATTGTTCAGGCCTGGGGTGATCCGGGCGCGGTGATCTATCCGCGGTCGTCGTGCAAGATGTTGCAGGCGCTTCCGCTGGTGGAAAGCGGCGCCGCAGCGGGGTTGCGCGCCGAACAGCTTGCGCTTGCCTGTGCTTCGCATGAAGGCGCGCCGCTGCATGTGTCCATGGTGGGTGACTGGCTGGCCGATCTGGGGCTGGGCGATGATGATTTTCGTTGCGGCCCGCAGGCGTCGCGCGACAAGGATCTGTATCTGGCGATGATCCGCGCCCATCAGGAACCTTGCCGCATCCACAACAATTGTTCGGGTAAACATGCGGGTTTTCTGACGCTGACGAAACATCTGCAGGCCGGGCCGGATTACACCGAGATCGACCATCCCGTGCAGATTGCCTGCAAGGAAGCGTTCGAGGATGTCACGCAGGAAACCAGCCCCGGTTTCGGCATCGATGGCTGCACCGCGCCGAACCACGCTTGCACGGTGCATGGTCTGGCGCGCGCGATGGCGTTTTTTGCCTCGGCGCAGGATCGCGGCGACACCCGTAGTGTGGCGGCGCAAAAGCTGACCAGCGCGATGATGGCGTTTCCCGAACTGGTGGCAGGCAAGGGCCGCGCCTGCACCGATCTGATGCGCGCGATGGACGGCAAAGTTGCCGTGAAAACCGGCGCCGAAGGCGTGTTCATCGCGATCATCCCGGAAAAACGGCTGGGCGTGGCGCTGAAGATCACCGATGGTGCCACCCGCGCCAGCGAATGTGCGATGGCGGCGATCCTTGTCAAACTTGGCGTGCTGCATGCGGATCATCCCGCTGCGAAGGCCCGCATGACCCCGCCAGTGCTGAACTGGGATGGCCGGGTTACCGGCCATATCACGCCCACTGCCGCCCTTCTGTGAACCAACAAAAGAAAGCCTGACATGCCCTTTACCCTTGCCACCTGGAACATCAATTCTGTCCGCCTGCGTGAAGAGCTGGTGCTGCAACTCCTTCGTGATGAACAGCCCGATATTCTGTGCCTGCAGGAATGCAAAAGTCCGGTGGATCTGATCCCCGTCGCGCAGTTTCAGGCGATGGGCTATACCCACATGGTCGCGCGCGGGCAAAAGGGGTATAACGGCGTCGCCATCATTTCGAAAATCCCGCTGACGGAAGCGGGGGCAGAGGATTACGCGGGTCTGGGTCATGCCCGCCATGTCGCGGCGAAGCTGAAAAATGGCGTCACGATCCACAACCATTATGTGCCCGCGGGCGGCGATGTCGCGGATCGAGATATCAACGCGAAATTCGGCAACAAGCTGGATTACCTGACCGATATGCGCGACGCCTATCATGCGATGCGGCCGGACAAGGCGATCCTTGTCGGCGACCTGAACATCGCCCCGCGTGAAGATGATGTCTGGAACCACAAGGCGCTGCTGAAGGTCGTCAGCCATACGCCGATCGAGGTCGACCATTTCGGGCAGGTGATGGATGCAGGCGCTTGGGTCGATGTGACAAGGCAGGACATTCCGACAGGCAATCTTTACAGTTGGTGGTCTTACCGTTCACCAGATTGGGATGCGGCGGATAAGGGCCGCAGGCTTGATCACATATGGGCGACACCCGACATCAGTGGGGCAGCCCACGGTTCGCGTGTGTTGCGCCATGTGCGTGGCTGGGAAAAACCCAGCGACCACGCCCCTGTATTCGCGAGCTTTGATTTATGACGATACCCACCCATATGCGTGCCCTTGTCCAATTGCACGACGGCTATGCCGGCACCCAGACCGGCCCCGATATCGATGATTTGACCCCTTTTGTCGCCCTCCGCGACATAGCTGTGCCGACCCCCGGTAAGGGTCAGGCCCTGATCAAGGTCCAACTGGCCGCTGTGAACCCGTCTGACATCCATTTCATCAAGGGCGAATATGGCCAGCCGCGCAAAAGTGGAATTCCCGCGGGGTTCGAGGCTGTGGGCGAAGTCGTCGCCGGGGATACCCCGCTTGTCGGGCAGCGCGTCAGTTTCTTTGCCAGCGCGTCCGGCACCTGGGCTCAATATGCGATGACCGATGTCAGCGGTCTGGTGCCATGCCGCGCAGATCTGTCGCCGGTGGATGCCGCGGGGCAATTGGTGAACCCGCTGACTGCGATTGCGATGTTCGATATTGTGCAGCAAAGCGGGGCCGACAGTTTTGTGCTGAACGCTGCGGGATCGCAGCTGGGCAAGTTTCTGATCGGCCTGGGTCGCGACCACAAGATAGCACCGATTGCCGTCGCGCGGCGCGCCGAACAGGCCGAGGCTTTGCGCGCGCTTGGCGCGGCAGAGGTCATTTTGACGAGCGGGAACAACCCGCTGGATCAGGCGCGTGCCGCGTTCAAAAATTACGCGCCACGCATCCTGCTGGATGCTGTGGCCGATCAGTTCACCGCTGATATGTTTTTCGCCATGCCGGACGGCGCGCGTTGGATCAATTACGGGAAGCTGTCGACCGAGGCCCCAAAGCTGTCGCAGATGGGCCAGATGATCTTTCAGAACAAGCGGATCGAAGGGTTCTGGCTGACCCGCTGGATGAAAGACACCGATCCTGCGCGTATCCCGCAGGCATTTGCGACGATACAGGAACGTTTCGTGACGGGTGACTGGATCACCGATGTGGCGGGCATCGTGCCTTTGACCAAGGCGATAACCACGCTGCCGCAGGTGCTGGGCCAGCGCGATGGCAAGGCATTTATCGACCCGACCGCGTGATCGTCCATTGCAATCCGCGCGCCGATCCGGCACTGGAACTCTTTCGCGTGCAATTTGTTGAAAAATGACCACGCACTTGCTATTTTAGTATCACGCCCCGCACCGAGGCTTTGTCGGTGCCCTTTCAGGAGGACAATGCACTGTCTCTTACCATATCGGCTGAAACGTCAGCCAACACCGGAGCCCATGCCATGCAGGCTCTGAAAACAGCCAATAGCGAATCTATTCTGGCGTCCGTTCTGCAATCCCTAGATGATGACAAAGGCGAAGACATCGTGCAGATCAATCTGCGCGGCAAGTCGGAAATGGGTGACTATATGGTCATCGCATCCGGTCGGTCGACCCGACAGGTCAGCGCCATGGCGGAAAAGCTGCAGGACAGGCTCAAGCAGGAATTCGGCCTGATCTCCAAGACCGAAGGCAAGGACACGGGCGATTGGGTGCTGGTCGATACCGGCGATGTCATCGTCCATATCTTCCGCCCCGAAGTGCGCGAGTTCTATCAGCTTGAGAAAATGTGGCAGCCCGGAAAAGTTTCCGCCGGCTGATGCGTGTCCAGATTTGCGCTGTGGGCCGGCTACGGCAGGGCCCGGAGCGCGACCTGTACGATGATTATCTTACCCGGTTCGACCGCACGGGGCGGGCGCTGGCGCTTGGTCCCGCGCAGATGATCGAGGTCGAGGATAAAAAAGGCGGCGGCATGGCTGCCGAGGCCGTATTGCTGCGCCGCGCGGTGCCGGATGGTGCCTTGATCTGCACATTGGATGAACGCGGGCGGGTGATGTCATCGCCGCAATTCGCCGATCTGCTGGCGGCGTGGCGTGATCAGGGCCGACAGGATGTTGCTTTTGTCATCGGTGGCGCGGATGGGATTGACCCGGCCTTGCGCGCGGATGCTGATGCGTCGCTCAGTTTCGGGGCGATGGTCTGGCCGCATATGCTGGTGCGGGTGATGCTGGCTGAACAGCTGTATCGGGCAGCCTCGATCCTTGGCGGTGGGCCGTATCACAGAGTTTGATGCGCTCCGCGCGGGGAGTATTTTCGGAAATAAGAAGCCGGGGGTTGCTTGGCCTTGGCCCGGTTCCGCGCTAAAAGGCGGCCAGAGCCATAGGAGGTCCCATGTCCGCACCCAAGCCTGTTGTCTTATGTATTCTTGATGGCTGGGGTCTGCGTGATGATCCGGCGGGAAATGCCCCCAAATTGGCCGCGACACCCAATTTCGACGCGATCATGCAAGGCCCGCATGCAAAGCTTTTGACCCATGGCAATGATGCGGGTCTGCCCACCGGTCAGATGGGCAATTCCGAGGTCGGCCATACCAATATCGGTGCGGGCCGCGTGGTAGCGATGGACCTTGGGCAGATCGATCTGGCTATCGAGGACGGGTCGTTTTTCGACAATGCCGCCTTGGCGCGGTTTATCGCGACGCTGCGCGCCTCTGGCGGGGTGGCCCATCTGATGGGCGTCGTATCGGATGGTGGTGTGCACGGGCACTTGGCCCATATCGTTGCTGCGGCGCAGGCTATGGTGGAGGCTGGCGTGCCGGTGATGGTCCATGCGATTACCGACGGGCGCGATGTGGCCCCATCCTCTGCTGCGCATTTCATGGCCGATCTGATGGCGAAGCTGCCGCCAGCAGCGCGGATTGTCACGGTGATCGGACGGTATTACGCGATGGACCGCGACAATCGCTGGGACCGCGTGGAAACCGCCTATCGCGCGATGGCGCAGGGGAAGGGTGTGCCTGCCAGTGATCCTTTGGCCGCTGTGGCTTCGGCGCGGGCTTTGGGGCAGACCGATGAATTCATTCCCGCTCATGTGATCGGTGATTATGCGGGTTTTGCACCAGAGGATGGGGTGTTCTGCCTGAATTTCCGGTCCGACCGTGCGCGCGAGATATTGGCGGCAATCGCGGATCCCGGTTTCGACGGTTTCGTCCGCCGCAAGCCAGAGCTGGCCGCCTTGCTGGGGATGGTGTCCTATTCCGACCGCCATGATGACTGGTTTCAGATCGTTTTCCCCAAGCGCGATATCCAGAACACATTGGGGGCATGGGTTGCCAAACACGGGTTGCGCCAGTTCCGTCTGGCCGAGACCGAGAAATATCCGCATGTCACCTTTTTCCTCAATGGCGGGGTCGAGGTCGCCTATCCGGGCGAGGATCGCCATATGCCGCAATCGCCCAAGGTCGCGACCTATGATCTGCAGCCCGAGATGTCCGCCGCACAGGTGACAGAGGCGTTCGTGAACGCCATCGGCGCGGGCTATGACCTGATCGTTGCCAATTACGCCAATCCCGATATGGTGGGTCATACTGGTGACATCGCCGCCGCGATCAAGGCCTGCGAGGCGGTGGACCGTGGCCTTGGCGCGGTGCTGGCCGCGTTGCAAGCGGCAGGTGGCGTGATGATCGTCACGGCAGATCATGGCAATTGCGAAATGATGATCGACCCTGCCACGGGCGGGCCGCATACGGCGCATACGCTGAACCCTGTGCCCGTGGCGCTGGTGGGTGGGCCGGACGGCATCAGGCTGCGCGATGGCCGGCTGGCGGATCTGGCACCGACGGTGCTGGATCTGATGGGGCTGGATCTGCCGCCCGAAATGACTGGCCGTACGTTGATTGCGCGATGAGGCTGTTCTTCGTTCTGATCTTTCTGGCCTTGCCCGTTGCCGCCCAGCAAGGGCCTGATGACGCCGCCGCCCAGCTTTTGGCGGCCAATGCGCAGCTTGCGGCGGCAGAAGGCGCCTCTGATCAGGTGGCTGCCTTGACCGAAACGGTGAAAGCCTATGAGACCGGCCTTGTCGCCATGCGCCAGAGCCTGCGCCAGATCACCGCGCGCGAGGCAGAGCTGACTGAGGCACTGGCCGCACGCCAGGCAGAGATCGCAGACTTGCTGATGGTTCTGTCCAGCATCGGGCATAGTCCGCAACCGGTTCTGCTGGCCAATCCCGAAGGGCCGGTCGGCGCTGTACGCGCCGGTATGATGATCGCCGATCTGACGCCCGGCCTGCAGCAAGAGGCGATCAGCCTGCAGCAGGAACTGGCCGCGGTCCGGACCAGCCGTGAACAGCGGATCGCTGCCAATGATCTGCTGCGCAATGGTCTGGATCATGCCCAGACGGCGCGGGCCACCCTTGGGCGCGCCATTTCCGAACGTCAGGATGTGCCGCGCCGTTTTGTCGAAGACCCCGCACAGACGGCAGAGCGCGTGGCCGCAGCAGAAACGCTTGCAGAGCTCGCCAATCAACTGGCAGGCACCGGCGCGCCCGAGGATGCCACGCTGGAGGCCGCCGCGAACCTGCCTCTGCCTGTCGATGGGTTCATTTCCACCGGCGGTGTGCGACGGCCCGGCATCACGATTGCCGCAGCACCCCGCGCGCTGGTCACATCGCCTGTGCGGGCGACGATCCTGTATCAGGGACCGTTGCTGGATTACGGCAATGTCATCATTCTGGAACCGGCGGAGGAGGTGCTTTTCGTTCTGGCCGGGATGGCCGAAACCTTTGGCACCGTGGGTGAGATCATCGAGGCGGGTGCGCCACTTGGTCTCATGGGGGGGGATGTCGGCGTTGATGACGCTAATTTGATTGCCAATACGGGGATTGGCGCGGGTCACGACGCGCAACCCCTTTATCTTGAAGTCAGAGGCGGGCAAGGTCCGGTAAATCCGGACGCGTGGTTTGCGCTGGAGTAGGATTGGGAAATGCGATGAAAAAGCTGATGATGGCCGTGACAGGCGGTGCCGTGCTGGGTTTGATGGTGACGAGCCAGGTGGCGGGTCCTCTTCTGGCGCAGGACCAGCGATCCGATGCCAGCGTTTATGAACAGCTTGACCTGTTCGGCGATATCTTTGAACGCATCCGTGCCGGTTACGTCGAAGAGGTCGATGACCGCGCCCTGATCGAGGCGGCGATCAACGGGATGCTGACATCGCTTGATCCGCATTCAAGCTATCTGTCGGCCGAAGCCGCCGCAGCGATGCGCGTGCAGACGTCAGGCGAATTCGGCGGATTGGGTATCGAGGTCACGCAGGAAGACGGCTGGGTCAAGGTCGTTTCACCCATGGATGGCACGCCTGCGGATGCGGCGGGCATCATGACCGGCGATTACATCACGGCTGTCGATGGCGAAAGCGTGATGGGTCTGACGCTGGATGATGCGGTCGGTCTGATGCGCGGGCCGGTCGGGTCCGAGATCGTGATCACCGTGGTCCGCGAAGATGAAGTGGAGCCGTTCGACGTGTCCATCATCCGCGACACGATCCGTCTGACGGCCGTGCGCACGCGCACCGAAGGGAACGCGGTGGTGCTGCGGGTATCGACCTTCAATGAACAGACCTTCCCCAATCTGCGCGACGGCATGGCTGAACAGATCGAGGCGGCGGGCGGGTTGGATAATATCGACGGCATCGTGCTGGATATGCGCAACAACCCCGGCGGTCTGCTCAATCAGGCGATCATGGTCTCTGATGCGTTTCTGGACGCGGGCGAGATTACGTCGACCCGTGGCCGCGACCCTGCCGATGGGGAACGGTTCAACGCGACCCCCGGTGATCTGGCCGAGGGCAAGCCGATTGTCGTGTTGATCAATGGCGGCTCTGCGTCGGCGTCCGAGATTGTCGCAGGCGCATTGCAGGATCATCGACGGGGCATCGTGATCGGGACCAATTCGTTCGGCAAAGGCTCGGTTCAGACGGTGGTGCCGTTGCGTGGGGACGGGGCGATGCGCCTGACGACCTCTCGCTATTACACGCCATCGGGACGGTCGATCCAAGCCTTGGGGATTTCGCCGGATATCATCGTCGAACAGCCACGCCGCCAGCCGGTCGAGGAGGAAGAGGACGATACCCCGCCTTTGGCACGGTCGGAGGCTGATCTGCGTGGAGCTTTGAACAGCGGCTTGTCGGAGGATGAAACCCGCCAGATCGAAGAAGATCGCGCGCGCGCCGAGGCTGCAGCACAACTGCGTGAGGATGATTACCAGCTCGCCTACGCGATCGATATCCTCAAGGGTCTGAACGCGCTGGGCCCGACACGCATCCCCGGTAACTGATTTATGTCAGCATCGTTGACATAGACTGAAATCCCCGCAATCTTCCCCCAGACCAGATGGGGGAGGATTGCATCATGCAGTGGGACCAGGTGTTCGCGACGCGGATCGCGCGGATGAAAGCATCCGAAATCCGTGAATTGCTGAAATTGCTGGATCAGCCTGATATCATTTCCTTTGCGGGCGGTATTCCTGACCCCAAGCTGTTCCCGACACAGGCTTTTCAGCGGGCCTATGCCGATATCTTTACCTCGGACGATCACAAGGACGCGCTGCAATATTCGGTCAGCGAAGGTTACGCGCCGCTGCGCCGCTGGCTGGTGGATCATATGATAGGGCTGGGCGTGCCCTGCGGGATCGACAATATCCTGATCACGTCCGGGTCACAGCAGGGCCTTGATTATCTGGGTAAATTGTTCCTGTCGCCCGGCGATACAGCGCTTGTGGGCTGGCCTACCTATCTGGGTGCCCTGGGGGCGTTCAACGCTTATGAACCGCATTACGACCGCCTGCAGACGCATGGCAATCGTGCGCCCGCCGATTATGCCGAAACGGCGGCGGCCAAGGGTGGCGCGGTGAAATTCGCCTATATGTCGGTGGATTTTGCCAATCCGACCGGCGAAACCATTGACCGTGCAGGGCGCGACAACGTGCTGGCGCTGGCCGATGCGCTGGATATCGCGGTGATCGAAGACGCGGCCTATCAGGCGCTACGGTATGACGGCGACGCGATTCCGCCGATCCTGGCGCTGGAAATCGCGGCCAAGGGCGATATTGATGCCTGCCGGACGATTTATTGCGGCAGTTTTTCCAAGACGCTGGCACCCGGTCTGCGGGTTGGTTGGGTTGTCGCGGCGAAACCTGTGATTAGCCAATTGGTGTTGATGAAACAGGCCGCCGACCTGCATTCATCCACCATTAACCAGATCGCCATCGCGCGGGTGGCAGAAACTGTCTTTGACAGCCATGTCGCGACCCTGCGCCAGACCTATCGCGCGCGGCGCGATCATATGCTGGCGCGGCTGGCCGAGCATATGCCTGCCGGTGTGACCTGGACCAGACCCGAAGGCGGGATGTTCGTCTGGCTGACCCTGCCTGCCCATATCGACGGGGCGGAACTGCTGGCGAAATCGCTGCAAAGCGCGCGTGTCGCCTTTGTTCCGGGCCGTGCATTTCACGCGGACGGATCGGGCGGCAACACGATCCGGCTGAGCTTTTCACTGGCGGATGAGGCGACAATTGACGCCGGCATCAGCCGTCTGGGTGCCTTGTTGCGGACTTACATATTGGGGTAATTCGGTCCGTCACCGCCCTGCGGGACAGTCCAGACAATGTTCTCGCTGGGATCCTTGATATCGCAGGTCTTGCAATGCACGCAGTTCTGGAAATTGATCTGGAACTTTGTGTCTTCGCCGGTGCCGACAAATTCATAGACGCCCGCCGGGCAATAGCGCGCTGACGGCCCCGCGTATGTCGGCAGATTGACCTGCACCGGAATATCGGGGTCTTTCAGGCGCAGATGCGACGGCTGGCTTTCTTCGTGGTTGGTAAAGCTGAAGGCGACGTTGGTCAGCCGGTCGAACGACAATTTGCCATCGGGTTTGGGGTAATCGATTACCTTGTGCTTGTCGGCAGGTTCAGTCGCCAAAGCATCGGATTTGCCATGTTTGAGCGTGCCAAGGATACCGATCCCCAGCGTGTTCATCCACATATCGGCACCGCCGATCCCCAGTGAAGCGAGCAACCCGTATTTCGACCACAAGGGTTTGACATTGCGGACTTTTTTCAGATCTCGGCCAATCTCACCCTTGCGCACGGCGGCGTTGTAATCGGCGAGTTCATCGCCGCTGCGGCCAGCCTTGATCGCCTCGCACGCCGCGTCTGCCGCCGCGATGCCGGACAGCATCGCGTTATGGTTGCCTTTGATGCGTGGCACGTTGACCATGCCCGCGGCACAGCCCAGCAGCGCGCCACCCGGAAAGGCCAGTTGCGGCATTGACTGAAATCCGCCTTCACTGATCGCGCGCGCGCCGTAAGCCACGCGTTTGCCGCCTTTGAGCAGCTCCGCCACCATCGGGTGATGTTTGAAGCGCTGGAATTCCATATAGGGAAAGACATGCGGGTTCTTGTAATTCAGGTGGACCACAAACCCGACATAGACCTGATTGTTATCAAGGTGATAGATGAAGGACCCGCCACCCGCATTGCTGTCCAGGGGCCAGCCCATCGTATGGGTCACGGTGCCGATCCGGTGCTTTTCTGGAACAATCTCCCAGATTTCCTTCATGCCGAGGCCGTATTTCTGCACGTCGGATTTCGCATCCAGCGCATATTTCGCAATCACCTGCTTGGACAGCGATCCGCGCACGCCCTCACCCAGGAACACGTATTTGCCGTGCAATTCCATGCCGGGTTCATAGTTGGGGCCTTGCGTGCCATCGGGGTTCTTGCCGAATTCACCGGCGACGACGCCTTTGACCTCACCATTCTCGCCATAGACGACTTCGGAACAGGACATGCCGGGGAAAATCTCGACCCCCAGTTCTTCGGCCTGTTCGGCCATCCAGCGGCATACGTTGCCCATCGACACAATGTAATTGCCGTGATTGTTCATCAGAGGCGGCATGGCGAAATTCGGGATGCGGATCTGGCCCGCTTCACCCAGCATGTAGAAATTGTCTTCCTTGACCGGCACGTTCACAGGCGCGCCCTTTTCTTTCCAATCGGGGATCAGCTTGTTCAGACCGATAGGGTCCAGCACTGCGCCCGACAGGATATGCGCGCCGACCTCTGACCCTTTTTCAAGGACAACCACGCTCAGATCCGCGTCAAGCTGTTTGAGGCGGATCGCAGCGGACAGACCGGCAGGGCCGGCCCCCACGATCACCACGTCATATTCCATCGCTTCGCGTTCAATCCCGGTCATCGGCATATCCTTTAAACATCGGGGCAGGGTCCCCCTTTTATTCGCTTGCATCAAGAGTTACCTGATAGGAGGGTCAGCAGCAATCAGGACACGGCGTCAAAATGCAGGCCGCGACACGAGATCGCGGTGGGCCTTGACTTTGCCTTGCCCTGATAGGCTATGAACGTCGGACGAATAATTTTGGCCCGGAGGGCTTGCTAGATGGAAAAGATCCCACTGACCCGTGCGGGTTTCGACAAACTGGATGCGGAACTCAAGCATCTCAAAAGCGTGGAACGCCCGGCGATTATCCGTGCGATTTCCGAAGCGCGCGAGCATGGCGACCTGTCGGAAAACGCCGAATACCATTCCGCCAAGGAAAAGCAGTCCTTTATCGAAGGCCGCGTGAAGGAACTCGAAGGTGTGATTTCATTGGCCGAGGTGATTGATCCGTCCAAACTGTCCGGTTCGATAAAATTTGGCGCGACGGTTCTGTTGGTCGATGAAGATACCGACGAGGAAAAGACCTATCAGATCGTCGGCGAATACGAGGCGGATATCGAAAAGGGCAAGCTGAATATGAAATCGCCCCTGTCGCGCGCCTTGATCGGCAAGGACGAAGGCGACAGCGTCGAGGTGGCGACACCCGGCGGTGGGCGCAGCTATGAAATTTTGAAGATCACCTATAAATAGAAAGCGCTGAAGCTATGGCGCAAAGGCCGATCAACGACCAGCCACAAGGGCCGACCCAGACGGAAACAGCCGCTATGGTGCTGTCTGTTCTCTGGGTTATTGTCGTTGCCGTCCTGTTCTGGCTTTTGCCGTCCGGTGACGCGGTGGGCGGGTTGCGCCATGTCGTGATGGTGCTGGTCATGTTCGTGCCTGTGGGCATGGGCGCGATCATACTGGTCGCCGCGCGAAGCGCGCGCGCGCTGGAGGTGGAAATTTATCGTCTGCAGCGTGCTGTGGATGGTTTGCGCCAGCCCCCGCCCACGCCGCAGACACAAGCGGTGGCGCGTCCCGCCGCGCCGCAACAACCCGCTGCCGCACGCCCGGTCCCTGCTTCTGCGCCCAAGGCACGCGCTTTGCCGGTCGAACAGCCTGCGCTGGCGCTTGGTCCTTCGCCCGAGGATGACAGCCCGCCGCTGGACAGCCCCGATCTGATCCGTGCGCTGAATTTCCCTGATAACGAAGACGACACCGAAGGTTTCGCCGCCCTGCGCCGTGCCTTGCGTGACCGGACAGCGCGGCATCTGGTGCAGGCCAGTCAGGACGTGCTGACGCTTTTGTCGCAGGACGGCATTTATATGGATGACCTGCGTCCCGAGGCCCCGGACGCCGATCTGTGGCGGCGTTTTGCCAAGGGCGAACGGGGGCACACGATGGCGCCTGTTGGTGCTGTGCGCGAACAAGAAGCATTGGCGATTGTTTCGGCCCGGATGCGTGAGGACGCAGTGTTCCGCGACGCTGGGCATCATTTCCTGCGCCGCTTCGATCTGGTCCTTGTTGGCTTCGAGCCGGAGGCAAGCGACACAGACCTGCGCGCGCTGGCTGAAACCCGCACGGCGCGCGCCTTCATGTTGCTTGGGCGCGCCAGCCGGATCTTTGACTAGCGGCATGTGGGAAATATTCCTCAAAACCCTGCCCTTTTTCATGCTGATCGCGCTTGGCTACGGGTCCGGCCGGACCAAGTTCTTTTCGGCCGAAGCGACCGCCTATCTGACCAAATTCGTCTTTTACTTTGCGCTGTCCGCGATGTTGTTCCGGTTTTCGGCCAATCTGTCGCTGGATGCGATCCTCGATTGGCAATTCGTCTTTGCCTATCTGGCGGGCACGACTGTCATCTACATCCTTGCCACACTGGTCGCCCTGCGCCGCAACCGCCCGATGACCGAAGCCGCGGTCGAGGCGCAATGCGCCGTGATCGGCAATGTCGGGTTTCTGGGTATACCGATGCTGGTGCTTTTGCTGGGTGAAGCCGCCATCGGCCCGATCATGCTGGTGCTGGCGGTTGATCTGATCGTTTTCGGCAGCCTGATCGTGATCCTGATCACTGGATCGCGCGACGGGCGGATGTCGCCGCTGATCCTGCTGACCGTGGTGAAAGGGTTGATCAAGAACCCGATGATCGTGTCGATCACGCTGGGGCTGCTGGTGTCGGGTCTCGGGCTGACTGTGCCCGTGCCCATCAATGATTTCATGATCCTGCTGGGCGCTGCGGCGACGCCGGGGGCATTGTTTGCCATCGGCGCGTCACTGGCGAATAAATCCGCTGAACGTGTCGGCGTTGCTGGTTGGCTGACCTTCTGCAAACTGATCCTGCATCCGGCGGCGGTGGCCATCGCGGCGCTTATGGTGTTTACAGTGGACCCTTACGCTGCCGGTGTCATGATCGCCGCCGCGGCCCTGCCGGTTGCGGGCAATGTGTTCATTCTGGCGCAGCATTACGGGGTCGCACCGGCGCGCGTTTCCGCTTCGATCCTGCTGTCAACGGCGGGCAGCGTGGTGACATTATCATTGGTCATCGGCTGGGTGACCGGATTTATGGGATAGGACAGACAGATGAAGACAATCGCAGAAAACCGCTGCTTTGGCGGCACACAAGGGGTCTATAGCCACGCGTCTGACGCTTGCGGAGTCGAGATGACATTTGGCCTGTTCCTGCCGGAAGAGGCCGTAGATGGCCCGGTCCCGGTGCTGTGGTTCCTGTCGGGCCTGACCTGCACGCATGAAAACGCGATGATCAAGGCGGGCATGCAGGGCTGGGCCGCCGAACAGGGCATCGCCGTCGTACTCCCTGACACATCGCCCCGCGGGGAAGGTGTCGCCGATGACGATGCCTTCGATCTGGGGCAGGGGGCAGGGTTCTATGTCAACGCCACGCAAGACCCTTGGGCCAAACATTTCCAGATGTGGGATTATGTCAGCCGCGAACTGCCTGACCTGATCGGGGCAAATTTCGCGCTGGATATGGACCGCCAAGCCATCACCGGCCATTCGATGGGTGGGCATGGCGCGCTGACCCTCGCGATGGGCCTGCCGGGGCGGTTCCGGTCCGTGTCGGCCTTTGCGCCGATCTGCCATCCGACGCAGAGCGATTGGGGCCGCAAACAGTTCACCGCCTATCTGGGGACGGATGAAGCGACATGGGCACCACATGACGCGACGTTGCTGATGCAGAACAAGGGGTTCGACGGCCCGGTCCTGATCGACACCGGCACGGCGGATCAGTTTGGCGATCTGCTGGGCACCGAGCATCTGGCCGCTGCGATGGCTGCGCGCCGGCAGGACGGGGTGTTGCGCCTGCAAAAGGGCTATGATCATTCCTATTTCTTCATCGCGACCTTCATGGAAGACCACGTCGATTTCCATGCACAGGCGCTTTACAGATGATCTACGTCGATGCTGACGCGTGTCCTGTCAAAGCCGAGGTGGAACGCGTCGGCACCCGTCACGGGTTGAAGATGTTCGTGGTCTCGAACGGTGGCATCCGGCCCTCGCCCAATCCTTTGGTCGAAACCGTGGTGGTGCCGGACGGCCCAGATATCGCCGATATCTGGATCGCGGACCGCGCGACCAAGGGCGATGTGGTGATCACCGGCGATATCCCCCTGGCCGCGCGCTGCATCGAAAACGGCGCGCTGGTGCTGAAACACAATGGCGAGCCGCTGACGCAGGCCAATATCGGCAATGTGCTGGCGACTCGCGATCTGATGGCTGACATGCGCGCTGCCGACCCGTTCCGGCAAGGCGGCGGCAAACCGTTCGGCAAGGCCGACCGCGCACGGTTTCTCGACGCGTTGGAACGCATGGTGCGCGCGGCGGCAAAGGCATGAAGGCGTTGACGCCTACAGCCCTTGGTGCTGTTTGCGCCGTGCTGGCGGTGGTGTTCTTTTCCGCCAATGATGTTGCAATCAAATGGCTCAGCGATGGCTATGCGCTGCATCAGGTCGTGCTGATCCGGTCCTTTATCGGGCTGGCGATCATTCTGGCGATCATCGCGCCGATGACGGACGGCTTTGCCATCGCCCGCACCAAGCGACTGAAAATGCACCTGTTGCGCGGGTCCTTCGTGGTTTTCGCCAATCTGACTTTCTTTCTGGGTCTCGCCGCCATGCCATTGGCCGAGGCTGTGGCGATCTTTTTCATCAGCCCCTTGGTCATCACCGGCTTTTCGGTGTTATTTCTGGGCGAAACCGTCGGCCCGCGCAGATGGTTAGCCATCGGGCTTGGCTTTGTCGGTGTCCTGATCATGGTGCGTCCGGGAACACAGGCATTTCAACTGGCGTCACTTCTGCCGCTGGTTTCCGCCTTTTGTTACGCAGGTATGCATATCCTGACCCGGCGGATTGGCGGGACGGAATCAGCGGCGACCATGGCCTTTTACATCCAGATCATGTTCATCATCGTCTGCGCCGCGATGGGGCTGACCGTCGGCTGGGGCCAGTTCGGCGACCAGACTGACCCGTCCTTGGCGTTCCTGTTGCGTGCATGGGAATGGCCCTTGCTGTCGGATCTGCCGGTATTTCTGTTGATCGGCGCTGGCACCGCCTTTGCCGGTTACCTGATCAGCCAGGCCTACCGCGTGGCAGAGGCGTCATTTGTTGCCCCTTTTGAATACCTCGCCCTGCCGATGGCGGTGGTCTGGGGCATGGTGGTTTTTGATGAATATCCCGGACTTAGCGATTATCTGGGGATGGCGTTGATCCTGTCGGCAGGATTGTTCATGGTCTGGCGCGAAGGGCAAAGGCCTGCGGCCAAAATCCGCCGTCCGCTGCGGCGATAGAAAAAGGAAGAATGATGTCAGAGGTCAAAGCCGTCGTTTTCGACATCGGCAATGTGCTGATTGAATGGCAACCGGAACGGTTCTTCGACAGCGTGATCGGCGCGGAACGGCGCACAGCGATGTTTTCCGCCATCGACCTTCATGGCATCAATGACGCCGTGGATCGCGGCGGCAATTTCCGTGACACGATCTATGCCGCCGCTGACGCCAACCCTGACTGGCATGCCGAAGTGCTGATGTGGCACGACCGCTGGATCGAGATGGCCGCGCCCGCCATCGACCATTCCGTGCGCCTGTTGCGCGCCTTGCGCAAAAACGGCGTACCGGTCTTCGCCCTGACCAACTTCGGCATCCAGACGTTCGAGATTGCCGAACCGGTCTATCCTTTCCTTGGGGAGTTCGACCGCCGCTATATCTCTGGCCATATGGGGATGATCAAACCTGATGCGCAAATCTACCAGATGGTTGAGGATGATTGCGGCGTTGATCCAACCGCGCTGCTGTTCACCGATGACCGGATCGACAATATCAATGCCGCCAATGCCCGCGGCTGGCAGACCCATCTGTTCGAGGCGCCCCAAGGCTGGGCCGACAGGCTCGTCGCGGCAGGGCTGCTGACACAGGAGCAGGCGCAATGAGTGTGATGATCCCTTTTGCCGAAGCTGACGCTATGTTGGACTGGCTTGATCTGACCGATGCTTTGGCGGCGGGTCATGCGGGGCCAAAGGCCGATGTTGCCGATGTGTTTCTGTATGAAGGGGACAACACCCTGTTGAACCGCTCTGCATGGATCGCGGGGCTGGGGCTGGCGGTGAAATGCGCCACGATCTTTCCGGGCAACAAGGCGGTGGGCAAGCCGGCGGTCAATGGTGCGGTCAATCTGTTTTCACCCACGGATGGCCTGCTGGAGGCAATCGTCGATTTTCATCTGGTCACAAAATGGAAAACTGCCGGTGACAGCCTGCTGGCCGCGCGCAGGCTGGCGCGCCCTGACAGTCGTAATATTCTGATCGTGGGCGCAGGCACCGTGGGGCAATCGTTGCGGCAGGCCTATGCTGCGGCGTTCCCGGATGCGCGGTTCACATTGTGGAATCGGTCCGCTGAAGGGGCGGAACAATTCAAGGCGTATTACCCTGATGTCAACATTGCCGAAGATCTGGAACAGGCTGTGCGTGCTGCGGATATCGTCACCTCGGCCACCATGTCCACCGCACCGCTGATCAAGGGCGACTGGTTGCAACCCGGCACCCATGTCGATCTGATCGGTGCCTATCGCCCCGACATGCGCGAGGTGGATGATGCCGCTTTGCAGAAATCCCGTATTTTCGTCGATAGCCGCGAGACGACAACGCACCATATCGGCGAACTGAAGATTCCGATCAGCACCGGTGCAATCAGCGCGGATGACGTGATCGCGGATTATTATGCGCTGAACGATTTCACCCGCGACAGCGCCGATGACATCACCCTGTTCAAGAATGGCGGCGGCGCGCATCTGGACCTGATGACCTGCCGCTATATTCTGGACGTCTGGCAAGGCAAGTGATGACGCTACAAGACCAATATGCAGCGGCAGTTGCCGCTGGCAAACTGACGGCCGATCCGGTGCAACAGGCAGCCTTGCCCGAACTGGAACGGATCAGGGCGGCGCTGGCGGTGCCGGTCAAGACCGGCTTTTTCCGCAAGGCACCGCCACCGGTGAAAGGGCTTTACCTTTGGGGCGGTGTCGGGCGCGGTAAATCCATGTTGATGGATATGCTTTATGCGGCTGTCGATGCGCCCAAGGAACGCTGGCATTTCCACGCTTTCATGCAATGGGTCCATGCCGAGATCGCGATTGCCCGCAAGCAAGGTGTCGATGACGCCATCGCCCCTGTCGCAGCAAAGCTGGCAGACCGCGTGCGATTTCTGGCCTTTGACGAAATGCAGATCAGCGATATCACCGATGCGATGATCGTGGGGCGGCTGTTTACCGCCCTGATCGGGGCCGGTGTCGTTGTGGTCACGACATCGAACCGCCCGCCGGCTGACCTATATAAGAACGGCCTGAACCGGCAGCATTTCCTGCCCTTCATCGCCTTGCTGCAGGACCGGCTGGTTGTGCATGAACTGGCCAGCGAGATCGACTACCGGCAGGACCGGCTGTCCGGCAGCCCCAGCTATTTCACCCCGATCAATGCAGAATCCCGTGCGGCGATAGATGACATATGGCAGGGGTTCAGCCATGGGCAGTCCGAAGCCTTGGTGCTGCATGTCAAAGGCCGCGAGGTGGTGCTGCCTCGGTTTCACAACGGCGTGGCGCGGGCGAAATTCTATGACCTTTGCGGCAAACCGCTGGGGGCTGCCGATTATCTGGCACTGGCCGAAGCGGTCCGCGTGCTGATCTTGGAAGATATCCCCGCCCTGTCGCGCAGCAATTTCAACGAGGCAAAACGCTTTGTCACGCTGATCGACGCGCTTTACGAGGCCAAAGTCCGCCTGATCTGTTCGGCGGCGGCCAGCCCCGAGATGATCTATCTTGAAGGCGAAGGCACGTTCGAGTTTGAACGCACGGCCAGCCGGTTACGTGAAATGCAATCAGACGGATGGGGGCGTTAGGAAGGATCGCCTGCGCTTGCGCGGATCAGAACCTTTCCGCCCGCAGCACCTGTGCATCGGTGACGCTGACCACGCCGATGTGTTTTTTCACCACCGCAAAGATACCGTCAAGCAGCGGGTCCAGCCGTTCCGGCCTGATCAGGCAGACGACGCTGACCATACCCGCACGGCCCACCTGACCGTCGCGGGTCCATTGGCCCGACCGACCAGAACCGCCCAGAACGGGCAGCACGGTGTATCCCGTCACACCTGCGCTGGTCAGCGCATCGGTCAGGCGGCGTTCCAACGGGGCCTCAATCACGATCTCGACGCGTTTGGCGATATGGGTCTGCATCTCAGCCTCCTGTGACGGTCTGGGCGATGGCCAGATAGATCGGTATCCCCAAGGTCAGGTTGAACGGAAAGGTCACGCCCAGCGACAATGTCAGATAAATCGCCGGGTTCGCCTCTGGCAAGGCGACGCGCATCGCGGCGGGCACGGCGATATAGCTGGCAGAGGCTGACAGCACCATCATCAGCACAATACCGCCCAGCGAAAGCCCGATCAGCAGCCCGACACCCAGCCCGATGATGGCGCTGACAAGCGGCATCGCGATGGCAAAACCAACAGCGCCGAAGCTCAGCACGCCCTTGGACTGCCGCAATCCGCGCCCCGCGATCAGGCCCATATCCAGCAGGAACAGGCACAACACCCCTTTGAACGGAGCCACGATGAAGGCGCTGATTTCTGCCATGCCCTGTTCGCCGGTCAAGGCGCCGATGAAGAACGCGCCGACCAGCAGCACGATGGACCCGTTCAGCAGCAATTCACGGATCAGGTCGGGTTCCATCCGCGCGCCGCCACCACCGCGCGCGACAAGCCAGAGCGCGGACAGGATCGCAGGCGCTTCCATCACGGCGGCGACGGCGACCATATAGCCTTCGGACGGGATCATCCGGCCTTGCAGCACCGATGTTGCCGCTACGAAGGTCACGATACTGATCGACCCGTAATGCGCCGCGACGGCTGCCGCATCGACCCGCGACAGCCCCGTCATCACCCGCAGCAAGCCAAAGGCCAGCAAGGGCAGGGCAAAGGACAACACCAGCCCCGCGATCAGGGCCAGAACCAGCGTCTGGTCGATACCATGCGCGCTGACCGCGACGCCGCCCTTGAAACCGATGGCGAACAGCAGATAGATCGACATGCCCTTGGCCACGGCCTCGGGGATGGTCAGATCGGACCGCGCGAGTGCGGCCAGCAACCCCAGCGCAAAGCTGAGAATGATGGGCGAGATCAGGTTCGATCCGGCGAGGGACAGGATTTCACTCATCTCTGGCCTTTACACACTGACGAATAAATTCGTCGCCGGATCATAATGTTCAAGGCTGCCGTCACCGATATTCTTCCATAATCCATGCAGGCTGATGCTGCCATCTTCTACCGCGCTGCGCACGAAGGGAAAGGTCATCAGGTTGCGAATGGAAATCAGGATCGCCGCCTTTTCCAGCGCGGTCTTGCGGGTGGCGTCATCGCCTTCGGGCAGGGTTTCATAGCCGGGGCGGATGATGTCGAGCCAGCGACCGATAAAGCTTGTCTGTTCTTCAAGCTCGGGTGCATGGCCGGCGCACATGTTGTAGCACCCTTCGATGCCGCCGCAGCCGGAATGACCCAGCACGATCAGATGTTCCACCTTCAGCGCGCGCACCGCATATTCCACCGCTGCCGAGGTCCCGTGGTGCCGCCCGTCGGGTTCATATTCCGGGATCAGATTGGCGATATTGCGATGGATGAACAATTCCCCCACATCTGCCCCAAAGATGGATGAGACATGCAATCGGCTGTCACAGCAGGATACCACCATGATCCGGGGCCTTTGCCCGTTGGTGGCAAGATCGTCGTAGATCGTCCTGTTTTCTTCAAAAACAGTGGATTTCCACGTTCTGTAGCGGTCAATCAGATAGGCCGGAAGCGGGCGGGCATTGTGCATTCGTCAGTCCTTGCGCTGTTGGCACGGGATACGTCGCATTTTTGGAAATTTCGAGCGATTTCTTGCAACGGCATCAACCTTCCTAGAACCTTGCCGGTTTATGAGGTGGGGCATGGATTATTCACGACCCCTTAATATGCCGCACCGCCCTGCCGATTGTGACGTGATCATCCTGCGATGTCACGACAAACTGCTGGTTGACCGCCCTGTGCTGATGCGTGCCTTTGAAGACAGGACACCGGCCGCGGCGGAAGATATGCTTTGCCGCATCCTGGAAAGCATCGCCCATTGGCTGGATGTTCTGCAGGACGGCGCGGAGGACCCCGACCGCGCAGTCAAGGCTGCGCGCCGGATCGTATCGGTCGCGGGGCCTATCGGGCTGACGGGTCTGGCTTTGGCGGCGGACGATGTGGGCCAATGTCTGCAATCGGGGGACCGGGTCGCGCTGGCGGCGACGACCGGGCGGCTGGAACGCGCCTTTGATCTTGCCGTGGCAGAACTTTGGGATTTCCGCGGCCTTTAGCGCGGCCAACTGCCCCTTGCGGCGGTGATCTGGCCGGTTAGTCTGGCCGCGGAATTGATTTGTCAGGATAAAAGAATGTCGCTCGCCTTTGCCGGTCCCAACCCCGCCGCCGTCCCGGTGCATATTGTCGCAAAAGATCAGGCAGAGGCTGCTGTCGCGGAACTGCCCCTGATCGGTCAGCAATGGGCGCGGACGCAGGGTTTCACCGGCGCATTGGGGCAGGTGCTGGTGCTGCCCGATGCGCAAGGCGGTATCGCGCAGGTCTTGGTGGGCTATGGCACCGCGCAGACCCGGGCGCGCGGGCGGTTTCACCTGGGGGCAGTTGCGCGGCAATTGCCCAAGGGGGCTTATCGCATCGCATCCGGCCTGACCGATGCTGACCTTGAAGAGGCGAGCCTTGCGTGGCTGCTGGCCGCCTACAGCTTTGATCGCTATCGCAAACCCGGCGATTCCATTGCTGCCTTGGTCGCCCCCGATGGCATTGACGCCGCGCGCATCCAGATCATCGCACAGGCAGAGGCGCTGACCCGCGATCTGATCAATACGCCCGCGTCGGATATGGGCCCGGACGAGCTGGAACAGGCCGCACGCGATCTGGCAAAGGCGCAGAATGCGACGATCAGTGTGACAATGGGCGATGATCTGACGGATGCCAATTTCCCGCTGATCCATGCGGTGGGCCGCGCCAGCCCGCGCGCGCCGCGCCTGATCGACATGCGCTGGGGTGACAGCGGGCCGCGATTGACGCTTGTCGGCAAGGGGGTCTGTTTCGATACAGGCGGGCTGAACATCAAACCCGGTGCGTCGATGGGTCTGATGAAAAAGGATATGGGCGGTGCTGCCACCGTGCTCGGGCTGGCGCAGATGATCATGGCGCTGGGTCTGCCCCTGCGCCTGCGGGTGCTGATCCCGGCAGTGGAAAACAGCATCGCGGGCAATGCGTTTCGTCCGCAGGATATCCTGCCTTCGCGCAAGGGGCTGACGGTCGAGATCAACAATACCGATGCCGAAGGGCGGCTGGTGCTGGCCGATGCTTTGGCGCTGGCGGATGAGGAAGATCCTGATCTTGTCATCTCTATGGCGACGCTGACCGGGGCTGCGCGGGTCGCGATGGGGCCGGATCTGGCACCGTTTTTCACCGACCACGATGATCACGCAGCGGCGATTTCCGACGCAGCGCAGCAGGTCGCCGACCCGGTCTGGCGCTTGCCCTTTCACGAACCATACGAGGCGATGATCGAACCGGGCATCGCCGATCTGGACAATGCGCCCGGCGGTGGGATGGCGGGCTGTATCACTGCGGCGCTGTTCCTGCGCCGTTTCGTGCAAAGCCCCTATGTCCATTTCGATATCTACGGCTGGCAGCCATCCGCGGCACCGTCGCGCCCCAAAGGTGGCGTCGGCATGGGCGCGCGGGCCGTGCTGGCCGCCTTGCCACGGCTGTTGAAACTGTGACCGACCGCCGCCTGACCCCGGCCAATGGCCGTGTCGCTGCCATGCATCTGGCGGGGCAGGTGACGGCAGAGCGGTATCTGGACGGGTTGTCCATGATGCTGACCCGCCCGGTCAGTGATCTGTGTGCAGCCCCTTCGGGGCCGCGTGACCGCCAATTGCTGCTGGGCGCGGTCGTCACAACGTTCGAGGATCGCGCCGGCTGGTCCTTTGTGCAGGCGGCGGATGGTTACGTCGGTTATGTCGCGTCAGACCGGCTGGGGCCGGTCAGGGAGGCGACCCATATGGTCGGCACCGCCGCGACCCATGCCTATCTGGCAGAGGATTTCAAATCTGCCGATGTCATATGTCTGCCCTTTGGCGCAAGGGTAACGGTGCTGGACGAAAGGGCGAAGTTTTTTGAAACGACGCTGGGGTTTATCTCCAAAAAGCATCTGCGCCCGTTGGACCGGCCTTTCACCGACCCTGCGACTGTCGCGCAATTGCATTTCGGCGTGCCCTATCTGTGGGGCGGCAATTCCACGCGCGGCATCGATTGTTCCGGGTTGGTGGCGGCATCCTTGCAGGCTTGCGGCATCGCTAGCCCTGCCGACAGCGACCTGCAATGCACGGGCCTTGGCACGGATTTCAGCGGGACTGCGCGGCGTGGCGATCTGATCTTCTGGCAGGGCCATGTCGCGATGATGGTGGATGAGGCGACGCTGATCCACGCCAATGCGCATCACATGGCCACCGCCTATGAACAGCTGGAGGCAGCGACCCTGCGCATTGCCGCGCAGGGGGGTGGCCCTGTTACCGCCCGCCGACGGGTTTAGTGCAATACCGGCGGGATGCGCGACGTCAGCATCTGCGCAATCCGCAGGCCAAAGGCGCTGGCCGCCGCCGTCAGATGCATCGCCGTTTCCGGGCGCACAAGGACCATGGCCATCCAAAGCGCGTCTTCCCGCTCGCCGGTGGCGGCGGTGGCGACGAAATGCGCGAAATAGGCCTCATCTGCCCCCAGACAGGGGCAGCTTACAGCGTGCCGCATCAGCTTGCGCCGCTGGTGCTGTGACAACAGGGCGATCAGTGTTTCAAACGCCTCGATCGCGGTGCTGGCGCGGCGCGGACCAAGCGCGTTGTCCAGATCGCGCCGCACTGCGGCGCGCCCGTCGGGGCCGTCGCACCAAAGGCGCAGATAAATCACGCAGCAGGCGTTCAGATCCTCCAACTGGCGCAACCATGCGGTCGGCTCGCCTGCGATCTGGCGGTCATGCATCGTCATTTCGTCAGGATCAGCTTGCCCGCGCGGGTGATGCGCAGGGTGTAAATCTGATCATTCAGGACGATATGCGCCTGGTCGCCGCCACCGGTCAGGCGCTCTGCATCATGGGCGGGCAAGGATTGCTGTGGTTTTGGGTGCGTCTGGATGTTCATCTGCCAAGGACCTTTCATGCGGGCGATCGGGCTTGCCTGCACGGGGCGGGCTGGCTGGACGTAAGGCAATCATCAGGTTTCCGGCAGAAATTGTCAATCCGACTTTTTTAGTCAGGTATATTATTTATCGACCAGCCGGATCAACTTACGTTCCAGCACCTGCAACACGGTTTTCAGGTCGTTGCCACGTTTGAGCACCTGCCCATCCATGCCGATCACGGCATATTGCCCCTGACGCAGGCGCAGGCGGGGGTGTTTCTCGATCCGGTAAAGTGGATTTTCAGCCGTGCGCCGGAAGATCGAAAAAACCGCCGAGTCGCGCAGCGTTGAAATGCCATAATCGCGCCATTCGCCGGCGGCGACCATGCGCCCGTAAAGCCCGAGGATCAGGCCGAGTTCGTTGCGGTGAAAGGCGACCTGTGGCGGCGCGTGAAACGGCGGGGGTTGCATGGTCATGTGCAAGGTTCGCGCGATCAGGCGCGAAAATCAACCCGTCAGCCGCAGCGGATATCGCTGATCTTTTCGTCTGCGCTGATATAGAAATTGATCCGTTCTTCCCGGAAATCCATGGTGACCATGTCGTCAGGGCGGATGACGCGGACCATATCCATGATCAACACCCGTTCCAGCGCCGTCGCCGGTTGCCCGATCAGGTTAATATGACGGGCCACACCGCAGGTGTCCGGCATGGTCGGTGCCGGCTCGGCATCGGGCACAGCGCAGGCGGCAAGCAGCAGGAAGGGGATAAAATGTCGCATGCCTTTATTTGCGTTAATGCGCGTGCCTTTGGCAAGAGCAAGGTTGAAATCCCTGCGCATTTCGTCGATCAAAGATGCAAATGCACAGGAGACATCGGGATGCGCACACGGGCAGCAGTGGCAATGGCAGCGGGCAAGCCGCTGGAAGTGATGGAAGTCAATCTTGACGGGCCCCGCGCCGGTGAGGTGCTGGTCGAAATCAAGGCGACGGGCCTGTGCCACACCGATGAATTCACCCGGTCCGGCGATGATCCCGAAGGCGCGTTTCCAGCGATTCTGGGCCATGAGGGCGCGGGAATCGTGCTTGAGGTGGGCGAAGGCGTCACGTCGTTGCAGCCCGGTGATCACGTGATCCCACTCTACGCGCCTGAATGTCGTGAATGCGAATATTGCCTGAACCCGAAAACCAACCTGTGCCAGAAAATCCGCACCACCCAAGGTGCAGGTGTCATGCCTGATGGGACCAGTCGGTTTTCCATGCTCGATGGCACCCCGATCCTGCATTACATGGGCTGTTCGACATTCGCCAACCATACCGTGTTGCCCGAGATCGCACTAGCCAAGGTTCGCAAGGATGCGCCGTTTGACAAGATCTGCTATATCGGTTGCGGTGTCACCACCGGCATCGGCGCTGTCATCAACACCGCCAAGGTGGAAATCGGCAGCCGCGCGATCGTGTTCGGTCTGGGCGGTATCGGTCTGAACGTCATTCAGGGCCTGCGCTTGGCGGGGGCGGATCAGATCGTCGGCGTCGATCTGAACGACAGCAAATATGATATGGCGACGCGTTTTGGCATGACCGATTTCGTGAACCCGAAAAAGGTCAGCGGCGATCTGGTCGCGCATCTGGTCGAACTAACCAAGGGCGGGGCGGATTACACCTTTGATGCCACCGGCAATGTGGGGGTGATGCGCACGGCACTGGAATGCGCGCATAAGGGCTGGGGCGAAAGCATCATCATCGGCGTGGCCCCGGCGGGCGCCGAAATTTCGACCCGCCCATTCCAGCTGGTGACGGGGCGTAGCTGGCGGGGCACTGCATTCGGCGGCGCGCGCGGACGCACCGATGTGCCCAAGATCGTGGATTGGTACATGCAGGGCAAGATCGAGATCGACCCGATGATCACCCACAAGCTCAAGCTTGAAGATATAAACAAGGGTTTCGAGCTGATGCATGCGGGCGAAAGCATCCGCGCTGTCGTCGAATTTTAAGCCGTCAGCGGCACTGAAAGGATTAACATGGCCAAGGATCGCATGTTGTTGGCCGTGTTGATCGACGCGGACAATATCCCTGCCAAATACGCGGGTCCCATCCTGCGCGAAGTCACCACCTTTGGCGAACCGGCCCTGCGCCGGGTCTATGGCGATTGGTCCAGCCCTGCGCTGGGCGGTTGGAAAAAGGAAGTCGTGGAACTGGGGCTGGTCGCCAATCAGGAAACCGCCAATACCCGCGGCAAGAATGCCAGCGACATCGGTCTGGTGATCGACGCGATGGATATCCTGCACACCGGGCGGTTTGACGGGTTTGTGCTGGTCAGCTCGGACAGCGATTTCACGGCGCTTGCCAACCGTCTGCGTGAAAACGGGGTGGTGGTGATCGGCATTGGCGAAGGCAAGGCACCGGTCAGCCTGCGTAATGTCTGCAACCGATTCATCCTGATCGAAAACCTGATCGATCAGGACAGGGATCAGCCTGCAATCGGTGAACCGGCCAAGCCGGTGGCCCCCACCGCAACCGCCACGCGCCAACCACCATCAGCGGCGATTCCGTTGGTGATCAAGGCGATGGAAAGCATCGACCCCGAAGGCGAATGGTATTCCTTGGGCCAGATCGGGCAATATATCACCCGCGCCGCGCCCGATTTCGACCCGCGCACCTATGGCAGCGCGAAACTGAGCGATCTGCTGGTGAAATCAGGCCGGTTCGAGGTCAAGAAAGGTCAGGGCAACCATCTGGAGGCCCGCCGCCTCGACTAGGGCTTGACGCCGTAGCGGGCTATGAACATCTCGACCGCGCCGTCGATGGTGCGGTCTTTTTCGGCGCGGGTGAATGTCCCCGACATGCAGAACACCATGCGCGAAAACAGATCCGCCTTGCAAAGTTCGTGAAACTGGTCGGCGGCCAGGGCCACATCGTTGATCTGCAATTCGCCCCTTTCTATCGCCAGACGAAAGAAATCCGTCATCCTTTCGCGGATCAGCATCGGGCCGCATGCGTAGAATTCGCGCGCAAGTTCGGGAAAGCGTTCGCTTTCACCGACGCAGATCCGAAACACCCGCGTGCCGAATTCCGAGGTGATGAATTCGACCATTTCGCTTGCGATGCTGCGTAAAACCTGCCGCGCGGGGGCGGTGATATCGATAGTCTCGATGGCGTGATCGGCCTGCCGTTGGCAGGCGATCTTGGCGACCTGCATGAACAGGAACCTCTTGTCAGGGAAATAGCTGTAAAGCGTCGCCTTGGACACGCCTGCGGCACGTGCGATATCATCGACTGACGCGCCTTCAAATCCGTCGGACATGAAAACCTGCCGCGCACCTTCCAGAACCTGATCGAATTTGCGTCCTTTTTTCGGCTCTGCCGCACCGTCTGGCATGATCTTCTCCCCTTGGGTGATATCATAAACTGATCAG
The DNA here is from genome assembly GCF_046292185.1 of Yoonia sp. Taxonomy (GTDB): domain Bacteria; phylum Pseudomonadota; class Alphaproteobacteria; order Rhodobacterales; family Rhodobacteraceae; genus Yoonia. Next base: position 34,647 of record NZ_JBKBQY010000018.1, read on the forward strand.
TTCACTTCGGGCAAGGCGATAACGCCAGCAATCCGGCAGAGTTCACGTGCCCCTTCTTATCTGGCGGGGGCGGTGCAGGTTTCAACCACCTGTTCCGTAACGCCCGTGCAAGTTTGCGTCACGTCAGGCGCAGGCTGTGGCGGATAGGTCAGCAGAGGCAGGTTGAAGGTAAAAGCCATCACAGGTCCGGAAAGAGCGAGTGTCAGGGCGGTACAAGCGGTGAAAAGGCGTATCATAGTGGTCATCCATCGTTGATTATGAAAATAAACTATACAGTTTAGTTTAGTGCACAAGTGAAAAGTGAACATATCGGTTCAGTTTTTCCACTTGCCATGAATGCGAAGAGGATTAGTTTAGAATCATTCTAAATTGAGGTGTCAGAATGATTCCCGGATTTGCCAGTCGTCGTCGATTCCATGACTTGTCAGAACAGGAAATACTGGCGCTTGCGATCTCGTCCGAGGAGGATGATGCGCGCATATACCGGACTTATGCGGAACGGCTGCGCGCGGATTATCCCGCCTCTGCTGCAGTTTTCGATGGCATGGCGGCGGAAGAAAACCAGCACCGTCGCCGGTTGATCGATCTGCATGGCGCGCGGTTCGGTGATGTGATTCCGCTAATCCGGCGCGAACATGTCGCCGGGTTCTACGCCCGTCGCCCTGTCTGGCTGGTCGAAAACCTTGGGCTAGACCGGATCAGGGACGAGGCGGCGCAGATGGAATGCGACGCGCAGCGGTTCTATGAACTGGCCGCAGGTCATGCGTCCGATGCGAGCACACGCAAATTGCTGGGCGATCTGGCGGCGGCAGAGGCAGGACATTCCGACATGGCTGCGTCACTGACCACGGCGCATCTAGACGATGATACCAGATCGACCGAACAATCCGCCGCCTATCGCCAGTTCATCCTGACGTGGGTGCAGCCGGGGCTGGCGGGGTTGATGGACGGTTCTGTTTCGACGCTCGCGCCGATTTTCGCGGTGGCCTTCGCCACGCAGGACACCTGGACCACGTTTCTGGTGGGGCTGGCCGCCTCTGTCGGCGCGGGCATTTCGATGGGCTTTACCGAGGCGGCGTCCGACGATGGTAAAATCTCGGGCCGCGGGTCGCCTTATAAACGCGGGCTGGCTGCGGGCGTGATGACCACCATCGGCGGTCTGGGTCACGCGCTGCCCTATCTGATCGCCGATTTCTGGACCGCGACGATTGTGGCGTTGATCGTTGTCATGGTCGAGCTTTGGGTCATCGCATGGATTCAGAACAAATTCATGCAGACGCCCTGGGGACGGGCGATCTTTCAGGTGGTGCTGGGCGGTGCCTTGGTCTTTGCCGCAGGTGTGCTGATCGGGTCGGGTTAGACGTCGCGCACCATCGTGGTGCAGGCACTGAAGCCGAAGACATGCCGCCACAGCCCCATTTTCTGCGTATGCAGTTCGACAAAGCCCTGATGCAGGTAAAGCGCCCTTGCTCGCGGATTGGTGTCAATCACATCCAGCCGGACCTGCCGGTAGCCGCGCGCCCTGGCCTCGGCCCTGATCGCATCCAGCAGCGCGGTGCCGACACCGCAACCGCGCGCCTCGGGTGCGACAAAGATCCCGTCGATCAGAAACCGTTCATTGTCCAGATCACGGATCAGCGCCGCCATCAGCGCGGTACGGGCCGCCGCCCCGACCCAGCCGTAAATCCGCCGCATGTCGGTGAAACTGCCTCCCACCAGCGCGCCGTCCCGCGTCTTGAACCCGACCACGCCCAACAATGCGCCGGTGTCGTCATGCGCGCAGATCCCATGATCGGATCGTAGCACCTGCGTGATGAACACAAGCGCGCGGTATTTCGGCCCCATGACGAAACCCAGCTTTTCGCCGAAGGCTTCCCAGTAAAGGGCCGCGACCTCGGCCCGGTTCGCCTCGGGGATGCCGGTGGTGATCTTCATTGCGCGAAACTGACAAAGGGGATGTAGGTGACCGGATCGCCGGGGCTGATCTGCATCGCGTCATCGCCCAGCGACACGAGCCCTTCCGCCCAATGCAGGCCAGATACCCGTCCCGACCCTTCGGAGGCGAATATTTCCGCCTTGCCGTCCCTGATCCTTGCGCGCAGATATTCGCGCCTGCCTGCCTTTTTGGTTTTGCTGAAAGCAGCGGGCAGTTGATAGCTTTGCGGCTCTGCCCCTTCACCGCCCGCCAGAAGCGACAGCGCCGGGCGTGCGAAGATCAGCGCACAGATCATCGCCGCGACCGGATTGCCGGGTAGGCCCAGCACCGGCTTGCCGCCCCATAACCCCATTACGAGGGGCCGCCCCGGTTTCATCGCCACCCGCCACAGCGCCAGCGACCCGGTATCCGCCAGCAGGGCAGATATATGATCCTCATCCCCCGCCGATGCGCCGCCGGATGTCAGCATCACATCGCATTGTCCCGCCCCCAGATCCAGCAAGGCGCGCAAGGCGGCGCGATTGTCCGGCGCGCGCCCCAGATCGACCACGCAGTGACCCCATTGCTGCACAAGGGCGGTCAGCATCGGGCGGTTGGCATCGTAAATCTCGCCCGCTGCGGCGCTGCTGCCAGGGTCGCGCAATTCATCGCCGGTGGACAGCACGCCGACACGCAACGGGCGGCGGACCTGCAATTGCCCGATCCCGGCGGCAGCAAACATGGCAAGGTCTGCGGCGGTGACCTTGCGCCCTTGCTGTGCAATGATCTGGCCCAGCGTCATATCTTCGCCCGCGGCGCGCGCATTGGCACCGCGTTTGAGCGGGCCTTGGAATGTGATCATGCTGTCAGACGCCTGCACGTCTTCCTGCATGATGACGGTATCGACACCGTCCGGCAGGTTCGCGCCGGTCAGGATGCGGATCGCCTCGCCCTGCGGCACGGCCCCGCCGAATGGCTGACCCGCCGCGGCGCGCCCCTTGACCAAGGGCAGATTCTGCAGTCCCGGCTTTGCTGGACCGGCAAAGCCATAGCCATCCACTGCGGCGTTCGCAGCGGGCGGGTGGGCGCGTAGGGCGGTCACATCATCCGCCAGATAGCGCCCCAACGCTGCGCCCAGCGGCTGCGTTTCCGCCTCAGCGACACAGCGCAGTTGGGCGCGCAGATGCGCCAGCGCGTCAGCGACAGGCGTCCACTGCACGCCTTGCGGCAAGGCAAAGCAATCATTGCGCAGGGGCGGTGCGCTGGCCGCCGCTTCCAGCGCTACGACATGATGCGCCCCGAGTATCGCGCCTTCAGTGTTGGGCGGAACATCGAGCATCTGGCGCAGGGCGTCTGCGGAGATTGCCGACAGCGCGCGCGACAGCACACGCACCTGATGCGCGTCCTTGATAGTTCCGCGCGGGCAGGTCGCCGCGATGGTCCGGGCGATCAGCGAAGGCCAGACTTCAACCAACGCGACAGGCGGCGTCAGCGGCTCGAACGGCCAGACGGCCAGATCAGCGCCAAAGTGCTGCCGCAAGCGCGCCAGCATCGGCAGGCCCATGATGACCTGCGATCCGACAGCGCCCGCGCCGGAAAGTTGCCACACGGGAAAGGCACCTTTGGCATTTTCTTCTGCAGCACGTCTTTCTGTCATGCCGTGGCCGTGTCGTGCCAAGCCCTTGCGCGGCAGATCCTCGATATCGCGGTTGGGCAATCCATTGCCCCAGAACGGCCCGGTGCCGGGGAACATCGCGTTGATCTGCCCGGCCAAGTCAAACCGGTTATTTGCGTCCGGGCTGTCCTGCACCCGTGCGGCGAACCAATCCCAGATCGCGAATGGATCATCCGATCCGGTCAGCACCTGCCCGAAGCCCGCAGGATAGCCAAAGGCGAAATCGAACCCCGCCAGCACGCGCCGCCCCGCCTGACGTTCCGCTGTCAGGAATGCTGTGATCCAGCTTTCCGCCACCTGCCGGTTGCGGTGATAGACCGGGTCTTCGGCCATGCCCGCCCTTGCCACCCCGGTCCAGATCGCATCCTTTTTGGGGGTGGCACCCCGGTCGTTGCCGCCTGACCAGTCCACGATCAGGATCGTGTCGAACATCACAATCCGACCTCTGACAGGATGAAATCCGCGATGGTACGCGTGTCGTCAAGGTCGAAGACCGGCTGGTCGATCGTCAGCGGCGTGTCACTGGCCACAGCGCGGATCGTCGGGTCATCCGTCGCGATCAGCGGGTTGCCGGTGCTGGCGCGAAATGCCTCAACCTTGGGATGGGCGTCGCGCTTGTATCCTTCGACCAGCACCAGATCGACCGGGGCGAGTTGGCGCAGCAGATCGGCCAACGGCGGTTCATCCGTCCCGCGCAGTTCAGTCATCAACGCCCAGCGGTCGCGCGAGGACAAAAGCACCTGCTGCGCGCCCGCCTGCCGGTGGCGATGAGAATCCTTACCCGGCTGGTCCACGTCGAAACTGTGATGCGCGTGTTTCAGGGTCGACACGGAAAATCCGCGTCCGGCAATTTCGGTCACCAGCCGTTCCATCAGCCCGGTCTTGCCCGCGTTCTTGTATCCGACGATGCCATAAACCCTCATAGCATCGCCTGCGCGCGGGCCAGATCACCGGGGGTGTTCACGTTGAAAAAGGCCGCATCATCGGGAAATATCGCCGTGCCCGCGCCGTGCTGATCGGTCCAGAGCACGACCTTGCGCAGCCCGTCCTGCAGGGCCCTGCGCAGATCATCGCGCAAGGCCACGGGCCAGAGGCCAAAGGTCGGTTGCCGCCCTCCCGGGCTCGCCGCCAGAGCGAGGCCCAGATCGCCGCCTGACAGTTGCAATCGCGGGACCAGATCGCAGGGCAGGAAGGGCGTATCGGCGGCAGCGGTGACGATATGGCTGGCCCCTTGATCCGCGGCCCAGTCCAGGCCTGCCAGCACCCCCGACAATGGCCCTGCAAAGCCCGCGATACTATCTGCGATCACGGCCATGCCCAGATCCGAGAACCGTGCCGGATCGCCATTGGCGTTCAGCGCAAGACCCCCCACCTGCGGCGCGAAACGAGCGATGACATGGCCCAGGATCGTGCTATCGCCCAGGGCCAGCAGCCCCTTGTCGCCGCCGCCCATGCGGGTGGCAAGACCACCGGCGAGGATCACGCCCAGAGGCGCGTTCAACGTGACACCTGCGTCTGTGGCGGATGCAGGAGCCTCCGGCGGGAGTATTTGGAGAAATAAGAAACGAAAAGTCTCATGCTTTGGCCTTTCGGCCTGCGCGGCCGGGTTCATCGGGGATCAGGGCAGGGTCGGCGTCGCGGATCAGTCTTTCATCGCCTGCAAGGCAGACAAAGCGCTGACCCTTGAGCCGCCCGATCAGAGTCAGCCCGACCTGATTTGCGATCTCCACCCCCCAGGCGGTAAAGCCCGACCGCGAGGCGAGGCTGGGGATACCCATCAACGCCGTCTTGATCACCATTTCCGAGGTCAGCCTGCCAGTGGTGTAAAGCAGCTTGTCGCCGGCAGGAACATTGTGATGCAGCATCCAGCCCGCGATCTTGTCGACCGCGTTATGGCGACCGACGTCTTCCATGTAGACCAGCGGTTGCGCGCCCTGACACAGCACGGTGCCGTGGATCGCGCCCGCCTCCAGATAAAGCGAAGGGGTGCGGTTGATCGTGGCGGCCAGTGCATAGAGGTCGGATGTGCGTAACGGGTGATCGGGCAGGCTGACACCTGCCAGCCCTTCCATCATATCGCCGAAGACGGTGCCGATGGCGCAGCCGCTGGTGCGGGTCTTCTTGCGCAGCTTGTCTTCATAGGTGGTTTTCGATGCGGTGCGGACGACCACCGTTTCCAGTTCTTCATCATAGTCGATGCCGGTGATCCGGTCATCGTCACGCAGCATCCCCTGATTGCGCAGGAAACCCAACGCCAGATATTGTGGATAATCGCCGATCGTCATCGCGGTGACGATTTCCTGTGCATTCAGATAAATCGTCAGGGGGCGTTCCTCGACAACCCGCAGGTCCGTTTTGCGGCCATGCTGGTCGGTGCCGGTGACCGCGCGCGTCAGCCTT
>NZ_JBKBQY010000019.1:0-40370 GCF_046292185.1 Yoonia sp.
AGAAAACGGCAACGCCGATCACATCGGCGCACCGATGCCCGGCGTGGTCGCCAGCGTCGCAGCGGTGGCAGGCAAATCGGTCAAGGCGGGCGATCTGCTGCTGACGATCGAGGCGATGAAGATGGAAACCGGCATCCACGCCGAACGCGACGCCGTGGTCAAGGCCGTGCATGTCCAGCCCGGCAGCCAGATCGACGCCAAGGATCTGCTGGTCGAACTCGAATAAATAGCGCGGGTGCAGGACGGGTTGCCCCCGGCTTGCGCCCACCGTCTTATTTCCGTCAAATACTCCCGCCGGAGGCCCCGCCGTCGCAAATTGCCATGTCGCGCCCTCATTCACCAAAGCGTTCGCCCCGCCCCACCCAGGCAGTGCATCAACGTCACCGCAAAAAAATCGCCACCTGACAATTTTGGCCTTGCGGATCGCCCGGCTTATTTGTAATCCACGCCCTACCGAACGGATGCGGGCGTAGCTCAGGGGTAGAGCATAACCTTGCCAAGGTTAGGGTCGAGAGTTCGAATCTCTTCGCCCGCTCCAATTGGTTCACCGGGTGAAACCGGGTTGCAAAGGTCGCCTTTCAGGGCGGCCTTTTGCGTTTTCGGTCAGGCAGATGCCATGACAGACGCTCCGCGATCCGGACTGGCGGCACCCACCATCGCCATATGCGGGCGAATGTCGGCATATTGGCCCCAACCGCGCCGGTCAGACACGGCCGCAGCAACAGCAGGCGGCGGACTCAGCGCTTCCACCTCGGCGGCGCCAGCGACCATTTCGCCCCAATCCGCCTGATCCATATCCGACAGGGTGACATGCAGCGCATCATCCTGCATCTCGGCCGCAATCTGTCGGGCAACGCGATTTGCCGGCTCTTCCGTATTGGCCACCGCGCATAGCACCAGCTTGCCCAGAATATCGGCAGAGGTTTGCGAACCAATCAAGGCGTAGAGGCTGGGAATCAGGGCGTACAGGTCATCTGTTGCCTCTGCCCCCTGATCGGTGATGATGAGCGTGCAGACATAGGGGTTGCGCCGTTCCGCCGAAAGCGCCAGCGTATGTGTCAGATGCGCGCCGACACGTTCATCCATCACGATTACATCAATGGTTTCCGCGCGTATTATCGCAGAGGCGATATCCCGGCTGGCCACACAAAGGGTTTGAAACCCTTTATCCCCCAAAATGCGCGCCGTATGCACCGCTGCGGCGACATCATCGCGTAAAATCATTGCTTTCATCGGACTCTCCTGACAAGGACTGCGTTGCCCCCTTCCTGACAGCAAATCCTTAAAACTTGCTGAAAAGCGCTGGCAGTTTGTCGCGAGGCTTGGCGCTTGCGCCCAATGGCCCTATAGACATGGCCAACAGGCAAGGGACAGCAACAATGCGGACAGCCACGATTACCCGCAAAACTGCGGAGACCGAGATTTCGGTCACCATCAATCTGGATGGCAGCGGGATCTACGACAATGACACAGGCGTGGGCTTTTTCGACCACATGCTCGATCAATTGTCGCGTCACGCGTTGATCGACATGAATATCCGCGCGAATGGCGATCTGCACATCGACGACCACCACACCGTCGAGGATGTGGGCATCGCACTTGGTCAGGCGCTGACACAGGCATTGGGTGATAAACGCGGCATCCGGCGTTATGGCTCCTGCCATCTGGCGATGGATGACACGCAGGTGCGCACAGCGCTGGATCTGTCGGGGCGTGCCTATCTGATCTGCAATCTGGACCTGCCCTTTGGCAAGATCGGTACGTTCGATACCGAACTGGTGCGCGAATTCTTTCAAGCCTTGTCAGCCCATGGCGGTATCACGCTGCATATCGACCGTCTGCACGGCTTCAACGCGCATCATATCGCAGAGGCCGCGTTCAAATCGGTCGCGCGCGCCTTGCGCGAGGCGGTCGAAACCGATCCGCGCAAGGGCGATGCGATTCCGTCAACCAAGGGCAGCCTATGACGACAGCTTTGGTTGATTACGACAGCGGTAACCTGCATTCCGCGCAAAAGGCGTTTGAACGCATGGCGGCAGAGTTCGGCGCAGGGCAGATCATCGTGACCGCCGATCCCGATGTCGTGGCCCGCGCCGACCGGATCGTACTGCCCGGTGACGGCGCGTTCCCGCATTGTCAGGCGCAGTTGCACGCCCGGGCTGGACTGGCTGAGGCAATCACCGATGCCGTCACCCGCCGCGCCGTGCCTTTCTTTGGCATCTGCGTCGGGATGCAGATGCTGGCAAGCGAGGGCCATGAATACGAAGAAACACAAGGGTTCGGCTGGATTGCTGGCGATATCCGCCGCATTACCCCCAGCGATCCCGCGCTCAAGGTCCCGCATATGGGGTGGAACGATCTGGTGATCGACCATCCGCATCCGGTTCTTGACGGTCTTGCCACCGGCGAGCACGCCTATTTCGTCCATTCCTACGCCATGCAGGTCGCCGATCCTGCACATAGGCTGGCGCATGTCGATTACGGTGGCGATGTCACCGCGATCATCGGGCGTGACAATATCATCGGCACCCAGTTCCACCCCGAAAAAAGCCAGGCCGCAGGATTGCGGATGATCGGCAATTTCCTGACATGGAGACCTTGAGATGACAGCTTCACGCCTTTCCCGCCGCCTGATGCTTTTGGGCGGCATCGCCGCGACCGCCGCCTGCGCCAGCCCCGAAGTGCAGCGCCTAGACACCAATCTGGGATCGCGCGCCGCCTTTGCGTCGCGTAATATGCCGTTGCATGCCAATGAAACCCCGCAATTGCGCGCCCTGATCAATCGCTATGCCGATACCTACGACATTCCAGTGACCTTGCTGCACCGCGTGATCATCCGTGAAAGCCGCCATAACCCGGCAGCGCGCAACGGGCCCTACTATGGGCTGATGCAAATTCTGCCGCAAACCGCGCGAACAATGGGGTTCCGGGGCGAACCACGCGATCTGCTGGATGCGGAAACCAACCTGAAATATGCCGGGAAATACCTGCGCGGCGCATGGCTTGTCGCGGACGGGGATGAGGCGACCGCCGTCAGCTGGTACGCGCGCGGCTATTATTACGAGGCCCGCCGCCGTGGGCTGCTGGTCGAAACCGGCCTGAGGTCTGCCTGAGGCAAAGAATGGCCCCGACGCGCGGGGCCATCATGTCTTACTGCACGCGCACCCAGTTCTGGCTTGCGCAGATCAACCCCCCGGCGACGCAGCCACGCAACCGCAATGCATCGCCCTGCACGTCCATCTTGCCGGTATAGATCCGGTCATTCGATGGACGCCAGACCTGTCCATCATAGGACCCGTCGCCATTCGGGGCCATGTTGATCACGATCTGTCGGCCAATGTTGGGAGACTGATATTCGCCTTCGGTATTGAACGTCCGCGCGATCGTTCCACAAACCGCCGCACCGCAAGGTTCAATCGTGACATAGGCGAATGCACCGTCATCCACCTCGGTCTGCCAGGTGCCGACGGCGGCATCCTGGGCTGCTGCGGCACCTGCCATGGCAAAAGCCGCCGCAGCGGCCAAGATCAATTGTCTCATTTGGGTCTCCTCCCTGAAAGTCAGGATAGTCTGCGCCTGAGTGTTTCGCGCAATCAAGTCTGACGCTGCGTTGCATTCCCGCCCACGCCATGCATAACGGGTCCGAACCAAGCGAAAGGGCAAATGCATGATCCTCTACCCCGCCATCGACCTCAAGGATGGGCAAGCCGTGCGGCTGGTGCATGGCGATATGGATCAGACGACGGTATTCAACGACGATCCCGCCGCACAGGCACGCGCCTTTGTCGATGCTGGATGTACATGGCTGCATCTGGTTGACCTGAATGGCGCTTTCGCAGGGACGCCGGTAAATGCCGCCCCGGTCGAGGCGATCTTGAAAGCCTGCAAGGTCCCCGCACAACTCGGTGGCGGAATCCGCGACATGGCGACGATTGAGGCGTGGTTGGACAAGGGCCTCGCGCGGGTGATTCTGGGCACTGTCGCGGTGGAAAATCCAGATCTTGTGCGCGACGCTGCACGTGCCTTTCCCGGACAGGTGGCTGTCGGGCTTGACGCGCGCAACGGGCGCGTGGCGACCCGTGGCTGGGCCGAGGAAACCGATGTGATGGTCACCGGTCTGGCCCGCAGTTTCGAGGACGCCGGCATCGCCGCCATCATCTACACCGACATCATGCGCGATGGCGCTATGAAAGGGCCGAACATCGACGCCACTGCCGATCTGGCCCGCGCGGTCAGTATTCCGGTCATCGCCTCTGGCGGGGTGTCATCCCTGGCCGACCTGACCGCACTGCGCGACACGGGCGTCATCGCAGGCGCGATCTCGGGCCGCGCGCTTTACGATGGCGCGCTGGATCTGGCCGCGGCGCTGCGTGTCCTTGCCGAACCCGCCCCGCAGGCCTAAACACAGATCATGCTGAAAACCCGCATCATCCCCTGCCTTGACGTCGCCGAAGGGCGCACCGTGAAAGGCGTGAATTTCATCGATCTGATCGATGCCGGCGACCCGGTGGAACAGGCTATGGCCTATAATGCGGCGGGGGCAGATGAACTGGTGTTTCTCGACATCAAGGCGACCCACGAGAACCGTGGCACGATGTTCGATCTGGCAACGCGCACGGCGGAACAATGTTTCATGCCGCTGACCATCGGTGGAGGTGTGCGCACGCATCACGATGTGCGCGACCTGCTGCTGGCAGGGGCAGATAAGGTCAGTTTCAATTCAGCCGCCGTCGCCAATCCTGATGTCGTGGCCGAAGCGGCGATGCGTTTTGGGTCGCAGTGTATTGTCGTCGCGATTGATGCCAAAACCGTGGCACCGGGCAAATGGGAAATTTTTACCCATGGTGGCCGACGCGCGACGGGGATCGACGCGGTGGAATTCGCCCGCACCGTTGTCGAAAAAGGTGCGGGTGAAATCCTGCTGACCTCGATGGACCGCGACGGCACCAAAGCGGGTTTCAACCTGCCGCTGACACGCGCCATATCGGATGCCGTCGATGTGCCCGTGATCGCCTCAGGTGGTGTCGGCACGCTCGACCACCTTGTCGAAGGCGTCACCGAAGGCGGTGCCTCCGCGGTGCTCGCCGCCTCGATCTTCCACTTCGGGACCTTCACAATCGGTCAGGCCAAAGCGCATATGGCCGCCGCCGGTATCGCGGTGCGGCCATGACACTGGATGACCTTGCCCAGATTATCGCGTCACGCAAGGACGCTGACCCCGCCAGCAGTTGGACAGCACAGCTTCTCGCCAAAGGTCCCGAAAAATGCGCCGAAAAATTCGGCGAAGAAGCGATCGAAGCTATTATCGAAGCGGTGAAAGGCGACCGTGAAAAATTGACGTCAGAGGCAGCAGATGTCATCTATCATCTGCTGGTCATGCTGACCGCGCGCAACGTAGCCCTGTCCGACGTCATCGCCGAACTCGCCCGCCGGCAGGGCACCTCCGGTATCGACGAAAAGGCCAGCAGGTAAGCGTCCTTCTCCTGCTATCGCCGGAACAGCCGCGCCAGCTCGATCTTCGGACACCGGTCCTGCACGACGTCCACGCCATGCGCCTGCGCCACTGCCGCCGCTTGCGCGTGGGTCACCCCGATCTGCATCCAGATCGTGCGCAGGTCCGGCCAACGCGCCAAAGCGCCATCCACCAGCGCGGGGACTGCATCTGGCTGACGAAAGATATCGACCATATCCACATCCTCCGGCACATCATCCAGCGAGGCATAAACCGTCTCACCCAGCAATTGCTGTCCGGCCAGACCGGGATTGACCGGAATAACCCGGTATCCCTGCTGCATCAGATAGGCGGCGACCTGATGGCTAGGTCGTGCGGGATTCGCCGATGCCCCGACCAAGGCAATCACCTTGGTCCGCGTCAGGATATCGCGAAGTTCATCATCACTCATGGCGCGCGGTGCTCCGGATAAAAAAGCGCCCGAGGCAAAGCCCGGGCGCAAGGTATGGAACGAGGGACAGTGATTTCGAGGCAGCCGGTTCCGAGGTCTGCCTCATAGGGAGTATATGGTAAGCGCATGGGGCGGTGAAAAGTTCCCTCAGCAGAACGTGATTCGGTCGTGATAAGCCGTGACAGGTCAGCCGCGCGCCGCATAAAGCGCCACCGCCGCGGCATTCGACACGTTCAGCGACCCGAAAGCTGCGGCCGCGTCGATCCGCACCAGCGCATCACAGGTCTCGCGCGTCTTGTCGCGCAGCCCCGGCCCTTCGGCCCCCATGACCAGCGCGACAGCGCGGTCGCGCTTGCCGTCAATCGCAGCCTCGATCGTTAGATCGGCCTCGCCATCCAGCCCCAGCACCAGATAGCCCATCTGCTGCAACTCACTGATCGCATCCGCCAGATTGCGCACCCGCAGATAGGGTTGACGTTCCAGCGCACCGCTGGCGGTCTTGGCCAGCGCACCTGTTTCCGGCGCGGCATGGCGCTGCATCGCCACGACAGCGCGCGCGCCGAACACCTCGGCGGACCGCAGGATCGCACCCACATTGTGCGGATCAGTCACACGGTCGAGCAGCACGATACGCGGCGGCATCGGCCCTTCACGCAAGGCGACATCCTGCAAAGACCCCCAATCCAGCGGCTTGACCTCCAGCGCGGCACCCTGATGCACAGATTGCGGGTCCAGCGGGGCGGCGAATTTGCGCGGGTCGCTGATTTCCGGTTCCATCCCGCTGGCAGGCACAGCCTCGCCCAGCCGTTCGAGCGCATTGCGGGTCACGACCAGCCGCAGTTTTTCACGCTTGGGATTTTCCAGCGCGTCACGCACGGCATGCAGGCCGAACAGCCAGATCGTTTCATTCGCAGCCACGCGCTTGGCTTGTTCCTTGGCAATCACCCAATCCGGCTTTTTCATATCGTGACCTGTCCTGACATTTGTCCCGTCGATACGCGACATTGCCGCCACTGTGAAGGCCCGAGCAAAAAGCCGCGATTTGGTGTTGACGGCACTGGGGGCCGCAGGTAATCACCGCGCCAGTGGGCGACAGGCCGCAAGGTGTGGCAGGGGACTGTAACTCCCTCGCGGAGACGCACGCCTGGTTCGATTCCAGGGTCGCCCACCATTTTCTCTTTATGGTCATCCACTTGGTTGCGGCGTCTGGCGTCTTGCGGCTAGTCTGAACGCGACATGTCGTGATCAAGGATGCTAAGCCGATGCCCCTGCCCTACAACATCATGATTGTCGGTCAAAACGGCAGGCTGCAGTTTGAGGCATTACTCTTTTTGGCGAGCCTGCGGGCCAAGGCACCGGGGTTCACGGGACGCGTGATTGTTGCGGAACCGCAGCCTGGGCCTTTGTGGGACCATAACCCGCAGATGGCGCCCGATATCACCGCCGCCCTCACCGCCTTGGGGGCAGAGGTTGTTCCCTTCGCCAATGAACACTTCGGCCAAAGCTATCCACATGGCAACAAGATCGAAGGACTCCAAACTCTGCCCGCAGGCGAACCTTTCGTGTTTTTCGATACGGACACACTGATCACTGGCGACATCGGGGCAGTCGATTTCAATTTCAGCCACCCGGCCGCCTCGATGAACCGGACCGGCACATGGCCGGTCGAGGAATTGTACTGGCCCGGCTACGCAGCGATCTGGAAGTCGCTTTACGACAGGTTCGGACTGGATTTCGCGGCGTCACTGGATCTGTCACAACCTGACGAGTTCTGGAAACGTTACCTCTATTTCAACGCAGGCTGGTTCTTCGGTGCCGATCCGGCCGATTTCGGGCGAAAGTTCACCGATTATGCGGTGACAATCCGCGATGATCCGCCGCGCGAACTGGTAATCCAGCCACTGGACCCGTGGCTTGATCAGGTCGCCTTGCCGCTCGTCATCCATGCATCAGGCGGCGGCAGGCCGGGGCCGGAACTGGACGGACTGGACGGCGATCTGACCTGTCATTATCGATTGCTGCCGCTGCTTTACGCCCGCGGCACCGATGCGCAGATCGCGACGCTGGAAGAAGTCTGCGCACCCAACAAGATCAAGAAACTGCTCAAGCAGCACGAGCCATTCAAGCGGATGGTCTATCAGGGGCAAGGCCAGAAGGTGCGCGCCTTGTTCGACCAAACAAACCTGCCGCATCGCGAACAGGCGATACGGAACAAAATCAAGGCTGCGGGGTTCTGGATGCGATGATGACGGGGGCCCGTCAGGCGAATGCCGCTGGCCCCCTCACGCCATTCACCGCTGCAGCAGATCGCTGTCGCCAACATTGACCGACGTAAACCGGATTGCTGCCCCTGAACATCAGGCAAGCGCGCTCTGGTCTCAAAGGAGTACATCGCAATGAAACTCGTCAAACTCGGCTTTGCCTCTGCGCTTGCCATGACGGCAGCCGCCCCTTCTTTTGCCCAATCAGCAGAGGCCCGCGCCGGCGCGGAAATCGCCGCGCGTGCCACGCCCAGCGAATTCGCCCCCGCTGTTGGCGTTCTGGAACTCAATCAGCCCGTCATGATCGAAGGCTGCCTGGAAGACGTGAGCTGGTGCCAGATCAGCTTTGACGGGCAGACCGCCTGGGCCTCGGCGGAATACCTGTATGTTGAAGAGGACGCGCAGCCTGTCGCCTTGATCAACCGCCCTGGCACCTTGTCCCTATCCACCGTGACCGTCCCGGATGAGGACGCCACACAGGCAGAGCAGAACACGGCAGCAGCCGTCGGCGCGACCTTGGGGTCCTTGATTGCCTATGCCGCAGGGGGACCAGCCGGCGGCATCATTGCCAGCGGAATGCTCGGGACGGCAGTGGGTGTCGCATCAGTCGAGCCGTCAGAGGAAACGCTGGTCTTTGTTTCAGAGAACCCTGTCGAAACCATCTATCTTGAAGGCGAAGTCGCAGTCGGTGCCGGTGTTCCCGCCGAAGTCCCGATGTATGATGTGCCGACACAGCCGGAATTCCGCTATCTGACCGTGAACAACCAGACTGTACTGGTCGATGCGGAAACAGCTACAATCGTGCGCGTCCTGCGCTGACCCCCGACGCTAATCATCGGCCCTGTGCATCGCACGGGGCCTTTTTGCGATTTGAGGTCAGGGATGCGGTGCATGGGTTTGCCATAGGGGGAAAGGTATAATCCGCCATACCAAAGCCCCTCACCCCTTTGACTCGTCGGCTTGCTGATCGGGCGCAACCCCTTGCGGTACGACAAAGGGCACCACCGCCAGAATCAACAGAACGATGATCGTGGACAAAATTGCCGTCGCCTCCAGCCCCAGACCCACGATCACGCCGATGCCTGCGGTCGCCCAGATACTGGCGGCGGTTGTCAGCCCTTCCACGCGATGCATGCTCCTGCGTACGATGATCGCGCCCGCCCCAAGAAAGCCGATGCCCTGCACCACGCCCTGGATGACGCGGGACATATCTGCGATCTCCATGCCTGCCTGCGCCGGGCCGATGACGAACAGGGCCGCGCCGACCGCGACCAGCATATGGGTGCGCACACCGGCACTGCGTGCCTTGCGTTCGCGGTCATAACCCAGGATGCCCCCCAAGACTGCGGCAATGACCAGCCGCACCGTAATGACGGTGATCGTCGCCAGATCAGGCAGATCGGAAAATTCAGCGGTGATCGTTGTCCAGATGTCTTGCAACATCGCCCTGCCTTATCTTGATGACGCGAGAAGTGATGATGTCATATGTAGCCGCGCCAGACAATTGCCGTGATTGCGCGGCCCTAGTCGAACCGCAGGCGCATCATCGCGTAGAGCGTCAGCAGGCCACAGATCAGCGCGGCAAAAAGGTAGGGCGCATGTAACGCCTCGTTCCGCCCCAGAACCGGGGTCAGCAGGGTGACCAGCACACCCGCCCCCATTGCGCCGAATGGCATCGCCCCCCATCCGAAGAACCGATAGACGGAATTGACCCTGCCCAGCAGATCATCCGGGATCAGCCGCTGGCGATAGCTGACGGTAACGACGTTCCACAACATCCCTGCCGCCGCCTCAAGAAACAGCGCTGCGGCGACGATGGCAGCGGATCCGAACAATCCGATCATCAATTGCACGATCACAAAACCGCCCAGCGCCAGCAGCAGGCTGCGCCGCATCCCCAGCCGCGCTGCGACCACAGGGGCCAGCAGCCCACCGGCCACGCCACCCATCGCGCCAAAGCTCAGCAAAAGCCCATACCCAGTCGCGGACAGCCCCAGCACTTCTTGTGCATAAAGCACCAGAATGGTCATGCCGCCGATGAACACCGCATTGATCACGCCCAGCATGATCGCCAGGCGCAGGATGGCTGGGTTGTGCCGCATCCACCCCAGCCCTTCGCGCAGGGCGATCCAGAAACGCTTGGTGACGCCTGCCTTTCGCGGCGGCAGCGCGACCATCCAGATCAGCAGCGCCGACAGCGCATAGATCGAGGCGTCGATCCCGAAAGGCCAGACCACCGCAGCCGCGATCAGCATCCCCGCCAAGGGCGGTCCGATGAACTGACCCGTGATTTGCTCCGCGCTCCACATCTGGCCATTGGCGCGTTCCAGATCGGCATGGGCGACGATGGATGGCAGAACGGTTTGCGCGGCATTGTCGCGAAGCACCTCTGCCGATCCGAACAGAAAGGCGATCACGATCAACGACAGGATCGCCACAGGTGACGCATCATCGGCCAAGGGCAAGCCCGTCTGCGCCACCACCATCAGCACGATAAAGATCATCAGCACCGTCCGCACCAGATCGGCGCGCATCATCAACAGCGGCCGGTCGGCCCGATCCGTCCAGACGCCTGCGGGCAAAGCCAACAACAGCCAAGGTAGTCTTTGCGCCGTGGCGACCGCCGCAATCAGCAGAGGGTCGCGGGTCAGCAGCGTCGCCAGCCAAGGCAGCGCAACCATCGCGATCCCGTCGCCAAGGTTGGACATCGCACTGGCCGACAAAAGCAGGCGATAATCACGATTGCTGCGGATCAGTGCTCTGGACATGCGGCAGACCTTCATCTGCGTGTAATGAAAGGCTAGCCGCACAGCTGACGGGTCGCAATAGCGGCGATGCTATCTTACTTGGCAAAGACGCCACTCTCTTCGCCGAACCCTTTTATCTCAATTGGATTACCCGATGGGTCGCGAAAGAACATGGTCCATTGTTCACCCGGCTCGCCCTTGAACCGAACCGAGGGCGCGAGGATGAAATCAGTCTGACGTTCTTCGAGCCGCCCCGCAAGCGCGGTCCAGTCTTCCAGCGAAAGCACCACGCCAAAATGCGGCATCGGCACCATGTGATCGCCGACCTTGCCGGTGGGCGCATTGGCGAAAGGCTCGCCCAGATGCAGGCTCAGCTGATGACCGAAAAAATCGAAATCGACCCAGGTGTCTGTGGACCGCCCTTCGACCGCGCCCAACGCGCCGGAATAGAATTCGCGCGCCTCATCAAGATCAGTGACGTGAAAGGCGAAATGGAACGGCACGGGCATCGGATTATCCTTTGATCATCTGGGCGTTGTTTGCGCATGGCTTTGCACCTACACCTTTGTCCGAGGATTTTCAAAGGGAGACAAGACATGACAGACACACCCAAACTTGGCTTTAACACGCTGCAGGTCCATGCCGGTGCCCGGCCCGATCCGGCGACAGGTGCGCGGCAAGTGCCGATCTATCAGACCACCGCCTATGTGTTCCGCGATGCCGAGCATGCAGCGGCGTTGTTCAACCTGCAGGAGGTGGGCTATATCTATTCGCGCCTTACCAACCCCACGGTCGCGGCGTTGCAGGAACGCATCGCCACGCTTGAAGGTGGTGTTGGCGGCGTGTGCTGTTCGTCCGGTCATGCAGCGCAGATCATGGCGCTGTTTCCGCTGATGCAGCCGGGGCGCAATATCGTGGCGTCCAGCCGTCTGTATGGCGGCACGGTGACGCAGTTCAGCCAGACGATCAAACGCTTTGGCTGGTCGGCGAAATTTGTCGATTTCGACGATCACGCCGCCGTCGCCGCCGCCATCGACGATGACACACGCGCAGTGTTCTGCGAAGCCATCGCCAACCCCGGCGGGCATATCACCGATCTGGATGCGATTTCCGCGATCACGGACGTCGCGGGCATTCCGCTGATCGTGGATAACACCAGCGCCACGCCCTACCTGTGCCGCCCGATTGAACATGGCGCGACGCTGGTCGTTCATTCGACCACGAAATATCTGACCGGCAATGGCACAGTAACCGGTGGCTGCATCGTGGACAGCGGCAAATTCGACTGGGCCGCCAATGACAAATTCCCGTCCCTGTCGCAGCCCGAACCCGCCTATCACGGGCTGGTCTTTGCCGAAACCTTCGGGCCGATGGCATTCACGTTCCATGGCATCGCCATCGGCCTGCGCGATCTGGGCATGACGATGAACCCGCAAGCTGCGCATTACACGCTGATGGGGATCGAAACCCTGTCCCTGCGCATGGACAGGCATGTGCGCAACGCGATGACTATCGCCAAATGGCTGGAGGCTGACCCGCGCGTCGCCCATGTGACCTATGCGGGCCTTGAAAGTTCACCCTACGCGCATCTGGTACCGAAAATCTGCCCCAAAGGTGCGGGTGGGCTGTTCACCATCGCGCTCAAGGGCGGCTATGACGCCTGTGTGAAACTGGTCGATAGTCTGGAAATCTTCAGCCATGTCGCCAACCTTGGCGATACCCGCAGTCTGGTGATCCATTCCGCCAGCACGACACACCGGCAACTGACGCCCGAACAGCAGATCGCGGCAGGTGCCGCCCCCGATATCGTGCGCCTGTCGGTGGGGATCGAAGATGCCGATGACCTGATCGCCGATCTGGATCAGGCCCTGACCAAAGCGGTGGGCTAAGGCGTTTTCCCGCCCATGCGCTTGGCGTGGGCGGGATTTTGCTGTAGGCTATAAATTGCGTCCCAAATGCGTTTTGATGAAAACGCCAACCCTGCTAAACCCGGTCCATGATTATAAATTTCGCACTCACGCTTACCTATTCGGGTATTGACCTGCTGCAACGCACAGATGACGGCTGGCGGCGCGTCGGTTCTGCATCGCTGCTTTCTGCTGACCTTGTCGCCGATCTGGCCGAGCTGCGTGCAAAAGGATTGGCGCTGGCCCCCGAAGGATTGCGCACGAAATTGGTCATTCCGACGGAACAGGTCAAATACCTGTCCATCGACAGCACCCTGACAAGCGATGCCGATATCGCCGAAACCGTGGATGGCACGACGCCCTATGCGCTGGATGATCTGGTCATCGATCATGAACGCAGCGGCGGGCGTACGCATATCGCGGCAGTCGCCAAGGAAACGTTGCAGGAAGCCGAAGTTTTCGCAAAGGCGCATGGGTTCAACCCCGTCAGCTTTGTGGCTGTGCCGGACCCGTTCACGTTTCAGCAGGAAATCTTTTTCGGGACCACGGACTGTGCCGCCGACATCCTTGGGCCGGATGCAGTACTGACGCGTGATCCGCTGCCGGTGATGCTGACCGGCACGAGGATCAAGTCGCGGGTGCTGGTGGTGGAAAAGGGCGACTTAACCAAAGTTGAACCAGAGGCGGCGACAGCCCCCATGCCCCCAACGTTCACGATGGATCGCATCATCGCGGAATATCACGCTGGCCCGCGCACAGCATTCGGTGCCGCGGCGACACCCGTTGTCACCGAACCCCGCCTGCCGCCGCGCGCGGTGGCATTACCGCTGCCGGTTCCCTTGCTCGACCCCGTGATCGGCGAATATTATCCCGTCCCGCCGCAGACCGAGGTCCCCATGATCGCCGTGGCCGCTGCAGGCCTGCCAAGGCCTGTGGTGCTGGGTGGCGTGATGGAACCGACAACGGCGCCTGCGATCCCCTTCCGGCTTTACGCTGTTCCTGCCGGGATCGCCGCGAGTGTCGCGGTGCTGGGCCTTGCCCTATGGGCGTTTTATGCGCCTGCGCCTTCTGATGATACCGCCACCTTGCAGGGGCTGAACACCAGCGCAGCCCTGATCGACGTGCCGATGCCTGACAACGCGGCAGAGATATCGCTGGCCGATGCGGCAATCGGCGAAGATATTGATCAGGTTTTTGTTGATGGCAGTGCCGCCTTACAGCAGCCCGCGCCACCGTCCGATCTATTAGCGGTTGCGCCTGATGATATGCTCGCCGTCGCCCCGGACCGAAGCCTTGACCGCCCCGCCACGCCATTGTTGCCGGGCGCGGATATGCTTGCCACAGATCTCGCGTTCATCGCGCCAGAGGTTCCGGCGCTTGACGCCCCCTTGGATGTCGCAAACGCCGAGGCTGATGATACACCTGCAATCAATGAGGACATCGCAGATAGCGAGGCCGCGCAGGATACTGCCGAAAGCGACGAGACCCCGGTCGAACTGGCCGCGGTTGAGGCGGATGATGACAGTGGTGTCACCATCCTCGCGGTGCGCCCGTCAGTAGTGCCCCGGCCAAGGCCGCAGACAGCGAGCCTGCCTGAAGAAGACGCAGATCAGGCTGACGCGACTGCGGGCGGGGTGTCGCTGGCCGGGTTGCAGCCCGACACAGACAGAACGACCGCAGCAGATGCTAACCTGGCACCGCCCCCCGGTGCGATCAGACCACGATTGCGGCCGGAGCTGCCACAGGTGGCCACAAGTTCAGAAGAGGTAGATGCGCTTCTTGGTGGCATCGCGCTCGCGCAACCGGAAGACATTGTTGACGCTTCGGAACAGGCCGTGGCGTTCTCGCTGCGGCCTACCAGCCGACCGAATAATTTTGACCGCGTCGTCGCAAACGCGCGCAGCCGTCAGCAGCCCGCTCCGGAACCGCAAGCCACGCCAGAACCTGAACCGGCACCCGTTGTTGCCGCGGCACCGCCCGCAGCAGCCGCCCCTGCTCCAGCCGCAGCGCCTGCCCCGCCACCGCCGCCAGCACAAGCTGCTGCACCAGTTGCGCCGCAAAACTACGCCCCCGTTCCCGGCGGCGTGGCGCGTGCAGCGACACAGACGGGCGCGATCCGGCTGCGCGATGTCAACCTGATCGGGGTTTACGGTCAGGCCAACGCGCGCCGCGCCCTGGTCCGGCTTGGCAACGGGCAATATGTCCGTGTGCAGGTCGGAAGTGAACTGGACGGCGGGCAGGTCACAGCCATAGGTGATAACGCGCTGAACTATGTCAAACGCGGCACCACCTATGCACTGCAGATCCCGCAGGGTTGACGGACGGATCAGGCGTCGCTGACGCCTGCTTCGGCAAAGCTGGCCATGCCGGAATGGCAGGCAACCGCACTTTGCAGCACGCCGATCGCCAATGCAGCGCCCGATCCTTCGCCCAGTCGCAGGCCAAGCGACAGTAACGGCACCTTACCCAAAGCATCCAGCAGCCGCTGATGCGCGCCCTCGACGCTCAGATGTCCAGCTACGGCGTGATCCAGCGCACCCGGCTGCAAACGGTCCAGCACTGCCGCTGCTGCCGTACAGATGAAACCGTCAAGGATCACCGGAATACGGTGATACCGCGCTGCCGCCATGGCGCCGGCCATCGCAGCCAGTTCGCGCCCGCCCAGACAGCGCAGCGCCGCCAGCGGGTCTGCGGGTGCATGTAAGGCAAGGCCCGCATCCACCGCAGCCACCTTGCGCGCAAGCCCCGCATCATCCACGCCGGTGCCGCGCCCCGCCCAATCGGCGCCGGTACCACCGAACAATGCGGCCGCCAGCGCTGCCGCCGACGTCGTGTTGCCGATGCCCATTTCGCCCGTCACCAAAAGATCCGCCTGCGGGTCAACCGCGTTCCAGCCGATATTCAACGCAGACAGCAATTCCGCTTCGGTCATCGCCGGGCCTTGGGTAAAATCCTGCGTCGGTCGGTCAAGCGACAAGGCATGCACATCCATCCGTGCCCCCATCGCCTTGGCCAGTTGGTTGATCGCCGCGCCGCCATGTTCAAAATTCGCAACCATCTGCGCCGTCACCTCTGCCGGAAAAGCGGAAACGCCCTGCGCACAGACGCCGTGATTGCCCGCAAAGATAATCACTTGCGGCGCTGCGATCACCGGGCGTGGATCACCACGCCAGCCAGCATACCAGATTGCCAAGTCCTCCAACCGGCCCAAAGCACCTGGCGGCTTGGTCAATTGTCCGTTGCGCGTGGTTGCCTGCGCAATCGCCACGGCTTCAGAACCGGGCATCTGTACCAGCATATTGCGGAAATCGGACAGGGTGGTGAAAGGTGCGGGCATCAGGTCCTCGTTGCGAAAGTTGCTCTCACTGTCTAACGATCAGATCACAGATGGAAAGAGCCGCAAGGGGCATCGCAGTGACCAATTCCGACACAAGGCTATGCGCCGCGATCGACCTGCCAGCGGCGCTTGGGCTACTGACACGGTTGCCAGTGCGCGTGGATGGCGAAAAGGCAACCACGCGCGGCGCGGCGGCGGCCTGGGCCTATCCGCTGGCGGGCATGGTGATCGGGCTGAAACAGGCGGTGACGCTGGCGCTGCTTTTGTGGCTGGGCGTGCCTGCAGCGATCAGCGCAGCATTGGTACTGGCGTTGGCGGTGGTGTTGACGGGTGCGATGCATGAAGACGGTCTCGCAGATTCTGCGGACGGGCTTTGGGGCGGCTGGGATAAGGCGCGTCGGCTGGCCATCATGAAAGACAGTCATATCGGCAGCTATGGCGTGATTGCCCTGTCGCTGGCGCTATTGTTGCGCTGGCTGGGGCTGGTAGCGATCGCGGGCATCGGCGGCTTTGCGCTGGTGCTGATCGTGATCGCCGGGCTGAGCCGCGCCAGCATGGTTGGCGTCATGGCCACCCTGCCCCACGCGCGCGAAGGCGGGCTGTCACGATCCGTCGGGCGGCCTGCAGCGCGCACGACCTGGCTGGCCATCGGGCTGGGTGCCGGGGCAGCGGTGATCACGGGCTATCTGGCGCTTATCTTCGTGGCGGCTGCCGCCGCCGCGATCTGCGCCATGATCGCAAAGGCCAAGATCGGCGGACAAACGGGCGATATACTGGGCGCGGTTCAGCAGCTGACCGAAGTCGCGCTGCTGATCACTGTCGCCACGATGCTGGCCTAGATCTGTTTTTCAGGCATATGCACGCGCAAACCGTCCAGCGCATCGCTGACTTTCAACTGACAGGTCAGGCGCGATTTGACCGGATCGGGCTGAAAGGCGAAATCCAGCATATCCTCCTCCATCGCGTCCTTGGCGGGCAGTTTATCCACCCATGCGTCATCGACATAGACATGGCAGGTCGAACAGGCGCAGGCACCGCCGCAGTCAGCCTCGATCCCCGGGACGCCATTGTCGCGCGCGCCCTCCATCACGGTCAGGCCATTGGGCACATCGACAACATGTTCTTTGCCGCCATGTTCGACATAGGTAATTTTCGCCATTCTTTCGGTCCCCTGTAGTGAGATAAGCGTTCTCTGCGTTCCTAAATCACGACATGGGCCGGGGCCAGCGTAAATCTTGCCGCAGGCAGCGCGGTCACGCGACGCTATATTGGTCCAGCTTCCACGCCAGCGCGCGACGGACCATGGGCCATTCCGACGCGATGATGCTATAGACGCAGGTGTCACGCAGGCTGCCATCAGGCAGGCGCATATGCTGGCGCAGGATACCATCCAGCCTGGCCCCCAGCCGTTCGATCGCGCGCCGGCTTTGCTGGTTCATGAAATGGGTCCGGAACTCGACCGCGAGGCAGCCGAGGGTGTCGAAGGCATGCGACAAAAGCAGCAATTTGGCTTCGGTGTTCAGCGGCGTGCGCTGCGCGCTTTTGGCATAGAAGGTGGACCCGATTTCCAAACGCGGGCTGGCAGTGTCGATATTCATATAGGTGGTCATGCCCACCACTTGCCCCGTGCTATTCGAACTCACGGTGAAGGGCAGCATGGCCCCCGCCGCTTGCAATGTCAGGCGCCGGTCAATCTCTGCCGCTACCGCATCTGGCGCGGGCACGGAAGTATACCAAAGCTGCCACAGCGCACCGTCCTGCACCGCCGCGACAAGACTGTCGTGATGATCGCGCGCAAGCGGGGCAAGGGTGACATATTTGCCGGTAAGGGTGATCGGTTCAATGGGCATGTCTGGGGTCCCGCACTGGATCTTTCGCTGACCGTACTTAGCCACGCGGGATTTGAACAGCGTCGATCACGGCGGATTCCCCAAACGCCCGCAGCATTGCACAAAGTCTTTGCCTGGTGCGTAGATCGGCCCGACAGGTTGCGGTGCAGGCGCATCGAACATGATTATCCGCGACGCCGGATGGGGCCTTGCGACAAAGCCACGGAGGACACCCAGCAACGGCAACACGGATTTTGGCGGCGGATACCATCGCACCGATGGAATGGCGCGCAAGGCCGCCCTTGCGGCAAAGGTGCCGATTTACGCGTGAAAAGGGCGGCCCGCCGGACCGCCGCTTCCACAATACTTGGCCGGCAAGCTTACTCTTCCAAGACCAGCGCCACGAACCGTGGATCACCGCCGCGACGGACAAGCATCAGGACGGATGTTCGGCCCGCTTCGATCGCAAGGTCGATCTGCTCCTTCAGATCAGCGACCGAACTGACCGGCTGGCGCGACGCTTCGGTGATGACATCCCCTTCGATCAGGCCTTTAGACGCTGCATCAGAATCAGGGGAAATCCCTGTGATCACCAACCCCTGTTCTACCGTCAGCGAAAATTGCTCGCTCAGCTCTGGTGTGATCGGCGACAGGGACAGGCCCAAAATCTCGGACGGCTCGCCCGGAGCTTCTTCCGGGGCGGCGGCGGGGAAGGCCACAGCCTCTGATGTTTCACGGCGTCCAAGAACGACGGTCAATTCTTCCATATCACCTTCGCGTAGAACGGTGACCGGCACCTCTTTTCCCACGGGGGAATTGCCGACGATACGCACCAGTTCGCGGGTATCCTCAATCTCGATTCCGTCGAAGATCAGGATGACATCGCCTGACATCATCCCCGAATCCTCTGCCGGACCAGCGGGCACGTCGGTGACCAGCGCACCGCGCGCACCGTCTAATCCGTCGATGGCAGCAACCATATCAGGCGTCACGTCCTGAATGCGCACACCCAGCCAGCCACGACGCGTTTCCCCGAACTCGATCAATTGGTCCACGACATTCACCACCACTTCCGACGACATCGCAAAACCGATGCCGATTGACCCGCCCGTTGGCGACAGGATTGCAGTGTTCACGCCGATGACTTCGCCGTCCATATTGAACAGCGGCCCGCCCGAGTTACCACGGTTGATAGCTGCATCAGTCTGAATGTAATCGTCATAAGTGCCGGACAGCGCACGGTTGCGCGCGGAAACGATCCCGGCAGACACCGAAAATCCTTGGCCCAGCGGATTGCCCATCGCCATGACCCAATCCCCGACGCGCGCACCTTCACCATTGCTGTTGCCAAAGTTGACAAAGGGCAGATTGACGGCATCCACCTTCAAGACGGCGATATCGGTATTCGGGTCTGTGCCGATCAGTTCGGCAGGCAGTTCGACACCGGAATAGAATTCGATCAGGATTTCATCGGCACCTTCGATGACGTGGTTGTTGGTCACGATGAAACCGTCATCCGAGATCACGAAACCCGACCCTAGCGCGGATGACCGCTGCGGGCCACCACGCGGTCCTTGATTGAAGAATTCCTCAAAGGGTGATCCCTCGGGGACGAGGCCCTGTGGCCCCAACCGCCCTGCGACCGTCGTGCTGGTGGTGATATTGACCACCGATGGGCTGACCTGTTCGGCCAGATCGGCAAAGGTTGCCGGACGTTCCTGTGACAGAACAGAACTGGCCTGCAATACGACAAACGCCAGTGCCATTAACAGCGTGGTGAAAAATGCGGTCACCATAATACGCAGGCGACCCTTGTCTTGTTCGATAGCAACGACCTTGGATCTCACGGAAATCTCCCTCGTGTCAGGTGGGGACATCAGATCATCCCACCAAATTCATAACATCAAGTTAAAGCGGGAATTGACCAGCGCAATCCCCATCACTGCCAAGTGATCATTGCCCCCCGGCAAACGCAAAAGGCCAGCCCTATGGCTGACCTTTCGTATCGGAACGCTGAGAAAATCAGCGCAATGCGGCTTCATCTTCTGGCTGCGGCAGGGTTGGCGCAACCGTGCCGGTCCCCGTGTCGCCACCGGCGGCTGCCCGCAAGGATGACGCACCTTCAGCAGAACGCAGGTAGTTGAAGAACTCGCTTTCAGGCGACATAACCATCATCGTGTTTCCGCCTTGGAGGGCACGCTGATACGCTGTCATCGAACGGTAGAATTCAAAGAATTCCGGGTCTTCGCCAAAGGCTGTTGCGAAGATTTCGTTGCGCAAAGCATCCGCTTCACCCTGAATGATCTGGGATTCGCGTTCCGCCTCGGACACCAGTTCGATCACGGTCCGATCGGCCTGCGCCTGAATACGCTGCGCCGCTTCGCGACCACGGGCGATTTCGTCGGCAGCTTCACGCTCGCGTTCCGCCTTCATCCGCTCATAGGTCGCGTTCAGGTTGGCTTCCGGCAGATCAGTCCGCTTCAGCCGCACGTCGAGCACCTGAAGACCCAAAGACCGGGCCTCGGTAATGGCACCGTTACGGATGCGCAGCATCAGTGCCGCACGATCAGTGGACAGAATGTCGTTCGAAGACACGGAACCCAGCACTTCACGCGTGCCGGCTCGCAGGATGCTGTCAAGCCGCTGCGACGCAGCAGGCAAGCCACCCGCACCGACGGCGCGGCGGAATTGTTCGACATCGGCAATCCGAAAACGGGCGAATGCATCCACGACCAGACGACGGTCATCGGCGGGTGTCACCTCGATCGGTTCCAGATCACGGCTGAGGATACGGTCATCGTATTTCACGACCTCCTGGATCAACGGAATCTTGAAACCCAGACCGGGTTCCTCCTTCACCGAGACAATCTGACCGAACTGAAGCACCAGCGCCTTTTCGCGTTCATCAACGATGAATATCGACGAAAACGCGATGACGACGATCACGACCAACGCGGGGATAAGTAAAGCTGTTTTCCGCATCAGTTGTTTCCTCCTGCTGCGACGGGCGTGCGCCGCATTTCATTGAGCGGCAGATAAGGCACGACGCCCTGGCTGCCCGCTGCATTTTCGTCCATCATGATGATGTCAACGTCACCCAGCACACCTTCAAGCGTTTCCAGATAGATCCGCTTGCGCGTCACCTCGGGCGCTTGCACATATTCCGCAAGAACGGAGGTGAAACGGCTGGCTTCACCGACCGCTTCGTTCACGACCCGGGCACGATACCCTTCGGCCTGTTCGAGGATCTGTGCGGATTGACCGCGCGCCTCCGCAACTACACGGTTGGCATAGGCGTCGGCGACGTTTTGCACACGGTCACGTTCCTGACGCGCATCCTGCACCTGACGGAAAGCCGAGATAACGGGTTCCGGCGGATCCGCCTTGTCAAAGTTGACACGGATGATGTTCACCCCGGATTCGAAGCCATCAAGCGAGGCCTGAATATCATCGCGCAGCCGGTCGGCAATCGCCCCACGGTCACGGTTCAGAATGGGAGCCAGCGCGGATTGCGAGATAATCTCGCGCATCGCAGATTCCGACACAGCCGCAATTGTCTGGGGTGGATCAGCGAGGCTAAACAGATAAAGCTGCGGATCGATGATGTTCCATACGATTTGGAAATCAATATCAACGATGTTTTCATCGCCCGTCAACATCAGGCCCGGATCACGACGCCCTGCACCCCCGCCCACGTCAATTGTACGCTCAGTAGACACGGCGAGCACTTCGCGGGTGACGATCGGCCAAGGGGCAAAGTTCAGACCGGGCTCACCGGTTTTGTAATAGGTGCCAAGGAACAGTTCGACCGACCGTTCTTCCGGGCGGACCGTGTAAACGGATGCAAACAGCCACAAAGCCACCAGACCAAGAATACCCAGCCCGACCGTCCCGCGCGTCAGTTTCGGCCCGTTGCCGCCACCGCCCGTGCCGTTTGCATTGCCACGATTGCCGCCACCGCCCATCAGGACGCGCAATTGTTCGCGGCCTTTGTTGACCAGATCGTCAATCTCGGGGATGTTGGGGCCGTCGTTGCCGGGTCTGCGCCCGCCACCGCCGTTGCGACCGTCGTCATTGCCGCCACCTTTGTTTCCGCCGCCGCCCCAAGGGCCTCCTGAATTTCCTGTCATCTCTTCCCTATGCTTCCTTTCAGCCATGCCCGCCTGCGCGAGCCTTGTTCGACATGTGTGCCCCCCCAGCGCGAATTCAAGCACTGCGGACGGGATCCTTCATCGTGACCAGCTCTTCTGCCATGGTCGGATGCACGGCAACAGTGCGGTCAAAGTCTTCTTTTGTGGCACCCATTTTTATTGCGATGCCTGCCAGCTGGATCATCTCGCCTGCGTGATCTGCGACGATATGACAACCCAGAACCTTGCGGGTTTCTCTGCTGACGACCAGCTTCATCATGACACGATCTGTGCGTCCGGCAAAGGCATGGTTCATCGGTTTGAATGACGTGCAGTAAATCTCGACCGGTTCAATGTCGCGCGCCTGTTCTTCGGTCAGGCCGATTGTGCCAAGCTCTGGCTGGGTAAACACAGCTGAAGGGATCAGATTGTAGTCGGTCTTTGTCGGGTTGCCTTTAAACACTGTCTCTACAAATGCCATGCCTTCGCGGATTGCGACAGGCGTCAGCTGGACACGGTCGGTCACGTCTCCGATAGCATAGACCGAGGGGACAGCGGTCTGGCTGTAATCATCAACGATGATTTCGCCATGGCGCCCGGTTTCCACACCGGCCGCATCCAGCCCCATATTTTCTGTATTGGGCGCGCGGCCCGTGGCGAACATGACCTGATCATAGATCGCTTCTTTGCCGTTGGTGGCCTTGACCCAGATACCCTTGGACGGTTTGCCCGACGCGACGGAAGTGGGTTTGCCTTCTTCAATCGGCGCGCTCAGTCCTTCGCCTTTCAGATCGTCCTCGGTGGCGGCACGCATTTCGACGATATTGGTGCCCAGATGCAGATTGACGCCCTTGTCACGCATACCTTCGGCGACCAGCCCGCGGGCTTCATCGTCAAAGCCGCGCAGGATTTGCGCACCACGATAAAACTGCGTGACCTTGACGCCCAACCCATTAAGGATACCCGCGAATTCCGAGGCGATATACCCCCCGCCGATGATCAGGATCGATTTTGGCAATTCATTCAGCAGGAAAATATCGTTCGAGGTGATTCCAAGCTCTGCACCCGGGATATCGGGCAGCACGGGCCTGCCGCCGGTGGCGATCAGGATATGCTTGGCAGTGACATCCTTGCCGGTGGACAAAGTCACGGTATGCGCGTCCTTGAGGCTGGCGCGCGCATCAAAGATTTCCACCCCCGCCGTCGCAAGCAGCTTGCGATAGATCCCTTCAAGCCGGTCAAGTTCCTTGTGCAACCGGGTGCGGAAACGCGGCCAGTTGAAGGGACCGTCTTCGACGTCCCAGCCATAGGCACGGGCATCATCGAACATTTCGGCATAGCCGGATGCGAAAACCATCAGTTTCTTGGGTACGCACCCCCGGATCACGCAGGTCCCGCCCATGCGGAATTCTTCGGCCAGCGCGACTTTGGCACCGGTCGCTGACGCCACGCGCGCCGCGCGGACCCCGCCCGAACCCCCGCCGATTACGAAAAGATCATAGTCAAAAGTCATCACGTTTCCCTGGTCGCCGTCCGCGTCTTCACTCTGCCATGTCGGCAAAAAGATTACCGTCATCCTGCACGTCGAATTGCACAGTATCATGGGTGTCATTGATGATATCGCGCAGCTCTACCCGGCCATTGCCGTGCCCGGTGATCACGATATCGCAGACATCGATGAACAGACCGTTTTCGACCACGCCGGGGATCTGGTTCAGATCAAGCGACAATTGCCGTGGATTGCCGATCCGCTTGAGGTGTAGATCAAGGATGAAATTCCCCTCATCCGATACATAAGGTGCCTCGCCCTGCATCCGCTGGGTAATCTCATGACCCAGCACATCGGCGGAAATCAGCATTTCCGCGATCAGGTTCTGCGTTGTCTGCATGCCGAAACCCAGCACCTCGACCGGCAGCGGAAAGGCCCCCAGCGTCGCCACCTGTTTAGACGCATCGGCGATCACGATCATCTTGTCACTCGCGGTCGCCACGATCTTTTCGCGCAGATGCGCGCCGCCGCCACCTTTGATCAGGCTCAGGTTGCTGTCATATTCGTCGGTACCATCAATTGTCAGGTCAAGCCATTTCGCCTCATCCAGACTGATGATTTCGATCCCCGCGTCGCGCGCAAGCTCTGCGGTGCGGTTGGAGGTCGGCACGCCCTTAATCCGCAACCCCTGATCGCGGACCATCTCGCCCAGACATTGCACAAGCCACGCGGCGGTAGACCCGGTGCCAAGTCCGACCTTCATGCCCGATTGCACATAGCTGGTCGCCTGCTTGGCCGCGACGAATTTTGCGGTGTCGATCGGGGACAGTTTGGTGATCATGGGCAAGGCTCCGTTTTGTTGGCGTGCTTATAGGCGCTTTGGCCCCAAGGTGCGAGACCACAATTGCCGCAATTTCACCGACTGCCGCAACCCGCAGGGCGGCTGTCGCTTTTGACAACCCGGTTTGCGGTGGATGCGCTAGCGTTCACCCAGAGGTGACATGATGTTTCTATCCGTCTTCGATATGTTCAAGATCGGCATCGGGCCGTCGTCATCGCATACGATCGGCCCGATAATTGCCGCGGCGCGGTTTCTGGACCATCTGCGCGCCCTGCCCTTTGCGGTGACGGGGTTGCGCGCGTCCCTGCACGGATCGCTGGCGTTTACGGGCGTGGGCCATGCCACGGACCGCGCAGTCATTCTTGGGCTCGCGGGCCTGCGTGCGGATGATTACGACGCGACACTGGCCGAGGCGGAACTGGCCCGGATCAAGGACGCGCGCAATGTCCGGCCTGCAGGATTGGGCACACTGCGCTTTGATCCCGCCAGCGATATCATTTTCGACTACGGCCCTGCCCTGCCTGGCCATGCCAACGGGCTGATCCTGCGCGGCGTCGATGCCCAAGGCGATGTGATCACCGAAGTGACCTATTATTCCATCGGCGGCGGTTTCGTCTTGACCGCACAGGAACTGGCTGCGGGCGAGACGCCGGACACCGGGCCTGCCGTGCCTTACCCGTTCCGCACCGCCGCCCAGATGCTGCAGATGGCGCAAACCAGCGACAAGACCATCGCCGAGATGAAACGCGCCAATGAACTGACCCGCATGTCCGGGGCGGATTTGGACAAGGGTCTGATGCGGATCTGGGCCGTGATGAATGCCTGTATCGATCGCGGGCTGCAAACTGACGGCATCCTGCCCGGCGGCCTGCAGGTCCGCAGGCGCGCCAAGGGCATCTATACCGCGCTGCTGGCCGAGCGTGGGCTGAACCTGACAGCGCCCCATACGATCAACGATTACATGTCCACCTATGCGATGGCCGTGAACGAAGAAAACGCCGCCGGCGGGCAGGTCGTGACAGCCCCCACGAATGGCGCGGCGGGCGTGGTGCCTGCAACGATCCGCTATTGGTTGGATCATGTGCCGGGTGCGACCGCCACCCGCGTGCCAGAGTTTTTGCTGACGGCGGCGGCGGTGGGCGGGTTGATCAAGACCAATGCCTCGAT
Organism: Yoonia sp.; assembly: GCF_046292185.1. Lineage (GTDB taxonomy): Bacteria > Pseudomonadota > Alphaproteobacteria > Rhodobacterales > Rhodobacteraceae > Yoonia. The sequence goes on from NZ_JBKBQY010000019.1 coordinate 25,612, forward strand.
CTCAGGTGCTGAATGCGGCTGCCAGGCCGAGGTCGGCAGCGCCGCCGCGATGGCCGCCGCAGGGCTGGCGGCGGTGCTGGGTGGTTCGCCCGAACAGGTGGAGAATGCCGCCGAAATCGCGCTGGAGCATCATCTGGGCATGACCTGCGATCCGGTCAAAGGGCTGGTGCAGGTGCCTTGCATCGAACGCAACGGCCTTGGCGCGATCAAGGCGGTGTCGGCGGCCTCACTGGCGCTGCGCGGCGATGGGCAGCATCTGGTGGCGCTCGACGTCGCGATTGAAACGATGCGTCAGACGGGCGCGGACATGAGCGTGAAATACAAGGAAACCGCGCTGGGTGGCCTGGCGGTGAACGTGCCCAATTGTTAGATATCCGGGGACGTCTCTGGCGCGTTTGTATTTAGCTGGCGGCAGATATTGTCACGCCATCGGCAGCGCGCTAGCGTGCCGCCATGAATGAAGACCGGCCCTTTCTGGGCATTCTCTTGATGCTGGTGTTTTGCGTACTGGCCCCGCTGGGCGACAGCGTGGCAAAGCTGCTGGGCGGGGTCGTGTCGCTTGGCGTGCTGGTCTTTGCGCGCTTTGCCATACAGGCGGTGATGCTGGCACCTATGGTCTGGGCCAGCGGGCAAAGCCTGCGGCTGCCGCCCGGCCTGCTGGGTCTGACGCTGACCCGCACCGTGCTTCATATTCTGGGCATCGGGCTGATGTTTTCGGCCTTGCGTTATCTGCCCTTGGCGGATGCGCTGGCGATTGTGTTCGTGATGCCCTTCATCATGCTGATTCTGGGGCATTTCTTCATGGGCGAAGAGGTGGGACGCCACCGGATGGCAGCCTGCGCCGTGGGGTTTCTGGGCACCTTGCTGGTGATCCAGCCCAATTTTGTCGATGTCGGCCTGCCTGCGCTTTTGCCTTTGGGAGTCGCACTGGCCTTTGCGCTGTTCATGATGGTCACACGCCGCGTCGCCCGCGCGCTGGACCCAATCCGCCTGCAAGCGGTCAGCGGCATACAGGCGGTTCTGATTGTCGGGCCGCTGCTGGTATTGCTTCCGGTGGCACGGGGGGATTTTAATTTTGTACTTGGCCTTTATGGCTGGGGGCTCGTGGCGGCCCTTGGCGTTATCGGCACGCTGGCGCATCTGTTCATGACATGGAGCCTGCGGTTCGCGCCCGCATCGACCCTCGCGCCGATGCAATATCTTGAAATTCCGGTGGGAACCTTGCTGGGCTGGCTGATCTTTCGCGACCTGCCGAATGGCCTGGCGGCGCTCGGGATCTGCATCACGATTGCGGCGGGGCTTTATGTCATTGTACGCGAACGCCGTTTGTCACAGCCTCCACCAGATGTGCCAGCGGCAGTGTGACCAAAAGCGGACCTTGGGCTGATATCCGCACCGGACCGCCCATCGCCATGTTAGAGGCGGAATTGCGCCCGGTTGGATTCAGTGCCCAATCGGTAAAGGGCCATCTGACCCCCGAGACCGAGGCATGCACATCCCCCAAGGGCATCAGTGACACCCGCGCGCCCGCGGACATGGTGATGACGCTGTCACCCTGCGGCGCCAGATAGGACACGTCATCGGCATCGACCAGTAACACGGTACGATGCAAATGACGGGCCATCACGTTCAGCACCGACAGCGCATGATCCATCCGACCGCCGGTAAATCCCAGCGCGATGATGTGCGGGGCCGCGACCCGTGTCAGCGCCTTTTCGAAATCGGTGCTTTCCTGTTCGGCGACATGGCACAGAAGGTCAGAAAACCGGTCGCGCGCCGCCTCTGACAGGCTGTCCATGTCACCGATCACCGCCTTGGGCATTATGTCGCGGTCCAGCAAGTGATCGGCCCCGCCGTCCACCCCGACATAGGCCGCGACCAATGGTGCCACCGCCGAAAATGCCGTATCTGCAACCGCAGCGCCGCCCACAAAGCAGATTGCCGTCTTGCTAACCACAATCGGTTCATTTTTCATGATAATCGACCTAATTCACGATGGTTCCCAAATACGAACACATTTCCATGCAGAATCGGCAACACATCGGTGTAATATTTGTGTAAGATGATTGAGCGGCTATGAACCCCGTCACTGGAATAGGAAACTTTCGGATGCGCGATCAAAGACAGATACTTGACGTGACTTATGGCACGTTCTCTTGCCGTCTTGAAGGTTTCGATGACAGCGTCGCGACGTTGAAACAGGTTGCCACATACTTTCGCGATAACGCGGCCTTTGTCGGTGCATCCGACGTGCCGCCACAGGACGCAGATATCGCTGCACTCGCAACGCTGACAAGCGAAGGTCACGACGGTGACGTCGACGGCACATTGCATGAGGGCAAGATCAGCCTGCGCCTTTCGCATGAAGCGGCGACCGGGGAAGGACATCTACCTTTGCGGATGCCGCCCCCGGCGATCGCGGATCAGGGCGGCGAAACGGAAATGTCGGATGCCCTGCAAGAGGATGATACAAGCCCGGAGCAGCATTTCAAATCGGACGAGGATGCTGATGGTGCCGATGATGCGGTAGAAGACACCGACAGCGTCGCCGCAAAAATGCAGCGCATCCGTGACGTTGTCTCGAATGGTGTGCCTTCGGAGGCGCAGGACGACGCCATGGATGACCTGCCCGAGACGACGAACCATGCCACAGATCACGTAAACCCTTTGTCTGCACGGCTCGCCGCCCTTGCACAGCGCAACGCGTCAGAGGCATCGCGCGAGGCTGGGATCGCAGCAGAGAGCGAGACTACCGATCCCACGGCAGATCAATGGGGCGACCCGGATGACGACTCCATCCAGCAAGAGGATCTGGAAGATCTGGAAATGCTTGATGGCGTTGACCACACAGAAACCGCGATCACCGCCACCGAAGAAGATGATTCACAGGAAATCGATAGCGCGGCAGACCCCCACGACGATGAACTGACCCTCGCGAACATTGTGCAATCTCGAAGCCTGAACCTGCACGACGAACTGGCAGAGGTTGAACGCCAGATCGATGATCGCAACAAGCGCCAGGAACTGACGCGCGCGACGGATGCAGCGGTCAGCCGGATTCTCATGCAGACCGATACCCATCTGAACACGCCGGAAACGCGTCGCCAACACGATTCCATTGCCCAGCTCAAGGCGGCGGTCGCCGCAACCGAGGCAGCGCGTCAATTGGGTGAGGGCAGCGCCCCCAGAGAACGGCTGAGTGAGATTTTCCGCCATGATTTGGGCGAAATTTCTGCGCAAGAACATAATCGCTCTATGTTTGCATCAGATGTCGATGATGAATCAGACGATCTGAATGACGAAGATAATCTTGACGCCAGCGATGAGGAAGCTCGATCACCTGCCCCGCAGGCGTCCCTGCCGCCTTTGCGGCTGGTCGCCTCGCAACGGATTGTCAGCCCGGCCAAGGCCGATAGCGCGGCCAGTTCGCGGCTGCGTGAAATTGCTTCCAAGGTCGATACCAGCCAAGCGAAACCCGTCAGCTTTGCGGATTTCGCGCACAATCATAACGCCGCCGGCATGGCAGAAATGTTTGAAGCAGCCGCCGCGTATACGACATTCGTCACCAGGCAGGCTGACTTTTCGCGTCCACAAATCATGGGATTGGTGCGATCCGCCATGCCGCGCGATTTTTCTCGCAAGGACGGTTTGCAGACCTTCGGCAAGCTGGTCCAGAACGAACGTATTATCAAGCTGGAAAATGGCCGATTTCAGGTCGCCCCGGACACGCGGTTCCGCATGGATGACCGGGCCGCGCGTGGATAATCACTGCTGAAGGAAAAAGGCGGTGTACGACACCGCCCTATTCACTTGGGTTTCTGAGCGGGTTGATCCTGACCATTCGGGTCAGGCTGGCCGATGCCGACAAAAATCCACTTCAGCGGAAATACCCAACCAATGCCTAGAACGACATAGGTCAGGAATTCCAGTACTTTGGGAAACCGGCTGGCCTGGCTCATAATGGTGACAGCGATGACGATATAGATCGGCAGGCCAACCACCAATACGAACAGCGCCAGACGTTTGCGGTTTTTATAGGTCATCAGCCTCAATCAGCGAAAGGGTCGGTCACAAGGATCGTATCCTCGCGCTCTGGTGAGGTGGAAACTAGGGCGACCGGGCAATCGATCAACTCTTCGATGCGGCGGACATACTTGATCGCCTGCGCGGGCAGATCAGCCCAGGATCGTGCACCTTCGGTGGATTGGGTCCAGCCTTCGATTTCTTCGTAAATCGGGATGCAGCGCGCCTGTTGGTCCGCGGCCGTCGGCAGATAGTCCAGCCGGGTGCCATCCAGGTCATAACCCACGCAAATCTTCAGCACCTCAAAACCGTCCAACACATCCAGCTTGGTCAGCGCAATGCCATTGACCCCTGATGTCGCACAGGTCTGGCGCAACAGGCAGGCATCGAACCAACCGCAACGCCGCTTGCGCCCTGTGGTGGTGCCGAATTCATGGCCGCGCGTGCCAAGACGTTCGCCATCGGCATCGTGCAATTCAGTAGGGAACGGCCCTTCACCGACGCGGGTCGTATAAGCCTTGACGATCCCCAGCACGAAATCAATCGCGCCCGGCCCCATGCCGACACCGGTCGCCGCCTGCCCCGCGATCACGTTGGACGATGTGACATAAGGATAAGTGCCGAAATCGATATCCAGGAGCGCGCCCTGCGCGCCCTCGAACAGGATGCGTTTGCCCGCCTTGCGCTTTTCGTTCAGCACTTTCCAGACCGGCTGCGCATAGGGCAAAAGTTTCGGTGCCACTTCGCGCAATTGCGCCAGTACCGCGTCGCGGTCGATGGGGTCCAGCCCCAGCCCCCGGCGCAGCGCATCGTGATGCACCAGCGCACGGTCCAGCCGCAGCTCCAGCGTCGCATCATCCGCCAGATCGGCAACACGGATCACACGGCGGCCGACCTTGTCCTCGTAACAAGGCCCAATACCACGCCCGGTGGTGCCGATCTTGGCGACGCTGTTCTGGTTTTCGCGCGCACGGTCAAGTTCGCCATGAAACGGCAGGATCAGCGGCGTGTTTTCCGCGACCATCAGCGTCTCTGGCGTGATTTCCACACCTTGGGCGCGCAGAGTCTCAATCTCTTTCAGCAAATGCCAGGGGTCCAGCACAACGCCATTGCCGATGACCGACAGCTTACCGGCCCGCACCACACCCGAAGGCAGCGCGTGCAGCTTGTAGACCGTGCCGTCGATGACCAGCGTATGGCCGGCATTATGGCCGCCTTGGAAACGGGCGATGACATCGGCCCGCTCGGACAGCCAGTCCACGATCTTGCCTTTGCCTTCATCGCCCCATTGTGCGCCGACGACCACCACATTTGCCATTCATCTTGTCCTTGTTTTGACCCATGCCCCCTATAACGATGCGCGCGCCCGCGCGAAACCGCAAAGTTCGCGCGCAGCAAACCCGCGACGCGGCCTGATCCCTTGTCATCGACGCACCACCCGGCCTAGTGGAAAGACATGAGATTCGTCATCCGCTGGATTTTCGCCTTTGCCCTGCTGGCCGCGACCTATAACCCGACCGGGCGGGATTTCTGGCGCTGGGGTCCCGCGCAGTATGAAAGCCAGCCGGCGCTCGTTGTAATCCTCGGCGTGGTGCTGTTGGTCGGGTTTATCCTGTTCATCCGCGCCACCCTGCGGTCCATCGGGCTTTATGGCTTTGCGCTCGGGCTTGCGGTGATCGGCACGATCATCTGGCTGGCTTCGGATCAGGGGTTGATCACCTTGCAGGACCGCGCCCTGACGACATGGCTGATCCTGCTTGGGGTCGCGTTGATGCTGGCCATCGGCCAAAGCTGGGCACAGGTCCGCGACCGGCTGGCCGCCCCCGACACCCCAGATGAATAGTGCGCAGGCGGACAAAGGGGTTGCGGCGCGGCCAGACAGCTTTTAGATACGCCCAAGCGCTCACGCCCCGAAAGGCCCATTATGGAAAACGTTGTCCTTATCATCCACCTGATCCTGGCGTTAAGCCTGATCGGCACCGTTCTGTTGCAACGGTCCGAAGGTGGTGGGCTTGGGATGGGCGGCGGTGGCAGCACGGCGAACAGCAGGCCACCGGCTTCGGCGATTAGTAAATTCACATGGATGCTCGCCGCAGCCTTTATCGCGACATCCATCACGCTGACCCTGATCGCGGCAGGCAATACCGCCGGTTCATCGGTTGCCGACCGCGTCGGCGGTGCCGATCTGCGCGAAACTGTGCCAATGCCGGATCTGGGCGACAGCCTGTTGCCGCCAACGGCTACCGAAGAACCTTTGTTGCCAGCGGGCGACTGACCACAAGGCATGGCTGACCGGCAACGGTCAGCAACATGATCTTGCGTCACGAGGTTGCGCATCCGCGCAGAATCCACTATGGGTCAAATCCCGTGATGATGCGATTTTAACGGGTCGCTTTCCCACAAATCTTGGACTTTTCACGGGGGCATTCGCCTATGGCGCGTTACATTTTCATTACCGGCGGCGTTGTGTCTTCCTTGGGCAAGGGGCTGGCATCGGCGGCCCTTGGGGCCTTGTTGCAGGCACGTGGCTTTTCGGTGCGGCTGCGCAAACTTGATCCTTATCTCAACGTCGATCCCGGCACGATGTCGCCATTTGAACATGGCGAGGTGTTCGTTACCGATGACGGCGCCGAAACCGATCTCGACCTCGGGCATTACGAACGCTTCACCGGCGTGCCCGCGCGCAAGACGGATTCGGTCAGTTCCGGGCGCATCTATTCCAACGTGCTGGAAAAGGAACGCCGCGGCGATTATCTGGGCAAGACCATTCAGGTCGTCCCCCACGTCACGAACGAGATCAAGGATTTCCTGAAAATCGGCGATGACGAGGTTGATTTCATGCTCTGCGAAATCGGCGGCACCGTCGGCGATATCGAAGGCCTGCCGTTTTTCGAGGCGATCCGCCAGTTTTCCCACGACAAGAAACGCGGCCAATGCATCTTCATGCACTTGACGCTACTGCCCTATCTGGCGGCGTCCGGCGAATTAAAAACCAAACCGACCCAGCACAGTGTCAAGGAATTGCAATCCATCGGGATCGCGCCCGATATCCTTGTCTGCCGGTCCGAACATCCGATCCCCGAAAAGGAACGCGAAAAGATCGCGCTGTTCTGCAACGTGCGCAAGGATGCCGTGGTCGCCGCCTATGACCTGAAATCCATCTACGAGGCACCGCTGGCCTATCATGAACAGGGTCTGGATCAGGCGGTGCTGGATGCCTTCGACATCTCACCCGCGCCCGCGCCGAACCTTGCTATGTGGCATGACGTTTACGACCGTATCCACAACCCCGAAGGCCATGTAAAAGTCGCCATCGTCGGGAAATATACCCAGCTCGAAGACGCCTATAAATCGATTGCAGAGGCGCTGACGCATGGCGGCATGGCCAATCGGGTCAAGGTCAAGATCGAATGGGTCGATGCCGAACTCTTCGACCGCGAAGACGCAGCACCCTATCTGGAGGGCTATCACGCCATTCTGGTCCCCGGCGGCTTTGGCGAACGCGGCACCGAAGGCAAGATCAAGGCGGCGCAATTCGCCCGCGAAAAGCAGATCCCCTATCTGGGAATTTGCCTTGGCATGCAGATGGCCGTGATCGAAGCCGCGCGCAATGTCGCGGGGCTTGACCGTGCGGGATCAGAGGAATTCGACCACGAATTCGGCGCGAAACGGTTTGAACCGGTGGTCTATCACCTGAAAGAATGGGTGCAGGGCAACCATACAATCGCGCGCAGCGCCGGCGACGACAAGGGCGGCACCATGCGGCTGGGGTCCTATAACGCGACCCTGACCGAAGGATCAAAGGTCGCCGCGATCTATGGCGGCACCGCGATCGAAGAACGTCACCGCCACCGCTATGAGGTCGATATCAAATACCGCGAAGTGCTGGAAAAGGCAGGGTTGCAATTCTCGGGCCTTTCGCCTGATGGCAAACTGCCCGAAATCGTCGAATGGAAAGACCACCCCTGGTTCATCGGGGTCCAGTTTCACCCCGAATTGAAATCAAAACCCTTCGCCCCGCACCCGCTGTTCGCCGATTTCGTGCGCGCAGCGGTGGAAATGTCACGGTTGGTGTAGCCCACCTTCGGGACGTTTCCAGATGGGCATTTTCAGGTGGTCCGGTGGTGTAACTTTTACACTTCGCCCCAATCACAACGTCATGCTACGCTGCCTTTGATAAATGGTAGAGCGGCGTAAATGTTGAGACACAGACTTTCTCTTGAACTTGATCCTGCAATGCGGACCGCGAAGGGATTGTCGCGCACGAATACCGCAATTGTCTATCTGATCTGCCTGTCGATCCTTGTCGGCGTGCTTGAAACCGAGAAAACACTGACCGACCGGTTTCACAGTGGTTTCGTGTTCAGTCAGATTGTATTCTTCGCGGTATTTGCAATGGAATACCTTGCGCGGGTATATGCAGCCCCTGCCAATCCCCGCTACATATCATCTTTCCATTACATGCTGACTTTTGCAGCCCTTGTGGACCTGTTCGTCGTCTTGTCCTTTTTGCTGCCGATCCTCGGGCTGGAGGCAGCCATTCTGCGGATGGTGCGTGCAAGCCGCCTTGTTCGGTTGGCACGGCTGGGGCGCTATTCCGTCGCGATGCAGGTCATCGGATCGGCGATCTATCAGCGCCGGTATGAGCTGGGTTTTAGCATCGTGCTGGCATTCGCATTGATGCTGCTGTCCTCGACTGCGCTTTACCTTGCGGAAAAGGCGGGCCAGCCCGAGGATTTTGGCTCGATCCCGCGCGCTATGTGGTGGTCCGTCGCGACCCTGACCACCGTCGGGTACGGCGATATCGTCCCGGTCACATTCCTTGGCAGAACGGCTGCCGCATTGACCGCGCTGACAGGGATCGGGCTGATCGCACTGCCGACCGGCATTCTTGCCGGGGCATTCGGTGAGGCCCTGCGCAACATCCGCTCAACCGGGGATTCCGCCTAAAAAATTTTCGCCCTGCGCATCCCATTTCGAATCCTGTTGCCATATCTTCAGTGACGGATCATGCTGATGCTGCGTGATCGCCGCGATACGCGTGCGCCGCGAAAAGTCATGAAATATCAAAGGGAGGATACGACATGCAACCCTACACCACCAAAGGCAATGCCACGCTGGTCGCGACCGTACTGGTCGCAACCACAGCTTTGACTGCACCGGTATTTGCCCAGACGAATACCACCAGTCTGACACCGACTTATGTGCTCGAAGGGTTGGACAACCCTTGGGACATGGCGTTTCTTGACGATGGCACCATGTTCTTTACTGAAAAATGCCTTGGCCTGTCGGTCATGCTGCCCTCCGGCGAGGTGAATAACCTCCTCGGGATGAAAGACAGCGAAGGCTATGACACCAGTGCAAGCGATCTGTTCTGCGACGGACAGGGCGGGATGAATGGCGTCGCACTCGACCCCGACTTCGAAGACAACCGCCGGGTCTATGTCTATTCGCTGTCGGAAATGTCGGACCCCCAAACCAACCGCGTCATGCGCCTGACAGTGAACGATGATTTCACCGCCGTCGCTGACCGCACGGATATCGTCGACGATATCCCCTACAAGACCGATCCGTCAGATCACCCGTTCGGCGATACCGGCGCGCATAATGGCGGGCGGATTAGGTTCAACCCCGGCGACGGTTTTCTTTATGTAACGACCGGCGATAATCACAATGCTGAACTTCCGCAAAGTCCAACCAGCATGGGCGGCAAGGTGCTGCGTATCGACGCCGATGGCAACGCCGCCGAAGGCAATACGCCGCCCGATGGTTTCGATCCGCGCATCTATACCTACGGCCACCGCAACACCCAGGGCATCGCGTTTCACCCTGAAACAAACACGCCTGTCGTGGCCGAACATGGGCCGTGGCATTCGGATGAAATCACCGTGCTGGTCAATGGCGGCAATGGCGGCTGGGACCCACGACCCGACATGGCCGGACGCGAGGATTGCCCCGACGATTATTGCGGCTACAGCCCCAACCAGATGGACGGGATGAACCGCTATGAACGCGCGGCCTTCATGCCGATGACCGATCTCGAAACCTATCCCGATGCGATGGTGCCGATCTGGGACAACAATGGCTATTCCCAAGGCACGTCATCCGCCGAATTCCTGACTGGCGAACAATGGGGCGACTGGGACGGCGCTTTGGTTGTCGGCCTGATGGGTATCGGCTTTGGCGGCACGGCGCTTGGTCAGCGTATTGATGTGCTGACACTCAACTCTGCCGGGACAGAGGTGCTGGACGTGATAGAAATGACTTTGCCTATGGAACCGGGTCGTTTCCGCTCGCTCGTTCAGGGGCCGGACGGCAACCTTTATACCGCGCTCGATTCCGGTGAGATCATCAAACTGGAACCGTAAAACGATTTTCCCGCGCCGCCTATCTAGGTGGCGCGGGGACTTTATCCTTTGCCGGGCCTAAAAGCTGAAATTCACCCGTCGCGTGATGACAATACCCGCAGTGACCTGATCCTTGCTCTGCACAATCGGGCTATTGGCGGCATCGCCCTGCAATTCATCGTACCGCAGCGATCCGACGATACCCCAGTCGGGCGTCACCTGATAGCCAAGGCTCGCCGCTACCCCGGCACTGACCAACCCCGATCCTGCATCATATTGCGCGAAATCGCTGGTCAGGCTGTCGGCGGCGGACACGCCAAAATAGGTCTGCGCATAATCTTCACTGCCCCATAATGCACGCGGGCCTGCGCGCAATTCCCATTGCGGCGTGATCTGTTCGATGAAATCAGCGCCCAGATCACCGACAAGGCTTTGATGCCCGCCGATACCGTAGCGCAGATTGGCGAATGCCCTGAACCCCGGCGCGGCATAGCGCAGGCCACCGCCCAGTTCCAGCGCGGCATCGATATCGCCCAACCCCTCAAGTTCGCCGTGATCAGATGCCTTGCGCGCGCCGATATAGCGCAGCGACCCGCCAATGCCAAAACCGCTGCCATCACCACTTCCCAGCGACAGACCGTTGAAATCCAGTTGATCCAGCGCGAAACTGCCCGTCGGGCCAAGGTCATTGCTGTCAGATCCGAAATAGGACGGGGCCGTCTGCAGGCCCAGACCTACGGTCACACCAACCTCATTGCCAGATTGCGCCATTGCCAAGGTCGGGCAGCACACGGCCGCGATTATGAGTCCACGCATAATTTCCCTTTCGTTAACATTCCCTCCACAGATAGACGAGCCGCACGCAAGGGCAAGTGACTTGGCACCGCGCGCGCACAAGGGTAGGCACAGGAATATCCAACCAGAGGTTTCGTTCATGCTGTCCTACCAACACGCCTATCATGCCGGCAATCTGGCCGATGTGCATAAACACAGTCTTTTGGCGTGGATGCTGGATTATCTGACCCAAAAGGACAAAGCTCTGTCCTATCTGGAAACGCACGCCGGTCGCGGGCTTTACGACCTGACCGATCCGGCAGCAGTTAAAACAGGCGAGGCGGCGAAAGGCATCGCCATGGCCGAAAGCTGGTTCACCCCCGACCACCCCTATACCCGCGTTCTGGGGCGTATCCGTGCGAAATATGGTACTGATGCCTATCCCGGATCACCGATTGTCGCTGCGGAATGCCTGCGGGTGATCGACTCTATCCAACTCTCTGAACTGCATCCGCAGGAATATGCAGCGCTCGCCACGTATATGGCCCCTTACGGCGGCGTGTTCCGGCAGCGCGACGGGTTTGGCATGGCGCTGTCCGTCTGTCCGCCCGACCCGCGCCGGGGCCTGATGCTGATCGACCCCAGTTTCGAGGTCAAGACAGATTACGAAATGATCCCGCCCCTGCTGGCCAAGGTGCATCGCAAATGGGGCGTGGGCATTCTGGTGCTGTGGTATCCGCTGCTGACCGACAGCCCGCATCTGCCGATGCTGCGCGCCCTGCAGGGCACGTTTCCGGACGCCCTGCGCCACGAAGTCGGCTTTCCCCCTGCCCGGCCCGGCCACCGGATGGTGGGATCGGGCCTTTTCGTCGTGAACCCGCCGTATGGTCTAGCCGAAGAGGCACAGCGCCTTTCGACCTTGTTTGATACCAAGCTCAAGCAGAATTGATGTTTGTTCTGCGCGCAAAAGCTCTTATGTGTCACTCATGTTTGCAGATCTGATCCGGCGCATGACCGCCCCCGCCCCACAGCCCCTTCCTGACCCCGACGCGCGTCTGGCGCTTGGCGCGCTTCTGGTACGTATCGCGCGCACCGACGGAAATTATGATCCAGCCGAGAAAGCCCAGATCGACCACACGCTGATGGACCGTTACGACCTGAGCGAGACCGAGGCCGCCAGTCTGCGCCGCGATTGCGAAGTGCTGGAATCCGAGGCCCCCGACACCGTCCGTTTCACCCGCGCGATCAAAGAGGCGGTGGATTACGACAACCGCCTTGCTGTGATCGAGGCGCTGTGGCGTGTCGCCATGGCCGACAACATCCGTGACGATGCCGAAGACAGCATGATGCGAATGACCGCATCCTTGCTGGGCGTGTCGGATCAGGACAGCAATGCAGCACGGCTGCGGGTCGGCGCAGGCCGCCCATGATCGCCAGCCTGCCGATGTATGCCCGCCCTGCCAACAGGGCGGCGCATCAGGTCTTATGGCATCTGATCCGGGACGAATTGCAAAGACGTGGCCTGCCTGCGCCCGACGATCTGGATGATGCGATCGATTTTCAGGAAAGCTGGGCGCGTCCTGACCTGGTGCTGGGCCAGATCTGCAACCTGCCCTATCGTGCGCTGTTTCGCCACCGGGTGACAGCGATTGCCGCGATGGATTACGGTCTGCCGGACTGCGCGCCGGGATATTACAACAGCGTCTTCATCGTCCATCGCGACAGCGCCGTCGCGGATAAATCCGACCTGCTGAACGGCGCGCGTATGGCGGCCAATGCGCTGCTGTCGCAATCGGGCTATGGCGCGGCGCAACAGTGGGCCGCCGATCAGGGATGCCTTTTCAGTACAACCCTGATGACCGGCAGCCATGCGGCAAGCATCGCGGCTGTCGCGACACGTCAGGCCGACTTCGCCACCATCGACGCCCAGACTTGGCGGATGGCGCAGCAGGATGATCCCGCAACAGCACAGGTCAGGGTCATCGGGACGACCGCGGCAAGCCCCTGCATGACGTTGATCACCCGCGCAGGACAGGACCCCGGGCCCTATCTGAACGCCGTCACCGCAGCTGTCGCAGCCTTGCCCGACGGGCATCGCCAGACCCTGGGCCTTCGCGGCGTGGTGGCGCTTTCGCCGGATGCTTATGATATCCCTCTGCCGCCCGAACCGCGGGCAGTTTGCGGATAACGCAAGGTCAGATGTCACCAAAGCGTTGCAAACGGCACGAAAACCGGGCCTAATCGGCAGCGGAACAAGAAAAGAAGCCCCACCGTGTCCAACACTACCCCTGTGATTGAAATCCGCGACCTGCATAAATCCTATGGATCGCTTGAAGTGCTCAAAGGTGTCGATATCACCGCCCCTGCCGGACATGTCGTGTCTTTGATTGGGTCGTCGGGATCGGGCAAGTCAACCCTGCTGCGCTGCGCCAACCTGCTTGAGGACAGCCAGCAAGGCGATGTGTTGTTCTGCGGCGAGGCTGTGACCTGGAAAGGCGCAGGCCTGAACCGCCGCCCTGGCGATCACGCGCAGATGATCCGCATCCGCACGAACCTGTCGATGGTGTTCCAGCAATTCAACCTCTGGGCGCATATGACGATTCTTCAAAACGTGATGGAAGCGCCGGTCACCGTCCTCAAACGCCCCAAGGCCGAGGTCGAGGCATCGGCGCGCGCCTATTTGAATAAGGTCGGCATCGGCGACAAATGCGACGCTTATCCGGCACAGCTATCCGGTGGCCAGCAACAACGCGCCGCCATCGCGCGCGCGCTCTGTATGGAACCCAAGGCATTGCTCTTTGATGAACCGACCAGCGCGCTTGATCCCGAACTGGAACAGGAAGTGATCCGCGTGATCAAAGATCTGGCCGCCGAAGGCCGCACCATGATTATTGTCACCCATGATATGCGGCTGGCAGCGGATGTCAGCGACCATGTCGTGTTCCTGCACCAAGGCGTGATCGAAGAACAAGGCGCGCCGTCCGATCTGTTCGGCAGCCCAAAAACCGACCGTCTGCGCGGATTTCTGTCCGCGACAGCCGCTTAAATCATCTAACGGGAGAAACCAGATGAACAAACTGATCGTGACAAGTGTAACTGCCGCCCTTCTGGGCAGCGCCGCCATGGCGCAGGACGTGATCCGCCTGGGGACCGAGGGTGCCTACCCTCCGTATAACTTCATCAACGATGCTGGTGAAGTCGACGGGTTTGAACGGGAACTGGGTGATGAACTCTGCCTGCGCGCCGAATTGACCTGCACCTGGGTCACCACCGACTGGGACAGCATTATTCCGAACCTCGTCTCCGGCAATTATGATGCGATCATCGCGGGCATGTCGATCACCGAAGAACGCGCCGAAGTCATCGCGTTTTCCGACCCATACACACAGCCCGATCCTTCCGCCTTTCTGGCATTGGGCGAGGTTGACCTTGAAAACGGCGTAATCGCGGCGCAATCGGGCACTATCCAGGCCAGCTATGTCACCACCATGGAAGGTGCGACCTTGCTGGAATACGCGACACCGGATGAAACGATCTCTGCCGTCCGCAATGGCGAAGTGGATGCCGTTCTGGCTGACAAAGCGTTTCTGGAACCCATCGATTCCGAAGGCGGTG
>NZ_JBKBQY010000020.1:0-39469 GCF_046292185.1 Yoonia sp.
AGTCGTGATCATCCTCGCCCAGACCGTATGCGGCGGCGCGGTAGACTGAATGGTGCTGCACCGCACGCCATGTCGGATGATTACCCGGATTGATCCGCGCGCCATTGGCGATGGAACACATCTTGCCGATGCTTGTCCAGACGACATGGCAATCCTGCGTGATGTAGGACCAGTCCCCCATGGTTGACGCCCGCATCTGGGTGCCCCTTCCTACCTCGGTCCAGGCGCCAAGTTCGCAATCCACGACGGTCGCAGATGGGTGAATGGTCGGGCTTTCGCTGAGATGGGTCTTGCTGCCTGCACCACTCATCTTGCTGTCTCCGTTTTGCCGATCAGCCGCTGTCGGATCAGCGCAGACATCCAGTCAATCACATAAACCATCGCGATGATCAGGAAGATGATCGACCAGGCCTCGTCCCATTGGTAGGTGGCGATCCGGTCTGACAGCAAAAACCCGATGCCGCCTGCGCCCACAATTCCCAGAATCGTACTGGACCGGACATTAGATTCAAAGTTGTACAGCAGGATCGACAGGATCACCGGATTGACCTGCGGCATGATACCATAACGGATCTGCTGCAACCGTGACCCACCTGACGCCCTGACCCCGTCGACCGGCTTTTGCGATGTATTTTCGATCGCTTCCGAGAAGAGTTTCGCGAAAGTGCCGATTTCGCTGACGGCGATGGCCAGCACCCCTGCCAATGGCCCCAGTCCGAAGGCCCGGATACAGATCAGCGCAAGGATCAGCGTTTCAAAAGCACGGATCACATCATAGCCGCGCCGCGTGCTCAGGCGCAGAAAGTTCAGACGATTGATGTTCTTTGCCCCAAGAAAGGACAGAGGGAAAGCGATGATCGCCCCCAGCAGCGTCCCCAGAAAGGCCATCGACAATGTTTCAGTCAGCCCTTTCAGGACTTCAGCAAACTGGTTCCACTCGGTCCAGACATAGGGCGGGAACATGAACGACAGCACCCGCCCCAACCGGCCAAGCCCGTCCCAGATACGTTGCGGCGTAAAGCCAAAATCATAAAGGCACCATCCGAAAAGCAGGATAAATCCCGCCCAGATGGTCGCGCGGCGCAGGCGAACCCTCATTGGTGCGCGAAAGGCCAGTGGCATTCGGGCGCGCGCAGCAGCGATTTGTTCGTCGGTCATGCTCATGGTCGTGTCTCCATGCCGATCACCTTGTGGCGCAGCTTTTCTGATCCGTAGTCAATAATCATTACGGTCACGAGGATGATGACAAACAACGCCGACAGGTCGGTGTAGACCTGATAAGACATAGCGGTGCGAAATTCCTGCCCCAGCCCGCCTGCCCCGACATAGCCGATGATCGATGAGGCGCGCACATTGATCTCAAAGCGCAGCAGCGTATAGCTGATGATATTGGGCAGGATCTGCGGTACCGCGCCATAACGCATCTGATCAAACCAGGACCCGCCTGCCGCCTTGACCCCGTCAAGCGGGCGCATGTCGATGTTTTCATTGACCTCGGAATAAAGCTTTCCCAATGCGCCGACCGTGTGCAGTCCGATGGCGAGCACCCCCGCCATAGGGCCGACACCAAAACAGAAGACAAAGATCAACGCGAAAACCAGTTCGGGAACGGTGCGGGCAATTTCAAGATATCGGCGCGACAACCAAAGCACCCATTTGGCAGGCGTCAGGTTACGCGCAGCGGGAAAGGACAGAACAAAGCCACCAATGACGCCAAGCACCGTTGCCATAAAAGCGATCATGATCGTTTCGACCAGAAGCTTGGCCCAAATCCGCCAGCGGGCAAACCATTCAGCGATATCAGCGCCAAGCGTCGCCCAGTGCAGATCAGGCAGCGTTTTGACCAGATATTCACCAAGTCGCGGCAGCCCTGCCCCAATGACCCAGCGTTCAGCACGTGTGCCGTCAGCCAGTGTGACCTGCGTCACCTTGAAAAAATTCGAGGCCTCAGCCGTCAGCAAAAACAGGATGACCAACGTGCCGGTGATCACCAGAAAGGTCAGCCGTGACCGCTTGCGATGCTGGGCAAAATCGGATTCAAAGGAAAGGATGGCGGCATTCATAAGGCATATTCCCGGCACAAGGCGGGCGGGCTATCAGGCCCACCCGGTCAGGTTCAGATCACGGATCAACCCCGGCGATTGGCCCGGAACCAGTCGCGCATCTCGATCAGGATTTCATATTGCTCATGCTCCACCTCGATATAGCGGCCAGCGGTCGATGCTTCGCCACCTGTGATCTGTTTGAACAATTCAGGTGCCGCAGTTGGGGTGGCCATGACCGCCGCTTTCATATCGTCGATCAGTCCTTGTGGCAGGTTTCCGCGCGCGGTGAACGGACTCGATGGGATCAACGGGCTTTTCCAGACAAAGCAGATTTCATCTTCGGGGATCATCCCCTTGCTGATCATGCGCTGCACGTTGCCAGAGGTTTCATTGGTCCAGCTTGTGGAAGCCGCATCGAACTGGCCGTTGACCACCCCCATGATCGACGATTCATGGCTGCCCGAAAACGGCACCGCGCCAAAGAATTCCTCCGGCGGATAACCCTCGGCTGACAGGGTATAAAAAGGCACGGTATAGCCAGACGCGCTGTTGGGGTCGGCAAAGGCGAGGGTCTTGCCTGCCAGATCTTCGATCGAACTATAGCCTGCATCACAGCGCACTGCGACGACGCTGTGATAACCGAATGATCCGTCCTGCTGTTCGGTGGTCAAAAGCGGAACGACATTGCCATCCATTTCAGACCAGGCCGCCGCATAGGCAGATGGGCCAAACCATGAAAATTCGATCTGGCCGGCCGCCAGCGCCTGAATCGCACTGTCGTAGCTACCCGCTGGAAAAATCTCGACCTCGACGCCAAGAGCCTCTTCCAGATAGTCCTGGAACGGGCCCCAGCGGTTGTTGCGATCAAGCTCGTTCTCGCTCGAAATCAATGCAAAACGCACGATACGATAGTCGGTTTTCCAGTCTTCTGCCACGGCGGGGAACGCCATCAAGGCGGCAAAGGCAGTCATCATTGTCAATCGCATGGGAATGTTCCTTTTCAAGGGTTTGGGGAAATCAGGCATCAATTTTATCTCGCGCGGCATAGGCGGTGGTGGATGTGACGGCTTCGCTAAACTCGGCCAGCCCTTCCAACCCGTAAATGTCGCGCACGACATCATTGGTCAGTTGCCGGGCGGTGCCATCGAACATGACGCGCCCTGCGCGCATCGCGACGATCCGGTCGCAATAGGCGCGTGCAGTGTCAAGGGTGTGCAGGTTGACCAGCACGGTCAGCCCGTCTTCGCGGTTTATCTTGCGCAATTCATCCATCACGCGTGTTGCATTGGCCGGATCAAGACTGGCAATAGGCTCATCGGCCAGCATGATTTTGGGCCGCTGCACCAGCGCCTTGGCAATCGCGACGCGCTGTTGCTGGCCGCCGGACAGGGTGCCCGCCCGTTGCAATGCCTGCGGCACAAGATCAAGCCGGTCCAGCGCCTGAATCGCCATGGCGCGTTCTTCATCCGTGAAACGCATTGCCATGGAACTAAGAAACCCATGTTCCGGCAACCGCCCGATCAGCACATTCGTCAGCACGTCCAAGCGGTCCACAAGGTTGAACTGCTGAAAGATCATGGCGCAATCACGTCGCCAAGCGCGCAGGGCCTTGCCCTTCAGCGCGGTAATCTCGACCCCGTCAAACGCAATCGACCCCGCAGTGGGGTCGACCAGCCGGTTGATCAGCCGCAACAATGTGGACTTACCAGCGCCCGAACGTCCGATGATGCCTACAAATTGCCCCGGCGAGATCGAGAGCGACACCTTATCGACAGCCGTCGTGTCACCGAATTGGCGCGTGATTGAAGAGAGCGTAAGATTTCCGGTCATGGTGATTCATCCGAATGAATTTTTCACCTGAGTCGTAACCTTGTGGCGTAACAATCCCATTACCCGGATGTGACAGTTCCACGACGCTTTTCACGATTGTGTTTCCAGGGCAGCAGTCACCATCGACAATGTGCCATTGGCATGGATCATCTCGCCGTTGCGCAATGTCATGACCACCCGGTCGGACGCATCGACCACCACAAGATCGGCATTCTTGCCTGTGCTGATTTCACCGCGATCCGTCAGGCCCAACGCTTTGGCCGGATTGACATTCGCAAGCCGCGCGGCGCCCGCCAGCCCGGCAGGATCATGCGGGGCCAGAGCCCGGATCGCGGGCAGGATCGCGGCGGGATGATAATCTGCCGCCAGAATGGACAAAAGCCCCGCACGATGTGCGTCGCGGGCGGACAGGTTGCCAGAATAGCTTTGCCCACGCATGGCATTGGGCGCACCCATCGCGGTCATCAAGCCACGGTCGATAGCAATCTGCGCCGCTTCCTGCGTCACCGGAAATTCCGAGATGACAGAGCCAAGATCAGCCATCAGATGCGCCTTTTCCGCCGTGTCATCGTCATGGCTGGCAAGCGGCACACGGTGGTCGCGGCACATCTGCGCGACGGTGCGCATATTGGCCAGCAAGATATCCTGCGGGCGGCTGCGTGTCGCTATCGCCTCATCGACCATCTGCCGCGCCTCAGCTTCGGAAACGCCGTTCTGGGCCGCGCGATTTTTGATATGAATTTCAAGATTGCGGTATTGCCCCTGCCCCGGTGTATGATCCATCAAGGACACCAGATCGACGTGGCCTTCGTTCAGCAGGTCGCGCAGCACACCCACAGCATTGTCAAAGGTGATGTCGAAACGCGCGTGAATACGATGATCGACCCGCGCTTTGCCACGCACTTTGGCCAGTTCGCGGATCACCCGGCTGGTGTGTTCAAACGACCGCCGTTCGCCCTGATGCGCGGCCCGCGAAAATGACACCGATGCATAGGCCGTCGTCACTCCCGCCGCGGCCAGCCGCGCGTCCAACGCGTTTAGCGCGACAGACATCGGAAAATCCACGCGCGCACGCGGTTCCAATTCCTGTTCAATCATATCGCCGTGCATATCGATGAAACCCGCAAACAACGTGTGCCCCCGCCCCCGGATGCCGCCATTGACGGGATGGTCTGCAATCTCGGCGATCTTGCCTTGGGCAATCCGTAGCGACCCATGCGGCACGACGCGATCAGGCAGAACCAGTGTAAAATCAGAAAACCACATCATCACGTTCCTCTTGCAGTGCTTTGGCGGGTGTCAGGTCAAGTTCGCGGTCAATCAGGTCGGCGACATCGCCGGGGTGGTGGAAAACGCCGATCATCGCGGTGCCCGACGCTTTCAGTTCCGCCAGCCGCGCGATCAGCGCGGCACGGGCCGACACATCAAGCGATGCGGTCGGTTCATCCAAAAGCAAAAGCCGCTGTGGCAGGATCAATGCGCGTGCAAGGTTGACCTTTTGCTGTTCGCCACCGGAAAAAGTGGTGGGATACGCGGGCCAAAGTGCGGGTTTTACACCAAATGCGTTCAGCCAATGACGCGCCTGATCCAAGGCGCCAGCGACATCAACGCCCGCCAGTCGCAGCGGTTCGGCAACCAGCGCCTCGGCGCTGACGCGTGGGCGCGCGGACAGGAACTGCGTCACAAAGCCGATCTCGGTCCGGCGCAGATAGGTCACATCAACATCGGCCGCGCGCGCAAGATCAATCACCCCATGGGTGGTGTGGAACAAAATCTGCCCGCCCGCCGCCAGATAACTGCGATAAAGCGTGCGCAACAGCGTGGATTTTCCTGCCCCGTTACGCCCTTTCAGCAGCAGGAATTCGCCCGCATGCAGCGTGAAGGAAACATCATCGAATGCAGCCATCCGTGTATTCAGATGGTGCATGGTAAAGCCTTTGGACAGGCCACGAACATCAAGGATCAAAGTCATAATTTTGCATGCACCAATTGTTGCGTGTAGGCGTGTTGCGGGTCTTGGAACACTTGGTCGGCAAGGCCGGTTTCAACGACCTCGCCCCGGCGCATCACCATAACGCGGTCGGACAATGTCCGGATCACACCCAGATCATGGCTGACAATCACCATGGTGATCTGGCGGTCCTGTTGCAGCCGCTTGAGCGTATCAAGCACCAGCGCCTGCACGCTGACATCAAGGCCCGTTGTCGGTTCATCCAGCAGCAAGAGGGCCGGTTCCAGCGCGATCGCCTTGGCCAGTTGCACCCTTTGCTGCATGCCGCCGGACAATTCCACCGGCGGCGCGTCCATCCGGTCCAGCGGAAATTCGGACGCATCCAGCGCCTTGCTCGCCTTGTCACGCAGCACGGCAAAGCGGCGTTCGCCCGCGACCAGCAGCCGTTCGGCGACATTCCCGGAAGAGCTGTGATGCATCAACAGGCCCAGATGCGGGTTCTGGTAAACGATGCCAATCCGCGTCGCACACAGCATCCGGCGCGCGTAGCGATCAAGGTCGAACAGATTGCCCTGCACATCGGACAGGTCCAGCGTGTAACTGCCGCTGTCCGGTGTTTCCTCCAGATTGAGGCAACGCAGAAAGGTGGATTTGCCAGATCCGCTTTCACCGACAATCCCCAACACCTCACCGGGATAGACCGTCGCAGAAACATCGCGCAACGCATGAACCGCGCCATAGGATTTGCTGACGTTGCGTGCGATCAGCAGGGGCTGGGTTTTGACCAGCTGCGGGGCATCAAGTGTCAGGGTCATTGCACAAGCTCCCCATCCTTGTACCAGGTCTGGCCGATGCGGGCCGGTTCGCCTTCGGCCATGCGGATCGTCTTGACGCCGAGTTCGCTGTCGGACACCTCAAAGGTCGATGAACCATCCGCCTGCGGAATTTCGTTCATGAAATAGCCTTTCGCGCCAGAACGTTGACAGGTCAGCCCACCGTGATTTTCGACCCGATAAGGCACATCGTCAAAGACCAAAGGGGCGACCCGTGTATAGGGCGGCACCGCATAAAGCCGCTTTTCGCGTCCCGCTGACAGGATCGTCAGATGCTGCGCCATATCCAGTTTTGGCACGTCCCAGCGCGGGATCGGTGACGGGGTCATGACAAAGCGCCCGTTCACAAGGCTTGGGTAACTCGCCCCCTGCATCACGCGACCAGACCGGACGATCTGTTCATAAAGCTGCAGCCACATCCGCCCGTAATCGGCATCGGCATGCATCTGGCGGGCAATCGACATATTTGGCTGCACGGACCGCAGCGGTTCAGGATTGGGCACTTGCAGCACCAATATCTGATCTTCGCGCAGCTTTTCTTCGGGGATGCGGTGGCGGGACTGGATCAGGTCGGCCTGCAATGTATCCATCGTCGTTGGCGCACCTGACACACGCGCCAGAAAACTGCGGATGGATGCGGCATTCACGCTGTCGTCGGCCCCTTGGTCAATCACCTTGATCCGCATCGCGGGGTTGATCAGCGTGCAGGAAATCTGCAAACCGCCTGTGCCCCAGCCACGCGCCATCGGCACCTCGCGGCTGGCATAGGGCATCTGGCATCCGGGAACCGCAATCGCCTTGAGCATCTTGCGCCGGATTTCGCGTTTGGCAGATCCGTCAAGGAACCCGTAAGACATCGGTTCCCAATCGCGGGTCAGTGAATTCAGGCTCATTCTGCGGGCTCCGGTTGTTTGTCTTTTGCGGCGCGCTTGGCCTTGGCATCGCGCATCGCATCAAGGCTGGACTGGAAAGTGACGTAATGGGGCAGTTTAAAGTGAATACAGAACCCCGAGCTTTCGACGCCTTCGGTGTGGTAAAGGAAAAATTCCTCTTCGGTCGCTGATCCTTTCGGCGCGCCCGCGGCATTCAGATCAAGCGTCGCGGCCGCGATCACCTTTACCTCGTTCCAGCCCAGTGTCGCAGCAAAGCCAAGGCCCAGGTCGGACCCCTGTTTTGATACGACTTCGGCCTGACTGACCTTAACGCGGCCCGCGCTGAACGCTGTACCGCGCGGATGGCGGACAACGACATCCGCCTCTGCCAGCCGCAATTCGTTCACCGTCGGATGCGCCTGCCCATAGCCGCGCTGCGCAGCATAGCCCAAGGCCAGCACACCCCCGGTTTCCGCACGGGCAAGGCTTTGCAATGTATGGGCGCGTTTGGCGGGAAACAGCAAAGGTTCGCGGGTGATATCGGGGATATCATTGCCGGTCGTGACGTCCGCGACAGGTGCAGCCAGCAATCCGTTTTCGGCCTGCCAGGCCGCGACCGAGGGTTGACGCGCAGGGAACGGTTTTGCTGCGGGCACCACCGGGTCAGGGTGATAGGTCTGACCTGACAGCACGTCGGTCGCAAGAATGCGATGGGCGTAATCCAGCGTTGGCCCCAGTACCTGCCCACCCGGAATATCCTTGAAGGCGGCAGAAATCCGACGATGGGTGAACAGCTCCTCCTGCGTGACCGGGTCCGCGACCGTCAGGCGCGGCTGCGTCGTGCGCCATGCACGCAACAGCAGGATCGCCTCGTAAAGTTCGCCCCCGGTCTGGGCCAGCGCCAAGGCGGCAAGGTCTTCGTCATACAGTGATGCTTCACCCATGACACGGTCGATCAGATAAGGCATCGCAGTACGGATTTCCGTCACCCGTTCCGGCGTGATCGCCCCCATTTCAGCCCGGAAAAGCCGCTGCGATTGTTCAATCGCGCGTTCGCCGCCCCGTGTTGCGACATATGCCATCAGAGCACCTCTGCTTTTGTTGATCGCGGCAGCCCCAGCACGCGGGACCCGTCAATCAGGAAAATCTCGAACCCCATCGGATAGCGCATGCTGCGCGCGCGTTCGGACCAAAAGCCATCGGGCAACCCGCCGACCGACAGTTCCACCGCCCCGTCAATACCGGGACCGGTCAGGCGCAACGCCGTGCCAACAGACAGGTCTGCATTCAGCACCAGCGTCGCCCCCTCTTCGGGGTAAAGGTCAGAGCCGCATCGCAACTGACGCAACACATCAGCCTGCGGCAGCGATGCGGCAAAGACATGATCGGCGGCATCAAATTCGACAAGCGCGGCACCAGCGCGGAGGGCGACATCGGTCAGAGCAGGATCAGCGCTATGCACCTTGCATTCGCGGTCAATCAGCGCCGCGATAATCTGGGCCTGCCCTGCCTCTGGCAGATCATGAATCAAACCCGGCCGCGACAGCGCCCACATCAAGGCCGCATAGGTCGCATTTGTTTGCGCTTCAAAATCAGACGGGGCTGGATGGGCGGTCATCAGAATGTCTCCATATCAACGCGGGTGGCCTCGACCCGGCACAGCGTGTCGTGATCGGCTTGCGCCTGTGTGCGCGCCTCTTCATCAAGAAATTCAGTGCAGCCGTCAGGTGCCACACCAAGGGCCACGGCAAGGTCAACCAATGCCATCGCCATCGCCGCCTCCAGATCGCGCCCCCGCCGCATGCCATAACCGATCTGGTTGCCCGCGCTGATCCGCGCCTCGCTCATCAGGATCTCACCAAGATGGAAATGGGTGCCCTGTGCGGTGTCGCGCATCGGCAGCATGACCAGCCCGGTGCGGTTATCCAGCACCTCAACATCAGGCAAATCTGCAATCAACGGTTCGGCGAACGCCTTGAGCCGATCCGCATCGGCGCGCGCCAGAACGGCCAGCATCGCGTCATGCGCCCATCCGGGCAGGTCGTGCGGAGCTTGCATCATCACGTATCCTCGTTGTTGGGAATGTTGAATTTGACCCGGGCGGCAGACCAGATCACCTCGCTGTAAGACAAAGCTGCGTCGTCCATATCCTTGTCCACCGCGCGCACGACAATCACCGGCATGTCGGGGTGCTGGCGCAATTGGCGGGCTTCTTCGGGCCGCGCCGGGCGGGCATAGATCCGGGTGCTGTCGCGCAGATAATCGGTGATATTGTAAGAGGCATAAACAGCCGTGATGGACCCAAGTTTCTGCCGCCGTTCAGGAAAATCGGGGAACCGCGCGGCATCGTGATAGATCGTCCCGAAAGAAACCGGCACGTCATCGGCCAGCGACAGACGTCGCGAGGCAATCACCAGAGCGCCGGGGGAAAGGCCAAGGCGCTGTGCCACCCGCTCCGTCGCGCCGATACGCTCCACGCCAAGCGCTTCTCCGGTGACACTGACACCCTGGGCACCCAGATTGCGGCGCAGTCGGGTGCGCGGGCCAATCGTGTAATCCAGCATCGGACGCGGATGAACGAACGTGCCACGCCCCTGCTCGACGCTCAGATAGCCTTCTTTCGCAAGTTCCGCCACGGCGCGCCGGATCGAATGGCGTCCCGCGCCATAGACGCGGACCAATTCCGGTTCAGTCGGCAGCCTTGCGCCGGGTTCCAAAACGCCGTCCATGATGTCCTGCTCAATTGCTGCGCGAATGTCGCGCCATCTGTCTCTGATCATTTGCTCTATTCATCCGGATGAATTTTCAATACCGGCAAGATGTGACATCCTTATGTCAGTCACAAGGCTCGGGGCACGTTCTTCGAAATATTCTTGCGATATAGGCCGGGTTGCGCACAGGCTTCGGCAGTTGACCACGCCGTCATCACGCAACCAAGGCAACCGGGACGCGCGCCCAGCAGTTTCCGCCTGCTGGGCGCTGCGTTTTGGGTTGCAGTCACCAACGCCCTGTCGTCGTCGTCAGATCAGTTTTGCATCCATGCTGATCTCGGCATTCAGAAGCTTGCTGATCGGGCAGCCGCTTTCCGTGGCCTTGGCAAGCTCCAGGAACTCCTCGTCAGTGATATCCGGCACCGTGGCCGTCAGCTCGATATGGGCGTTCGAGACCTTGAAACCCCCGTCTGCAGGGTCTTTCTCTAACGAGACAGTTGATTTGACATCAATGTTTTCAGCCTCAAAATCATTCTCCGTCAGGTTCAGCGACAGGGCCATGGCAAAGCAGGCGGCATGGGCTGCGCCGACAAGCTCTTCTGGGTTGGTGCCTTTCCCGTCTTCAAAACGCGCTTTGAAACCATAGGGATGATCCTTCAACGCAGCGGTTTCCGTCGAAACCGTGCCGCCACCGTCCTTGATTGTACCCTTCCAGTTTGCTGTTCCGAATTTGTTGATCATGGTAATCTCCTTTGCCTGTCACTGAAACGAGCTAGGCCTGACCAAGTTCCGTAAAGTGAGATGGTAAGAGTTTCTTGATGGCATCCCCGGCACGTTCGCTCAGGCGGCCGAAACTGAAAAGCGTCAACATTTGTCTGCTGGATGACCTCAACCATGTTGCAATCGGGTCGCCGGGACTGGCGCATGTGGGGGCCGCCTTTAAGGCGCCAGCCGCGCGCAATACGGGGAGTGCGGTGCGCCATTAGTTGCCGTGACCTGAACCTCTGATGCTCAGCAATGACAGACACGCAGCAAAACGCGAACCTTCTGAGCGCGAGGGGGTTATGTTTGGAGCGCGCCGCGCTGCCACTTCATTTCGGGGTTCCCCTATGGTCCGCTGGCTGAATGCCACAACTCTTGTCTTTGTGGCGATCGTCGCCCTTGTTGTCGTATGGATCGGCAGCGGCTTTCTCAGTGGGGATGAGACCGCGCAAGACGAAACGGTGCCCCCTACGGCGGGGCTCCCGTCGGTCGCCGCAAGCTGGAGCGATGCAGAAGAGACCGTCCGCGAGATCACGCTTTATGGCGAAGTCCGCCCGGCCCAGATATCCACGCTGCGCGCGCGTGTGCAGGGGATCGTCGAAGAGATCGCGCCTGCGGGCACCGAGGTCGAGGCGGGGCAGATCGTGGGCAGGCTTTCGGCAGATGACCGTGAAGCCCAGCTTGCCCGCGCGGAGGCTCAACTGGCCGCAGCCCAGAGCGATTACAATGCCGCGCGCCAGCTTGCGGACCGGGACATCACGCCGGAGGCGGAGGCTCAGACGCGGTTTGCACAGCTTCAAGCGGCGCGCGCCGAGTTGCGGGCGGTCGAACTGGAAATCACCTATACGCAACTCGCCGCCCCGGGCGACGGAATCGTCAACGAGCTTTACGCCGATGTCGGTGCGCTGGTCACTGCAGGGGGCGAGGTTGCCGAGATCGTGGACAATGATCCCCTTGTCGCCGTCGTGCAGGTGCAACAGGGCAGCATCGGTGACGTCCGCGCGGGTATGCCTGCCCGGGTCCGTTTCATTGGTGGCGGCACAGCGGAGGGCGCGATCAGTTTCGTGGCGCCCGTTGCCAGTGCTGAGACGCGGACGTTCCGCGTGGAGGTTGAAATCAACAATCCCGAAGGCGCCCTGCCCTCTGGCCTCAGCGCCGAGGTCGTCATTCCCTATGATACCGTCGCTGCGCATCGCTTGTCACCCGCGCTGGGGCTGCTCGATTCCGAAGGGCGGCTTGGCGTGCATCTGGTTGACGACGAAGACCGCATCGTCTTTGCGCCCATCGTTGTGGTCGAGGCGGAAGCCGGGGGCATATGGGCGACCGGACTGCCCAAGCGGGCGCGCATCGTGACGATCAGCCAAGGTGCCCTCGCACAGGGGCAGCAGGTAGAGGTCCGCGAAACCCCGCCTGAGTACCTGACCGGGACAGCGACAGCATCAGAGACCGGCGCAGCGGCGGCGGAGGCCGCTGCACCCGCCGGAAACGATACAGCGGGGGAATAACGCGATGTCTGCACTCATCGCCGCCGCGTTCAGCCGCACCCGCACCATGCTCCTGCTGCTGGCGTTGCTTTTGCTCGGTGGGGCGTGGTCCTATGTCACCATACCGAAAGAGGCCGCGCCGGAAATCGATATTCCGATTTTTACCGTGAACGTCACCTATTCCGGGATCACTGCGGAAGACAGCGCACGGCTTCTTGTGGAACCGCTTGAGCGACAACTTCAGGCGCTGCAGGGGCTGGACACGATGACAGCGCAGGCCGGAGAAGGCTTCGCGACGCTGACGCTCGAATTTATGCCGGGCTTCGATCAGGACACGGCATTGCAAAGCGTGCGCGACGAGACGGATACAGCGGCCCCCGATCTGCCCGATGGTGCGGATCCGCCTGTTGTCCGTGAGGTGGACGTGGCGCTTTTCCCGATCCTGACGGTCGCGCTGTCCGGCGACGTGCCCGAGCGCGAGCTGATTGGTTTCGCGCGGTCACTTGAGGAACGGCTCGAAGCGATCACTGGCGTACTTCAGGCGGAACTGACCGGCGATCGTGCGGACCTTCTTGAGATCGTCGTCGATCCGCTGGCGATCGAATCCTATGGCATCTCGACCGATGAAATCGCCCAAGCGGTCCAGAGCAATAACCAGCTCGTCGCAGCGGGTGCCTTCGACACAGGGACAGGACGGATCGGCGTATCGATCCCCGGCACGATCCGCACAATCAACGATGTCCTCGCGATTCCGGTGCGGGTGGCGGATGGAACCGTTGTGCGGGTGCAGGATGTAGCGGAGGTGCGTCAGACCTATCTTGACCCCGACAGCTTCGCGCGGATCGACGGGCAACCGACCGTCGCATTCGATATCAGCAAGACCGCGGGCGCGAATATCATCGATGTGGTGGCGGCGGTTCAGAATGCCGTAGAGGAAACGCGCACCGGCTGGCCTGAACCAGTGCGCGTGGCCTATATCCAGAATCAGGCAGAGGATATCGAGACGCTGCTGGGCGATCTTGAAAATAACGTGATCTTCGCCATCCTGCTGGTGATGTTGACAACGATCCTAGCGCTTGGCCTGCGGGCGTCGCTCCTTGTCGCCATCGCAATTCCCGGCTCCTTTGCCATTGGCATTCTGGCCATCGCCTTGATGGGCTTCACGCTGAACATCGTGGTGCTGTTCGGGCTCATTCTGGTGATCGGTATGCTCGTCGACGGCACAATCGTCGTGGTAGAGCTTGCCGAACGGTATCGCGCCGAAGGCAAATCGCGCAGCGCGGCCTTTCTGGGTGCCGCACAGCGCATGTCCTGGCCGATCACCGCCTCGGTCGGCACGACGCTGGCTGTCTTCGTGCCGCTTTTGTTCTGGCCGGGTGTGGCGGGGCAATTCATGTTCTATCTGCCTGCGACTGTCATCGTGACGCTCGGCGCATCGCTCCTGCTGGCGCTGGTCTTCGTGCCGCTGATCGGCAGCCTCGTCGGCGCGGGCCATCCGCCGCGGCAGGCGGATGGTGAAACAGCGGTGCGCCCTGCGGCTTACGACAAGATACTGACCTATATGATCGGCCGCCCCGGCCTCGCCATCGGTCTGAGCCTGCTGGCCCTGATCATGGCCCTCATGATCTATGGCACCTTCGGGCGCGGTGTCGCATTTTTTCCACAGATCGAACCCGACCGGGCGCAGGCTCAGATCCGCGCCGATGGCAATCTGTCAGTCTGGGAGGCAGACCGGCTGGTGCGTATGGTCGAAAACCGTATCGTCGGGGCAGAAGGTATCGCAACAGTCTATGCCCGCACCATCGGCTCGGTCGAAGACCGGCTTGCGAGCAATGTCAGCCCTGATGTTATCGGCACAATCCAGATTGATTTTGCGGATTGGCGCACACGCCCCGCCGCCACCTCGCTGATCGAGCGCATCCGCGACGATACCGCGCAACTCCCCGGTATCAGCGTGCAGGTCGAGGCGCAGGAGGCGGGACCGGGCGCGGGCCGCCCAATCGAGATCGAGATTTCCGCCGCAGATCGCGCCCTGTTGCCCGAGGCGGCAAGGCAGGTGCAGACGATTTTGGCAGAGCGCGCCAGTTTCGTCGATATCGCCAGCGATGTGCCGCCCGAACGGATCGAACTCCGGCTTCAGGTTGACCGCGAACAGGCGGCCCGCTACGGCGTTGATATCAATACGCTTGGGACCACGGTGCAGCTTCTGACGCGCGGTGTCGTGCTCGGGACTTTTCTGCCGGATTTCGCGCCCGACGAAGTTGATATCCGTCTGCGCTACCCTGCCGAGGACCGCACCTTTTCTGAACTCGCGGGCCTCAGGGTGGCGTCGCCTGCCGGAATGGTCCCCATCACGACTTTTGTTTCACTGGAACCTCTGCCATCCGCTGCCGTCATCAACCGGGTCGATGGGCGGAATTTGCAGACCATCACGGCGGGCCTGCTGGGCGGAACCACTGCGGCGGAAGAGATCACCGTGCTGCAACGGCTTTTTGCGGAAACCGAATTTCCGGAGGGCGTCGATATCCGCTTCGCTGGCGAGATCGAGGATCAGGCTGAAGCGGGGGAATTTCTGGCACGCGCTTTCGTGCTCGCGATTTTTCTGATGTTCCTGATCCTGCTCACGCAGCTCAACAGCTTTTTCCAGTCGTTCGTCGTGCTCACCGCGATTGTCTTTTCGGTTGCAGGCGTGCTTCTGGGCCTCGTGATACGGCAGGAGCCGTTTTCCGTGGTGATGAGCGGTATCGGAATCGTCGCGCTTGCCGGGATCGTGGTGAATAACAATATCGTGCTGATCGATTCCTATAATGAGCACCGCGCGGCGGGCATTAACCCCACAGATGCCGCATTCAGGGCCGGGGCCGAGCGATTCCGCCCGGTGTTTCTCACGGCGATCACCACGATTATTGGCCTCATGCCTATGGTGCTTGGCCTGACTGTCGATTTCTTCGCGCGCGATGCTTATTTCGGCGCGCCATCGGGACAGTTCTGGATTCAACTGTCCACCGCGATCGTCGGCGGCCTGGTTTTCTCCACATTCATCACTGTCCTGCTCACGCCTGCATTGCTCGCATGGGACGGAAACAGACGCGAGGCCGGTGAACTGCGCAAAGGTGCAAGTGACCCCTTGCCCAAGGAGAACAGGACAAATGGATTTCATGAACAGACACGGCGCGCCTGACTGCCACAATCCGCCCGCCGACATCGTCTCCAACAGACGTGCGCGGCGCGCGTCCCATCCCCGGACCGCATCGCTGATCGCTGCCGCCGGGGTACTGACAGCTGCCGCCTTGATGAACCATCATTTTGCAAAGCGCGCCGAGCGTCGCAATCCGCCTCTGGGACGCTTCGACGAGGTCGAGGGTGTCAGACTGCATTACATCGAACGCGGGGAGGGTCCGGCAATTGTGCTGCTGCACGGAAACGGAAGCATGATCGAGGATTTCACCTCAAGTGGGCTTGTTGATCTCGCCGCAAGAAGCCACCGGGTGATCGTTTTCGACCGGCCAGGCTATGGGCACAGCACGCGACCGCGCGACAGGATCTGGAGCGCCGGAAAGCAGGCAGACCTTATTCACGCCGCGCTCGCGCGGATCGGTGTCTCGCGCGCCGCCATTCTTGGACATTCGTGGGGGGCATCAGTGGCGCTTGCGTTGGCAATCAGGCGTCCGCAAACGGTCTGCGGTCTCGTTCTCGCTTCGGGATATTACTTTCCGTCGGCGCGGGTCGATTTTGCGCTCGTGTCCGGGCCGGCGATGCCGCTGCTGGGAGATATTGTGCGGTATACGGTCGCGCCCATCGCAGGCAGGCTGCTGTGGCCCTTGCTCATGCGCAAGATCTTCGGCCCCGCGCCGGTGCCTACAAAATTCCGGCACTTCCCGAAGGAAATGGCGCTGCGACCGTCGCAGATCCGTGCCGAGGCGGCAGAATCCGCGCTGCTGATACCGGCGGCCGCAGCGACGTTCAGGGACTATGCCGCATTGCGTATGCCCGTCGTCATCGTTGCCGGGGCCGAAGACCGGCTCATCAACCCGGCCGGCCAATCGCGTCGACTGCGGCGGGCCATACTCCAAAGCACGTTGCGACTGGTTCCTGGCGCCGGACACATGGTGCATCAGACCGCACCGGACGCCGTGATGTCGGCCATAGAGGAGATGTTCTCGCGGGTTGATGCCCGCGGATCGCAAGGTTGATGCGTCCGGGCAGGATGACATGGCTGAGGAACATGGGTGCCGCTTGGCCAGCCGCGACAAAGGCAGCGCGGCCTTCATCCTGCAGAACGGCATTTAGCGCGGACAATGTGTTCGGACCTGCCATCATCTGTCGCACCAAGACCTCGGCTGCTGCGCCTGTCACGCGCCGCAACCGCGGAAGAGTAAGCCCTGCCAACGGACACTGAACAGGGTGCCAAAACTGTCAAGCGAAGAGTTTCACTCTGCACGTTCGGGATGAGCGTAAGTCGAAGGCTGATCGACGGCTACAAGGCACCGCTGGTCAATCCTTCGTTGCAATGGGGCGCCTTGCGCTGGTCATGCAGGGGCCCGTCAACTCAACCTTCCTGCAGCGATGATGCGCTGCAAAAAGGCTTGGGTGCGCGGTTCCTGCGGGCTGCCGAACAGGCGATCTGGCGTGCCTTCTTCAAGGATCACGCCTCCGTCAAGAAATGCCACCCGGTCGGCACATTCACGCGCGAAAGCCATTTCATGGGTGACGATCATCATCGTCATGCCGTCGTCTTTCAGGCCGCGGATAATTGCCAGCACATCGCCCACCAGTTCAGGGTCAAGCGCTGCGGTGATCTCATCCAGCAGCAGCACATCGGGTCGCGTCATCAGCGCGCGCGCGATAGCCACGCGCTGTTGCTGCCCACCGGACAGTTGTTCCGGATAAGCCCCGGCAAAGCCGTGCATCGCGAACCGGGCCAGCACATCGCGCCCATGCTCCTCTGCCTCGGCGCGGGACTGGCCATGCACGCGGCGCGGGGCGAGCGTGATGTTGTCTAGGACATTCATGTGCGGGAATAGGTTATAGGCCTGAAACACGATACCTGCGCGTTTCTGCAGACCCATCTTGCCGAATGACGGATCATCCACCGGGACGCCATCCAGCCGGATCGTGCCGTAATCATATTCCACCAATCGGTTGACGCAGCGCAACAGGGTAGACTTGCCCGACCCGGACGCGCCGATCAGGCAGACCACCTCATGCGGGTTCATCTGCAGGCTGACGCGATCCAGCACCAGCTTGTCACCGAAATATTTGGTGACGTTGTCGATATCGATCTTGGGAACCATGTTAATCCGCTATCTGAAGACGACGTTCACGGTCGCGCCGTGTCAGGTAATCGGCCAGACGGGCCATCGGCACAGTCGCCAGCAAAAACAGGCCCGCCGCCACGATCAGCGACGAATAATTGAACGTTGTCGCGGTATAGATCTGCGCCTCGCGCACCGCATCGCGCACGCCGATCACCGACAACAACGCGACATCCTTTTGCAGCGCCACGACGATATTCATCAACGCAGGCACGACATTGCGCAAGGCCTGCGGCAGGATCGCATAGCGCAGCGTCTGCCATTCGCCAAGGCCCAGCGATTTCGCTGCCGCCCGCTGCCCTTCATGCACCGCATCAATGCCGGAACGGTAGATTTCGGCGACATAGGCGGAATAGCTCAGCACCATCGCCACCCCGCCCCAGAACAGGCCAGAATTGGGCAGGCCCGGCAGGTTCAGCGCCGGAATGCCAAAGCCGAACAGCAACACCAGCAGCAAGACCGGCACACCGCGGAAAATGTCGATATAAATCATCACCATCAGCCGGAAAGGCGCGAACCACGGCGCGCGCAAGGCGCGCAGCACCGCCAGCACCAGCGCCCAGATCAGGATACAGGCCAACGCCGTCAACCAGATCTGCATATTGATCCAGAACCCCTGCAACACCCGCGGAAAGGCCGCGATCATCGCATCAAGGTTGAAGAACTGCAGCCTGATCCGCGGCCATTGTTCGGCCGAGGTGACAAACCACGCCAGCGCACCAAAGACGACAATGATACTGATCGTGCTGATCAGGCCGGGCATCAGCGCCGCGCGCCAGTCGAAGCCCCGATGCGGCGGCGGCGGGGGTGGCCCCCGCCGCGCGTCATTGTTTCCCGCGCGATCCGGCGCGGCAATGTCGTGCCGTGTCATTCGCTGATGATCGGCAGGTCCGGGTCGGCGACAAGATAGGTTGCCACCAGATCATCCACCACACCGCGGGCGATCAGCGCGCCCAGGGCTTCGTCCACAGGTTCCACCAGCGGGTTTTCAAACGCGAACAAAAGGCCATGCCCATTGTCGTTTTCATCCGCAGGCAACAGGGCAACGATATTCGCATCCGGCACCTGCACCGCCGTCATGAACAGCGCCGTCGGCAATGCGGCCAGCGTCGCGTCGATCTGCCCGGCCTGCAGCGCCTGAAACACGTCGGCCTGTTCGTTATAAATCGCCGCATCCGCGATCCCGAGGATATTGACCAGATAATCATTATCCGTGGTCCCGATCACCGCGCCCCAGCGCAGCCCCTGCAGATCGGCAAAGCTGGCGGCGGTATCAGCCACGGTCCCAGGAAGGGCAATCACCGCCTTGTCCGGCTGGAAATAGACCTGACTGAAACTGACGATCTGCGACCGTGCCTCGGTCACGGAAATCTGCTGGATCGCGAAATCATAGGGTTTGGGACCCGGCGCAATCGCCTGATCAAAGGTCTGGGCAACCCAGACAACCTGATCTGGGGTGAACCCCATCTCTTCAGCCAACGCATAGACCAGCCCGTTCTCGAACCCTTCACCGCTGGCGGGGTCATTGTTCAGCATCCATGGCGGATAGACCGGATCACCGGTCCCGACGGTCAGCACACCGGGGGTGATCAGACGGTCATCCGTGGTCGAAAATTCCTGCGCAGCGGCAGATATCGGCGCGGCGGCAACCATCGCCCCCGCAAACAGCACAAGCGCGCGACGGCGGGTCGCGGCGATCAAATGGTGCGTCATTCGTGATCCTTTCATGTGAACCCTGTCGCGCTGAACAGCGTGAAGATGGCCGGAATGTCGCCCGCCCGTGTGGCCCGGTCAAGCACCTAGACGCCGCGCCGCAGAACAAAGCGACAGCAGCGCACCATGACCGCAGATCACGCCATCGAAACGGGCAGAAAGACCGGCGCACCAGCAAGCCCCGCACCGCCGACACGCGCTACTTTTCTGCAGCGATATGCCGGACCAACTTTCTTTTTTTCTGATCTGGCGAGGCAGACAACACCTGCCCCGCCAGAGAAAGTTGCAAAACGGATCGCTGGCCCAAAGCCCGGTCACCGCACTCCGCTGCCTGGATCAGCCGCAATACACGCGCACGATCCGGTCTTGTTCGTCCAGCGCAAAGTTCAGACGATCACCCCGAAATTCCATTGTGACCACGTCGTCGGGGCGCAGAACACGAACCGGTCCGTCGGCGGTGACCCCATCGGTTGCCGTCACATCAGCGCCGACAAGGTGCGCATAAGCATCTGCATTGCAGGCATCATCCTCAGCTAAGACGGGTTCGCAGGCCATCAGGCCAAGGGCAATAGCGGTCATGGTCAGTATTCTAAGCATAAGTTTCTCCGGCATTGTTGGGCGGTGCGGGTTTCGCATCGGGGAAACCATATTAACCCACGCCCCGACCCGCCAGCCCGGTGATTACCCCTCGGTTCGACCAGTGGCACAAATCCGCCATCCGGCCCAGATCCGACCGGGTCATCAGATCACCAGCGCGATATCCGTGACATCCGGATCTACCGCCTGACACGCCATCAGCACATGTTTCAGCAGATGCATCTGGACATAATTGCAATGAAAGCGGCTTGGCGCCTTGAGGGTCAGCCGCCCCCCTGCCCTTTCCACACGCGCAAGGTTCCGCAGCCAGCTGGCATATTTATCCGGCGCCTCTGCATGCAGGATCGCTGTGCAAGCGCCCATTCCGTCCCGGAACTATGCATAAGGCATTCGCGCAGGTGTGCAAATCGCATGTCACCGTAAACCCGATTGAAATGACCCGCGCAGTGGAACGGTCCGGGCGGATCCTGTCGTCGATCTATGAAATGGATTACAGGCAGATGACCCGCGAAACATGGCGTCGCGCTCGGATGTCCTTTGATCGCGCCTATGACGAATTTCAGGCGACCTTGGTCGATGCCTGGGACAAGCTGGAGGATTAATGAATGGTTAAGAAACGCTCCGTCTTTGATATAAATTTTGAACCCGAAAACGATGAAGGGTTCCCCGCGGGGAACATGCCGCCGCTGGAAACGAAATCCTCCAATGTGCAGGGGCATCCGCTACAGGACCGGGAACCGGTGCCTGCACGGCGCGGACTCATGGCCAGTGCCATCGCGGAAACCGCCGATGCGACCGCCGAGCGCGCCTCGGCAGAGGCTGCGATCCGGGCAGATAATTACGCCCTGGCGCATGAACATGTGCGGCTGAAAAAACTCGGGCTGATCACCGATCTGATCCAGACGTCCGACGTGCTGATGTCAAAACTGACACGCGACAGGTACGCCAATGCCGATCCCGATCTGGTCGAACTAAAGGAATCGATCAAATCGGTTGGTCTGTCCAATCCGATCCGTGTCGAACAGACCGCCGATGGTTTCGAACTTATTCAGGGGTATCGTCGCCTGACGGCCTTTCGAGAATTGGCAGAGGAAACCGGCGACACGCGTTACACGCGTATTCCGGCGGCGATGGTTCCCCGCGGGGAACCTCTCGACACATTGTATCGCAAGATGGTCGATGAAAACCTGATCCGCAAAGATCTGTCTTTCGGTGAAATGGCGCAGCTTACGCTGGCTTATGCCCGCGATGAGGGCGTGTCATCCGGCGATGCGGTTTCGGCGCTGTACGCCTCTGCGCTCAAGCAGAAGCGCACCTATATCCGGCAATTTGCCCGCGTGCTTGAGGCGTTGGATGGTGCCGTTCGATACCCCGAGGCAATCCCGCGCGCCTTGGGGCTGGATCTATACAAGGTGATCGAGGCAGAGCCGGAAAGGCCCGCGAACATCACCGCCGCGCTGCATGATTTACCGCACCGGCATGCGGATCAGGAGATGCAGATCCTGCGCGACAGCCTTACCGCACCGAAAAAGCCAACGCAGGCGATGCCAGCGAAGACGATGTCCAAAACTTCGCTGCGACTGGGCCGCCCGGAAGGCGTGACCGCATCGGATGGCAAGATAGAATTGCGGCTGAACCTGGATTTTCGGCGATTTCCCGATCCAGATTGCAGCAGGGGATTGAGCCGCTTTTGGCGTCGCTGGACAAGGATGGCTAGAATCCCAGCCTTCTTGATTTTACCGCAGTCATAGTTTATCTAGACAGGTAGCTAGCTAGGAGTCGGACCATGTGGACCGTTCAAGACGCAAAGAATAAATTTAGTGCGGTTGTCGAGGCCGCGCTGGCCGGCACGCCGCAAGAGGTGACGCGCCGTGGAAAACCGGCGGTGGTCATCCTTTCCGCTGACGAATATCACCGCCTTCTTGCCGGGGCGGTGAACGCGCGTGAAAGTTTTGCCGACCACCTGATGTCTTTTCCGGGCGACGCCGTGCCGCGCGCCCAGGTCGCACCGCGTGCCGTCAGCTTTTGATGTACATCCTCGACACCAATGTCATTTACGCTGTGCGCCGCCCGGACCGCGCGCCGCAGGTCGCTGCTTGGCTCCGCGGCAAAGCGGAACATGACCTTTTTCTTAGCACGATCACGCTGGGCAAAATTGAACGCGGTATCCGGCAGCTGGACACGCACGACCCGACATTCGCGCGTGACCTTCGCAACTGGCTTGATCGCACGGTCCTGTTGTTCTCGGACCGTTTGCTGGCCTTCGGTGCAGAGGATGCGCGCATCTGGGGGCGTCTGTCGGCCGATATCGGCAACAATGGCGCGGATCTGATGATCGCCGCGACCGCGATTCACCACGGTGCCGTCGTTGTCACGGGGCAAGTCAGTGATTTTGCCCCGACCGGTGTATCGGTCGAGAATCCCTTTGATGTTGCGTAAGGGCAGGGGTCACAACCCCGCCGCTTTGGTGAGGTTGACGCGGAACCTGTCGCGCCTGCGCTGATAGCGGCGGGTCATTTCGGCGCTGGCGTGGCCAAGCTGTTTCTGGACATAGCGTTCATCGACCTCGGCGCTGCTGGCCAGACCCGCGCGCAGGGAATGGCCGGAATAGAGCCTGACCCGTTCGGCGTCGGGCAGGTCTGGCCGCAGGCCCGCCGCCAGCACGCAGGATTTGATCAGCCGCGCGATGTGTTTGTCGTTTAGCCGTCTGTCCTGCGCGCGTTTGCCGTCGCGGGTGACGCCGGTGAAGATGGGCCCGAAGTCAATCCTGGCGAAATGCAGCCATTGTGCCAGCGCGTGGACCGAGCAGGTCTGGTCGGATGATCCGCGCCCGATCTCGACCGCGCGCTAGCCGGTCTTGCCGCGCAGCGTGATCAGCGCGCCCCCGTCCAGCAGATCGACCCAGCCGCCAGAGTCCAGCGTGTCATCCTTGTGGACATCGAGACTGACGATCTCCGAGCGCCGCAGACCGCCGGCAAATCCGATCAGCAGGATCGCACAGTCGCGCAGGCCACGCAGATCATGGGGCAGGGTGGCGATCATGGCGCGGATATCATCTGCCATGATCGCCTCTTTCTGCACCGGCGGGCGGGCATGTTTGCGCCGAATCCCCGCCAGCACGGTGGCGATGTGGCGACCCTTGCGGTCCAGCTGTTGGCCGCGCTGCTGATAGCCCCAGCCAAGCCCCGACAGGCGGCGCGCGATGGAGGCTGTGGACAGGGTCGCGGCAAGATTCGCAATATAGAGCCCCACAAGTTGGGGTCTGATGCCGGAGAGTGCAGAATCCTACGCTAAGGCCGTTTGGTCATCTTTTGGACCACCTGTATTCGCCGATGAGAAGGATTTGCGCCCACCCGAGTGGCGAGATGTGCGCAAGAAGGTTTGCTGAGCAGTCCAAACTATCACTGTGGCGACTATTGACAGCATGACCGAGATGTTTGGTGTTCCAGTAAATGATGACGGAGGCGAGCAGGTTCAGCCCGGCCATGCGCCTCCAACATTACATCGATGTTTGCGAAGCAGGAGTTCAAATCAACGAGTGAAATACCTCTACAGTTCATCGATGAAGGCTGATAGGCACTTGTTGCAATGTCATTATTAGATCGTGTGGTGGGAGGAAGCTCGCGTATCCGGGCTACAGGGAATTGAGCTGCTCCCGATAAAGCGGAACGTAGAAAGATGGAGTTTTCTGTAAAGCCAAATTAATGACGTGCTACCGTGGAACTTCAAGCCGTTAAGCTGAATCGACGATGATCTCCAGAGGGCATGTGTCGACGCCCCCATGGATGCAAGCATTTTTTGAAACGTTTCATGTATGTGGCGAATGTTTGCAAGATTATACGAACCTTGCGGCCCGCTGGTCCAGTGCGTGGCCGACACTGTGTCGTTATGCTGCTTGGCGCTGATGGGGCGCTGACGACTGAAGAGTTGATCGGGCGAGCGGTGCGGCAGGCACCGGGGCCGTGCAGGCCGTAGGGACGGCGACCGTGCGCAGGTGGTTAGCATGGCCAAACGCGGGCGAAGCGGGCGATGCGTTGATTGCCAGGTGACGTCGCCGGGCCTTTGCGCGATCGACATAGGTGGTGAGCACCGGAAATCCTGTCACTCCGTCTTCGTTCGCAGGCAAACGGAGCACGTCGACCATCATGATGTCGGCGACGGGCCCATGAAGCCCATTTTTCCCAAGTCAGTCGACCAGAGATGGCAGCTGCGTAAGAGACGAGAAATCAATCTCTGCTTTTTCGGCATCGCTAAGATCGGGGCAAAGCCTTGATATGCGCTTTGGACCATGCCCGTCCCACCGGACTGCCAACGCACCCGTGTTCCAGCGATAAACCCAGCCAACAATGCTGTCGTCATCGGCTGCA
Organism: Yoonia sp.; assembly: GCF_046292185.1. GTDB lineage: Bacteria > Pseudomonadota > Alphaproteobacteria > Rhodobacterales > Rhodobacteraceae > Yoonia. Next base: position 24,481 of record NZ_JBKBQY010000020.1, read on the forward strand.
ATCAAATTGGCAATCGCGACAGCTTCGACATTATCTTCGTTCACTATTCCGTAACTTCCTGCAATTTGGCGTTGCCGATCGTAGCTTGGGCTTCCAAGGCGTTTGCTGCAGGCGCATGCCGGTTTTCGTTATTATCGGTTAACTGTTCTTCCTTGCTGTACCGATATCTACACTGGGAGAAGTCAGCTCCCGTGTTCTCGATTGATGAAATAACTCAAATCCTGTGGTCGGGCTCCGTGGCGGCTTCAACGATCGCCAATACCTCGAACGGGTCAAAGCCAATGGCGCGGGCGAGGACAACCAGTTCGATGATGTCGACCCGGCGCTGGCCGCTTTCAATGCGCGCCACGAGGGATTGATGGCACTGGAGCCTGACCGCCAAATCCCCCTGACCGAGGCCCGCCTTGATGCGAGCTTCGACCAACGCTTGGCAGAGTGCCACCTGTCCCGTGCTTCTGATTGTCTTTGCCACGCGTCACATACCTTTTGTGACGTCGCTAGCGGATGAAATCTGATATCTAAAAAGTAGATATATGAGGGTGTGATCGGCGTCTTGTTTCCATGGGCTGCAAGTCTGATGCTCCCGAGGTTGCCCATCAATCGCCTACCAATTGTAGAAATCGGCCATAGTCCTCGCTGACCTCCCGCGCTTCCTTGAACGCGCGCGCGCGTTCGCTGTCGAGGCAGCGGAAGTAGCTCTGGATATCCTGGATGTAGTCTTCGAAATCGCCACGGATGATGTCCGCATAGTCCCGCGCCGCCTGCGAATCGCTTGGCACGAAAGGACGGGCCGGGGCGAAGCAGGATTCCGCCAAAACTGGTCCGGGAACGCAGATCAAAAGGACCATAGCTTGCAATGGGAGCAGGCCTGTCAACCTTGGGTTTCTCAAACCTGTTATCTCCTTGATCGCGGACACTGGCCGTGACTAGTGTTTGCGTAACCAAACTACAGCTAAAGCACGATATTACATCTTGCGGTTGATAGTATACTATCGTAACTCTGGGCTTCAAGTGGGAATGCCTAGGGTCGCGCCATTGGAGAAAGCGTGAGCCGGGCCATGAACTGGGACATCGAAGCACCAAATGTGGTTACGGAAGCCAGGTTCCGCGAGCTCGTGGAAAGCGGCTATAGCGCAGAAATCCTGTGCCAGGACTCGGCACATAAGAAAGGCCCCAGCTATTACGGGGTCTGGATCATGCGCGTTGTCACTGATGACGGGGTGGAAAAGCTCCTCGTCACCGCCCGCACGCGGACGACCTACAACGATATCAAGATCCGCGAGTTCAAAACGATCTCCGGCGTGGTGTCTTTTTTCATTGGCCTTGGCTTTTCGCATGTCGACCTGCCGCTTGAGGCGGGTACAAGCCGGAGCCACAAGCTCGCCCCATCAGACAAGGGCGCTGACAACTAACCTCGTCTGCCTCTGGCTGGTCGCAGCACCTGCCTCAGCGCAAATGGTCTTGGTCATGGAGAGCGACGGCTCTCTGACCCCATCCCGGTCTCAGAGCGGTTTTGCCCGGAACTATAATGACGGCGTTGGTCAGGCATCGGCCTCCAATGGCTTGGCCATTCTTGGTGAGACTGAAGCAGCTTTCGAGCCTGACGCGCTGAGGTTTGCAGCGTTCGCCCAGCCAGCACCCTTGCCCCGCGCAGACGTTCTCTCGAGCATCGAAGCGACAGCCCTGCGCTATGCCGGCCATCCCGGTTTGCGCCGCGCGGGACTGTCCGTCACGGATTGGCTGGCACTCTACCGGGCCAATATCAAGGTTGAGAGCGCCTACCGGCAGGATGCGGTTTCACACGCGGGCGCCATTGGTCTGGGCCAGTTGATGTCGGCAAGGCACGCGAGCTTGCGAAACGCATCGTTCTGCGCCGCGATCACGGTCGGATCCGGACGGTCTGGCAGGGATTGAACGGTCATGGACATAGGGAACTCCCTTGAGAAGTTGAAACACCCTTCCCAAAGCCCGCTTTTTCTTTTCCCCTTGGTAGAAGACCCCATCCAAACCTGCCCGACCCGAATAAATCCAAAAGTCAGGACTGCGGGACGAAGCACCTTTGACTCTATCGAAACAGATTGGCCACCTTTAGCCTGATGACTTGACATGCCGTAATTTTACTGCATGATGTCCGCCCATGACAGAAGAACAGCTCGACCTCCTTTTCAAGGCTCTCGCGGATCGCACGCGACGACGCATCATAGCCAGTCTGAGCCGACAGCCCGGCCAATCGCTTTTCGAGGTTTGCGTGGCTTCGGTTGCAGAAAACGGTGCGGCCTTGTCACGACAGACGGTTTCTCAGCACCTCGATGTCCTGGAGCGCGCCGGACTGATTGAGACGTCCTGGAAGGGGCGCACCAAAGCGCATTCATTGAGCATCAACGATAGCCACGTCGCAGCCGCCGCGTGGCTTGAAGAATATAATGAAAGTGGACCCAAAACATGAAAATCCATGTCACCAGCATTTACGTTGACGATCAGCAAAAAGCTGAGAAATTCTACTGCGACACTCTTGGTTTCAAAGTGAAGAGTGATTTGCCGGTAGGTGAAAATCGTTGGCTGACGGTTGTCCCCGATGAGCAACCCGAAGGAACAGAATTACTGCTCGAACCAAGCGACCACCCGGCTGTGAAGCCCTATAAGGAGGCGCTGGTCATGGACGGCATTCCTGCGCACTCGTTCCAAGTGAAAAACCTTGACGCGGAGCGAAAAAGGCTGGGGGAGCGAAGCGTGGCGTTTGTCCAAGAGCCAATGGATGCGGGACCCGTCCGCATGGCCGTTTTCGATGATACCTGTGGGAATCTTATTCAACTGATCGAAATGAAGGATAGTAACCGCGATTGACGCCCGGTTCCGGTATGCGCAGCATTGGTTAAAGAGGGCTCACACCTGCCAATTTCCGCCTCGCAGGAACAGGTCTGTTACGCGGCCTTAGCGCTGCCACCTGCCCTGCCCGTCTCTGATCGGGCGATCAGGTAGTCGCAAGCGCGCTGCGCGTCTGGGGCGTGCTGGAAGATCGCGCCCTTGTCCGACCGAAGAACGCGCAACCAGTTGTAGAGGTAGGCGGCATTCATCTCGAGCGTATGCGCCGTGAAGCCAAGCGTCTGACCCAAGAACACCGAGGTCAATTCCGCGACGATCTCCTCGCGTGCGTACGAGGTGTTGCCGAACTTCGAGAGACCGAAATCGCGGTTCAGCCGATGCGGTGCCTTAGTGGCATGGGCCAGCTCATGGGCCCAGACCCCGTAGAAATTCCTCGGGTCGCCGCGGCCCCGTGGGTCGGCGCGGCCGTGGTGGCATTCGGCATCGTGCTGACCCGTTTATCGGGCCAGCTCGACCGCCGGGCGCTGGCTGTTCCGGCCGAATGATCCGAACCGGGGGAGCAGAAGCTGACGGCCTGACGTCAGCTTGCCAGTTTCGCTACCATGTCGCAGGCCCAAGTTAAAAAGTACCATTTTTGCTGACATGAACTGCATCTCATGTTAAGAAAATGAAACTTTCTTAACGCGAAGTGGGGAACATGTTAAAGCCGACCTATGTCATCCCCACCCTGCCCCCAACGGCAGAAATCGAAACTGTCCCTGTGCTCAAAGTGCTCGCTCGCGCCAGCCGCGCGCTTGCAGAATTGAAAGGCCAAGCGAAAACTATTCCAAACCAAAGCATTCTGATTGACACCCTCGCGCTTCAAGAAGCCAAGGCCTCCTCTGAGGTCGAAAACATCGTCACAACTCAGGACGAGCTGTTTCAGGCCGACCTCTTCCCCGACGACCCGAAATCCCCGGCGGCCAAAGAAGTTTCCCTCTATCGCGACGCTTTGCGGCTTGGCTACGCAAGGCTGGGCGAAGCCGGTGGTTTAATCCCCAATTCGGCGATCATCGACATGTTTCGCTTGCTGAAGGGGCGAAGTGACGGGTTTCGTGTGACACCGGGAACGGCTCTGAAAAACGAGCAGACCGGAGAGATCGTCTTCGTCCCGCCTCAGGATGCGCGCGAGATCGTCAGCCAGATGACGGCGCTCGAGAAGTTCGTCAACGACGACAACCTTTCCGACTTAGATCCGCTGATCAAGATGGCGCTCATCCATCACCAGTTCGAGAGCATCCACCCGTTTCCAGACGGAAACGGGCGGATCGGCCGCATTCTAAATGTTCTCTACCTTACCCGCACAGGATTGCTCGAAATTCCGGTGCTGTATCTGTCGCGCTTCATCACTCGCAACAAAGCAGACTACTACCAGCATCTGCAAGCAGTACGCGACAGCGGTGACTGGGAGAGCTGGGTCATCTACATGCTCGAAGCCGTAGCTGAGACTTCTGCCACGACAGTCGAAATTGTCATCGGTATTCGACAGCAAATGGCGGACGTTAAGCACAGGCTGCGGGACGAGTTACCGAAGATATACAGCCAGGAGCTGCTAAACAACCTCTTCCGCCACCCATACACGCGGATCGAATACCTGCAGAAGGATCTGGATGTCAGCAGACAAACTGCTGCGAAGTACCTCGACACCTTGGCGGACCACGGCTTTGTCGAAAAGTACCGCTCGGGGAAGAACAACTATTTTATCAACGTTGCCTTGGTGAAGCTGTTCCTCGACGTGTCGGGTGGGCCGTAGGGCTCAGCCCAGAGAGCAGGCTATGGGAGGTGGACGCAACCGTCGTCGGCTGATTTCGTCAGTTGGCCGGAACAGTTGACCGTCGAAAGAACTAAAATTGTTTGCCGATTGACGGCGATACAGACAGGCCGCGTCTTGGGCCGTCAGTCTCGCCCGTCATCTGTTCGCGTTTCCACAGGAACGGATAGCAGAAAACCTCTCCAGCACGCGACTTAGTCATCCGACTGCGTCAAGTTTCGCTCGAGCCCTTCTATCATCAGCGCCTTGATATCCTCGGGCATCTCGTCGATCATGTGAGCCGGCTGCGTGGCCCCCGCGCGAGCTGCTGGTATTGATCGACTTTTCCGAGGTCAGGTGGATCTTACCTGATCCAGTGTTCAACCCGCAGGCCGCGAACGCGGGAAAACTCGCCCGTGTTATCAGTCACAAGGATGGCGCCCGCGGCGCAGGCATGCGCCGCGATCAACAGATCATTCGGACCAATGGTCTTGCCAGCGGCCTCAAGCGCGGCACGGATACCGCCATACTCTGCGTCAGCGGGCACATCGAACGCCAGAACCTGCACACTTTCCAGTATCGCTTCGACATGCGCCAACAGTTTCGCGGACCCTTTCTTCGCACAGCCATATCGCAGCTCTGCCGCAGTGATAATGCTCACGCAGATCGCATCCGCTCCGACATCGGCAATGCGTTTTGCCGCGCTGCCCTCAGGATTTCGAAGAAGGTCAGAGACGATGTTGGTGTCCAGCATATACAGGCTCAAAGGTCGATGTCCTTGGCCGGAAGAAGCGTCTCATCCACATCAGGAAACTGATCCTCGGGTCCGAGCGGGTCCAGCCCCGCCAGCACTTCCAGCAGGTTCTTGCGCTGCACCGGCTCGATGATAAGCCGGTTCCCGTCACGGTAGATGTTCACCCGATTCCCCGGCAACTCGAAGTCTACGGGAATACGGACGGCCTGGCTCTTGTTGTTGCGAAAAAGCTTGGCTTCGCGAGGCTCTGAATTTGAATGCGGTTGCGGCATGATGGCCTCTCCTCTTCGGGTGTATATGCAGAGACATATACATTATGCAGCTTAGACTTTCAACCTCGCGTCGTGACAATCGCTTGCCGTCCCGGACTTGTTCTGGAGAATCTGATCCGCTGCGGCGACATTGAACGGACGCAGCGCCTGCAACGATTCGCCGCAGCCATCGCGTTTCAACCTGTTGGGGCAACTTACACAGCAATTACCAGATGTTGGGGATTGCTGTAAGAGAGTAGCAAATACCAAACAAGTTCAGTGCGTTACCGCCACTTGCTCCGCTTCTGGGTGAGCAGACGAGCAACACGTGCCGTCAAAAAACTGTTGCCTGAAAGGAAGTTGCGTGCAAAAGATTTCTTTGACGCAGAAACACAAAAAACGCGTGATCCTGCGACGAAACAACGATGACCCAGCAAGAGGTCGTGAGGGCAGCAAAATGACAGACAAGCAAATACCGCAGGCAGAGTCTATCGCGGCAACGATTGCGGCCCATGCCTCCCGCCTGTCAGAAGCGTTGAATGTGCATATGCGCAACAGCTTTCAGCCCGACAGCCGCAAGGTTCTGCGCAAATTCCAGCCTGCCGAAGTCTCCGAACTCACCGGGATCAGCCTGTCCAATCTGCGCACCCGCCATTTGGAAGGCGATTTCCCCGAAGTGGAAACCGATCCGCGCGGCCGCAGGCTCTATTCCGCGGCCGAGATCGACCAGATCCGCCATGTCATGGCCCGCACCGGGCGCAATGGTGCGGCCTATCTGCCCGGCCGCCGCGACGGTGACACGCTGCAGGTGATTTCCATTGTCAATTTCAAAGGTGGCTCCAGCAAGACGACCACCGCCATCCATCTCGCACAGCGCTACGCCCTGCGCGGCTACCGCGTGCTGGCCGTCGACATGGACCCGCAGGCCAGCCTGACCACCATGTTCGGCTATCGCCCCGAAATAGAATTCTCCGAAACCGGCACGATCTATGACGCGCTGAAATATCAAGACCCGGTCCCGCTCAGCGAAGTGGTGCGCAAAACCTATTTCCACAATCTCGACCTCGCCCCTGCCGGCCTGCTCTTGTCGGAATATGAAACCGAAACCGCCTATGCGTTGCAGCACAAGCAGGACCCCCCTTTTACCCAGCGGCTGGCGATCGCGCTCGACGAGATCGAGGAAAATTATGACATCGTGATCATCGACTGCCCGCCGCAACTGGGCTTTACCACGATGACGGCACTTCTCGCCTCGACCGGATTGCTCATCACGGTGGTGCCCAGCATGCTTGACGTCGCCTCCATGGCGCAATTCCTTGAAATGGCTGGGGAAACTGTTCAGACGCTGGAAGAGGCGACAGGCCCGATCGACTGGTCCTTCCTCAAGTTCCTCATCTCGCGCTTTGAACCGACCGATGTGCCCCAATCGCAGATGGCGGGCTTCCTGCGCTCGATCCTGCTCGATCAGGTGCTGACCATCCCGATGCTGAAATCCACCGCCATTTCCGATGCGGGCATGACTCAGCAGACAATCTACGAACTCGACCCCGGTCAGGTGGTGAAAAAAACCCGCGACCGGATTCTGGAGAGCGTTAATGGCGTTGCCGATGAGTTTGAAAAAACGATTCAGGCCGCCTGGGGCAGAAAGGCTGAATGATGGCACGTCGCAACCTGTTCCAGCCCCCTGCCCCGCCTGATACAGCCACCCCGGCGGAACCACGCAGCCGGTTTCCAAATACCGGCGCGATGTCAGGCATGAAGTCCACGCTCAAGGACCTGTCCAGCAATGCCGTGCGCGAGATCCCCGTCGATCAGATCATTGAAGGCGGACCAAAAGACCGGCTCGTCTTCAGCGACGCCGATGTCGCGACCCTTGCGCAAAGCATCCGCCAGCATGGTCAGCAGGTACCGATCATGGTGCGCCCTGCCCCTGATCAGCCTGGTCTGTTCCAGATCATCTATGGTCGCCGACGGTTGCGTGCCCTGCGCGTTCTGGGCCTGCCCGCTAAGGCGCTGGTCCGTTCACTGTCAGATTCTGAGGCTGTGCTGGCACAGGGGCAGGAGAACGCCGAACGGCTGGACCCCAGTTTCATCGAAAAGGCGCTCTTTGCCGCTGAACTCGCCGATACGGGATACGACCAGCCGGTGATCCTTGACGCACTGGCCATCGACAAACCGATGCTGTCGCGCATGACGAAAGTCGCCCGCGCCATCCCCGAACCCGTGATCCAGTCCATCGGCTCTGCCCATGGCATTGGCCGCCGCCGCTGGGAAGACCTCGCCGATCTGGTCCGCGATGACGGCGTGGACCTGACCGCGCTGACAGAAACGCTCGATCTGGACGCGATCGCGCAATCCGACGACCGTTTCGCACGGCTCAGCGCCGCAGCAATGCAACATCGCAAAGCGACACCCCCATCGCGCACCCCTGCCCTGTCGGTCACCGCCGATGACGGCACACCGTTGGCAGAGGTCACCGATACCGCCCGCGCGCTGACGCTGAAATTGTCCAAGACCCAGACACCCGAATTTGCCCGGTGGATGCATGAAAATGCGGAAACCACGCTCAAGCGCCTCTATCAGGCGTGGCAGACAGGCGAAGACCCTGATTGAGCCATCGACGCAGTAGAAACCAAACAACAAGGAGCACGCAAACAACCCAAAAAGAAAGAGCCCCCCAAGGTCACCCAAGGAAGGCCCGATCTGTTCTTTGCACCTACAGATTTAGCAGCTTTTCCCCATCAGTCAACAACAACCGATTCGGTTGCTGAACAACTGCGGCCTTTTTCACCTTAAATTGTGAATATAGGGGCGTTTCCCGCCCGGTTGTCGTGAAAATATCATGGCTTTCATCCCCGCCGCCGCCTCTTTCAGAGAGCGGACAGAACCTCTGTTGTCCGCGGACAACGCGATTCCCGACCGTCACATCGTCATTGACATGACTCGCCGCGCAGCCTCGCTGATAGGACTGACCCCGCCGGTGATCGCCACACTCGACACGTTGATCTCCTGCCTGCCCCCCAAACGCACGCATCACACCGTCTTTGCCTCGAACGCGACACTGACATTCCGGCGCAACGGCATCTCTGACCGGACTATCCGGCGGCACGTGGTGATCCTGCAGGATGCTGGCCTGCTTGCCCGCCACGACAGCCCGAACCGCAAACGGTTTACTAAGGCCAACAGCCACGCTGGCACGATGCTCCGTTTCGGCTTTGATCTGACGCCACTCTACGACGCCCTGCCCCGGATCGCCGCTCTCGCCGCTGAAGCGACCGCCAAACAGGAACAGATCGCCTATATCCGCACCAAGATCCGTGCCGCCGCCAACGATCTGCTCATCACAGACCCACATCACCCGAATGCCACCCAAGCCCTGCGCATCTTGCGCCGCAAACTGACGCTGGACGCCTGTGAAACCCTGCTGACAACCCTCACCACCGCGCCCTTGGCTGCCGAACACACCGAGGCCGCAACAGCACAAATGTCCGCCGAAGACAGCCAAAATGTCCGGCACCATCAGAACTCAAAAAAAGAACTTATTGATAAAGAACCGCAACCACAAAAAAAACAACACCCGTTCCATTTGACAGAATTGCTCGCCGCCTGCCCGGAAGCACGGCAATATGCTGTGAATAAGATCGAGTCTTTCGCAGACGTCATCGCCCATGCCCGCATTCTTGCCCCGATGATCGGGATCGACGACCGCACCTATCAGGCTGCACAGGATCAAATCGGGCCACTCAGTGCCGCAACAACGATCTGGGCCATGATGCAATTCCATCAACGTATCAAACAGGCTGGTGCCTATTTCAGGGCGATCACCACTGGTCAAAAAAGCATTGGCTTCGACCCGGTCCAGCTGATCCGCCAACTCGCCGCGCGCCAGCATTGTCCGCGGACAATTTGATCAACCATGGATTTGTCCGCGGACAATTCGCGAAGCAACGCACGGTGCCACAACCTTTTCCAAAGGCTGTGAATATAGACTGGCACGATCCACGCAACCAAAAAGGTACCGCCATGTCCTATCTCCACCGTCTCACCGATCCGCGTTCCGAAGCGCCAAAATCCATCGAAACACCGGGCCTTGCCATCCATATGCTCGCGCTGAACAGCATCACCATGCAGGCTCTGATCCGTGACCGAAACACCAGCCCCGATTATCAACTGAATGAACTCATCACCTCGATCCGGAGATTGGCCTCTCCAATCCCATTCAGGTCATCGAACGCAGCGATGGTCGCTATGATCTGGTTCAGGGCTATCGCCGGTTTGCGGCCTATCGCGCGCTCCATGAGGAAGACGGCGAGGCCTGGGCAAAGATCCCCGCCGGATTTCTTCCCCGCGGGGAAGGGCGCACCAAGATATATCGCCGCATGGTCGATGAAAACGTCATCCGCAAAGACCTGTCTTTCCCAGAAATGGCCATGACCGCTCAGGTCTATGCCGCCGACCCCACAACCAGCACATCGTCGACAGCGCTGTCGCTGTGTTGATCCAGTCCGCAGGCTACCAACGCCGCAGCTATATCCGCAAATTCGCGCGCCTGCTTGACCTGATCGGCCCATATCTTTCATTTCCTCAGGATATCTCACGCAATCTCGGTCTCTCACTCCTCCAAAAGATCCGCCGGGATGACACATTGGTCCGCCGCCTGCGTACGCATCTGAAAGATTACGACAATCGCAGCGTAGTCGAGGAAATGACAATCCTGCAATCCTTCGCCGATGGCACAGCGCCCGACCCCGATGGCCTGAAACCGCTCAACTCCAGGTCGGCGCGCAGCACATTCCAGGTCGGTGAGGTCCGCTGCATCGCAGGGCAGGGCGGTCTGACCCTGAAACACACCCGGGATTTCACCACAAAAGATCGCGTCAAGCTCACTCAGGGCATCACCCGACTGCTCGCTGCGGGCACGAAACTCTTGCTCCTCTGGCTTCTGGCGCTTGTTCTAGATTTCATTGACCAGAACTGTGCATTGGCATATATTGCCAACAAATGGAGATCTTACCAATGGTGACACGCAACGTTGTCCTGACCGAATCCCAAGACCATCTGGTCCAAACACTTGTGGCGTCCGGACGTTACCAGAACGCAAGCGAAGCGTTGCGCGCTGGTCTGAGGCTGCTTGAACAGGAAGAGGCACAGATGGCAGACCTTCGGAAGGGCCTTCTTGAAGGTCTGGCGCAGGTCAAGGCAGGTGATCTTGCGCAGGGCAGCGGCAAGGATGCGATCCGCCGGGCCTTTGCGACTGCGCGCGCTCGTTCATGAGCCGATCCTTCCGGCTGACCCGTCGTGCGGAAGCCAGCCTCACCGAAATCGCCAGATGGACGATCGAGAATTTCGGGCTGCGCCAGGCAGAGCGTTACGAGGCGGGATTGCTCGACCGCTGTGAGGCGATTCTGAGCAGGCAGGCACAAAGCTGGAGTTGCGCAGTCCTCATGAACGACGCAGATGACCTGCGTTTCATCAGGGCAGGGGAGCATTTCCTGATTTTTTTGGACCAGCCCAATGAGGTCGTCATAGTGGACATCCTGCACGCGCGCACTGATCTGCCTAATCATGTGGCGGCGCTGCTCGCTTTGAAAAACGAAGGCGTCTGAACCCCCTCACAACCCCGCCGCCTTGGTGAGGTTGACGCGGAACCTGTCGCGCCTGCGCTGATAGCGGCGGGTCATTTCGGCGCTGGCGTGGCCGAGCTGTTTCTGGACATGGCGTTCATCGACCTCGGCGCTGCTGGCCAAACCGGCGCGCAAGGAATGGCCGGAGTAGAGCCTGACCCGTTCCGCGCCCGGCAGATCAGGCCGCAGGCCCGCCCTCAGCACGCAGGATTTGATCAGCCGCGCGATGTGTTTGTCGTTCAGCCGTGTTTCTTGCGCCCGTTTGCCGTCGCGGGTAACGCCCGTGAAAATGGGGCCGAAACCGATCTTTGCGAAATGCAGCCATTGTTGCAGCGCATGGACAGGGCAGGTCTGGTCGGATGATCCGCGCCCGATTTCCACTTCGCGCCAGCCGGTCTTGCCGCGCAAAGTGATCAGCGCGCCACCGTCCAGCAGATCGACCCAGCCGCCGGAATCCAGCGTGTCGTCCTTATGCACATCGAGGCTGATGATTTCGGAGCGCCGCAGACCGCCTGCAAAGCCGATCAGCAGGATGGCGCGGTCGCGCAGCCCGCGCAGGTCATGGGGCAGGGTGGCGACCATGGCGCGGATATCATCTGCCATGATCGCCTCTTTCTGCACCGGCGGGCGGGCGTGTCTGCGCCTGATCCCGGCCAGCACGGTGGCGATGTGGCGATCCTTGCGGTCCAGCGGCTGGCCGCGCTGCGCATAGCCCCAGCCCAGCCCCGACACGCGGCGCGCGATGGAGGCGACCGAGAGGGCAGGGGCCTTGCCCTGTGGCGCGGCGAGATCCGCGATGTAAAGCCCAACCAGTTCGGGCGATGGGGGCAGGGGGTCCGCACCCCGCATCCGGCACCAGCGGGTGAACTGCGCCCAGTCCTTGGCATAGGCCTTAAGCGTGTTGTCCGCGACTGCGGCACTGGCGTAATCGCGCGCGGTGCCGACCAGCCGGTCGAGCGCGCTGGAGCCCGCGACATGGGCGGGCAGGGCGATGGGTTTTTCCTGCGCGCTCGCGCCGCGCTGCGCGTCATTGAGGGTATCCTGCGGCGCTGTGCGCGATTTGTCGTTGTTTTCCTGCATGTGGTTGAGCATATTCCGGTATGTCCGATAATGCAAGATTATTGGACATAAACGAAGTTTACAAGTTGGGGCGGTTCAGGCATTATTCTGTGGCTAAAAGCGCCGCCGTGGGCTAGCCTTGCGGGATGAAACCTCCACCGCCTGCCCCTTTGCCTGATCCATTCTGCGTGCCGGAACGGCCGTTCCGGGGCGGTGCGGCGCGCATGGAAGCCCTTGAAGACGCGGCGTTTTCGTCGGGCGCGGCGCTGGCGCGGCTTGATGCGGTGCTGCGCCGGGACAACCTGCCGCAGGCCTTGTTGCGCGACCGTTTGGCCCTGCGCGCGGCAGAGGCCTGCATGGTGTTTGCGGGCCGGCAGGACCGCGCGGGCGATCTGCGCGATGCGGTGCATCTGCTGCGTCCGGGTGATCTGCCGGGGCCTGCGGGGGAAACCTGTCTGGCGTGGCGGCGCGCGGTGGCGCGACCGGTGGGGCTGCGCGCGCTGCACCGGGCTTTGCCGGATTGCGCGCCGGCGCAGATCGCGGTTTGGCTTGATGCGCGGCAGGGCGCGCCCATCGCCCGCGCCGCGATGGTGCTGGAGGCGGTTCTGACCGATCTGCCGCGCGGCGAGGTGCCCGCCCTGATCCTTGCCGATGCGGTATTGGCGCAGGCGCTGGGGTGGGATCATCTGGTGCCGCTGTTGGCGCCCGGGTTGCAGCGGGCCGATCTGCGCAAGCGGGGCGACGAGTTGCGTCTGGCCTGTCACCGCGCGGGGGCGGCCTCTGCTTTGCAGGCGGTGCGCGATGCGGCTGATCTGGCGCGACGGGCGGCGCATTTGCTTGCGGTTGCACCAAAGCTGCGGGCGAAAGGCGCGAAAGATGCGGTGGCGATGTTTCTGACGCAGGAGGCGGTGGCCCCTGCGGCCTTGCCCTTGTCGGATCGCGCGGCGCGGCGGCTCTGTGACCGGCTAGTTGCCTTGGGTGCGGTGCGGGAACTGACCGGGCGCGAGACCTTCCGCCTGTATGGATTGTAGCGATGGCAGAACTGGACCGCGCATTGCCCGATCTGCCGCCGGACTTGCGCTGGCGCGAATGGATGCGCCGGATCGAGGCGGTCTTGTTCGCGTCCGCCACGCCGGTGCCGCGCGAGGATCTGGCGCGCGTCGTGGGGCAGGGGGCGTCGGTCGATCTGCTGATCGCGGACCTGTCCGCTGATTTGGAAGGCCGGGCATTCGAGGTGGTGCAGGTCGCGAGCGGCTGGATGTTGCGCACGCGGCCCGCCTATGCGCCGGCGATCCGCGCGGCGGCGGATGCGGGCGGGCAGCGGCTGGACCTGAGCGCATTCGATACCGCGGTGCTGGCGGCGATTGCCTATCACCAGCCAATCACCCGCGAGGGGCTGAAGGAGATTTTCGGCAAGGAGATCAGCCGCGATCTGATCGGGCGGCTGCATGGGCAGGGGCTGATCGGGACGGGGCCGCGCGCGCCACAGCGTGGCGCGCCCTACACCTTTGTCACCACAGAGGCGTTTCTGGTCGCCTTCGGGCTGGCGAGTTTGCGGGACTTGCCGGACAGGGAACACTTGGCCGATGCGGGGCTGGCAGCCATATCGAATGGCACCAGTCCGTGAAAGCCCGCTATCCCCGGTGATATTTCGGCGTTCGGGATGACGACGAATGATGTTGTAACAAATGCTATGATATCCTTGGCATGGAATGTACCGGCAGCTTTAGCGACACATCTCCCTGACCCCGAGACGCTCTATGCTGCGCTGCTTGGTGACGGTAACCATCAGCTCTCCGATGTCCTTCATCACCGGCGTCATGTCGCTCAGCCTGTCACGCAACTGGTCAAAGAATGTCGCGATCTGGCTGTCGACGCGCTTTACATCCCAGTCGATCATTCCCGGTTCCTGTCTGTACTAGTGCGTGGGCGTGGGCGGAGGTGGTGACTCCGGCGCGCGCGCTGTCGGTTGGACAGAACCGCTCATATTTACTCGCGTGGTGCAGCGTGCGGCTTGCTTGATGGTGCACGCCCTCACGTGACGATCTGCATCGTTCTGAGCCTCTGGCGCCGTCGGCCGCCACGTCCAGCCGGCGACCGGCCACCACCATTCAAAAGCCCCCAGCTTCAGAACGCATCGTTCTGCGATGTAACGGCGGACTGGACGAGAGGGCGCGCCGTCGCGGTCAAGCACGATCGCCTTTCGGATACGGTAAAAGGGCATTTCTCAAAAAAACCTTCGAAAACAAAAGACAAAATGTCTGACATCTATGATCCCGGAATTGCAATATGCGGGATATTGCGGCTTTATTATGTCTTGATCGTGCCATTACTGGCCTGGTGTTCGCCTTCGACCGTCGTCGCCCTTCATCGGGCACTGTTGCGGCCCGCACCCGGGAGGCACTGCACAACAGCTTTCATCAATAACTTCACGACAAGATGGCTGTTAATGCAACAGTCCTGGCGATCATCCAGTCAGGGACCAAGCCGAATTTGTCTTTCACCCGCGTCAGCATCGTTTTTGTCGACCCAACCTCGGCTTGCCGGATGGAGCGGGTGGGTTCCACATCCAAGATGACACCGTGATCCGTGTCGATGAGATAATTGTCGGTATAGCTGAAGAACGCCGGGCCTTTGCGGGCCGCTGTCCACTGACTGGCGGGATCGGAATGCGAGGTAAACTTGGGCT
>NZ_JBKBQY010000021.1:0-39297 GCF_046292185.1 Yoonia sp.
CGCATCCACGATCACAAGATCAACCGGCTTGATGAATTGCTGCCTTGGAACTGGGCGCCGATGGCATCCGCAATGGGCAGTCAAGCCGCGTAAGCTACGGTATCAATGGCGTGGTTACGTTCGACCAGTGTCCGCATATCTTTTACCACGGCATTGGCATCGAAATCGCCGGGTGAGAGCGGCTGCTTGCGCGCGAAGGCCAGTAGCCGCTGCGTCAGATCCGCAGCCCGCTCCGAAGCAAACAAGATTTGCTGTGCCATCTTGACAGCCTGATGATCAGCAGAAAGGGCATCCACCAATGTCTCGGCATTTCCTAGAATGACAGTCAGGAGGTTGTTGAAGTCATGTGCGACACCACCAGTCAACTGCCCTATCGCATCGAGACGTTGCGACTGGCGCAACTGTGCCTCCAGTTCTCTCCGCTCCGTCAGATCAATAATGTTGCCGATCATCCGGTCTGGTTTACCGTCTTCGTTTCGCAGAATACTGGCGCGCTCAAGCACGGGAATGTAGTTTCCGGCAATTTGCCTAAGCCGATACTCGCCTTCCCAGAACACTTCACCTGTCGTGATCGCTGTTGTAATTGACGCTAGAATTTCATCGCGGTCTTCGGGATGAACGCTCTCGACCCAAGCATTGCGGGGCACTTCGCATGGTCCGGCGGCATGATTTTTGATCCAAGAAGCGGCATCGTTGACCCAAGTTGTCTCACTGGCGAAATCCCGGTCAAAAATGTAGTCGCTGGACGCTTGTGCGACATGTCGAAACCGGTCCTCGACCCGACGCTGCGCCGTAATGTCAATTTCGGCCCGGATAATCCTGCCATTACCATTTTCAGGTAACCGGAGCCAAACCAAGACGTCGCGCTTCGTTCCATCCGGTTGTGGGACTCTATAGCTGGTCTGGAGTTCCGTGCTGCCATTCCAAACAGCAACCAACATGTCGCGTGTTGATGCGCGAAACTCTGGCTCATCAGCGATGCCAATTACGGCTTGGAAAAGATAATCAGGATTGTCAGTGAAATTGTATAGCCGTCTGGCGGCGCGGTTTGCATCGAGCGTATGGAGCACTGAAAGAGCCTCATCAATGAAAGAGGAGTTCACGTCGAGCCAATTTTCAAAGTCTTCCACCCCTGACCTTCGGATTGCGTTCAGTTTCGCAGTGATGTCGGAGATATCTTCTTCCCAGATTGCAATCGGAAGAAAGTCGAAGAGGCTGCGGTAGCGCATGTCGCTTTCATTGAGGCTGTCGCGGCGTTGAATGCGCGCTATCGCTTTGCAAACGAGATCTGACATGCGTTGCAGAAGTTTGACGTCGGAACCACTCAATGGACCAGGTGCGTCCTCCTGTTGTCGAAAGCGCGCAATCAATAGCTCGCTGGCATCATAAATTGGCACTGAAGCCGATTGAATAACTTGATCGGACATCTGTGAAGATAACTGTGACAACGAGCTACCACCATCATCGTCTACAGGGCCTTTTGTCACCCGCGTTGGCGTTTCGTACAGCTGTATACAGACGCGTGGGCCTTCAAAGACATTGGTGATCGCGGCGCAGATATCATCGAGGATATCGGACAATCTGCTGCATACTGTGATCTTGCCCAAAATAAGCTGTTCGACAACTTCCAATCGCAACTCAAATTCGTGGTCTTTCTTAGGCACTCGACAATCATGAATATCGGTTGCTGTGCCAAACCAACGGGTGACCTGACCAGTTGAATCAAGATGCGGGCGAGCATTAACCGAATGCGAACGCCATGTCCTTTCTTCGGCGGACCATAGACGACATTCAGCGCGGTACGGCACCGTCTGAGTGGCTGCCTCTCTCCAGTCAGCAAGCACCGCGGCGCGATCATCTGGGTGAATGCCCAATAGCCAATCTTCGGCATCATGATTGAGATTATGAAGTCCGGTTAAGCGTCCGAATTCACGGTTTGTCCAGTCTACGGTGCCGTCGGATCGGGCTGACCAGACTATCTGCGGCATTGCCTCGGCGATCTCAAATTTTGCCGGGTGCACTGAGCACCAACCTGCGATATTCTCTTGGCTCACAATGTTCACTCTTTTGCAGATTCACATTTAATCATCGACCATTCGGTCTGGCGTTTCAACTTTCGTAACCTACAAAGCTGTCGATGTTGTAAAGATATCTTTTGATCAGCAAGATAGGGGCTTTGTCGCAACCCAGTTTAGAATGTGCCCGGCTACACAAAAAATGGCGCATAATTCGTTTTATGTAATTTTAAGCTGAGACTAAAATCTCGCCCTCACTACTTTTGCCTTGGCCGAACGGCAATCAACTCGATAAGCCGAGCACACCACCGGAACGGTGTCGTAACTTCGCGAAGTCTTCCAGGTCAGTCGTCGCGACAGGGAAGCTGCGTGAGAGATGCGAAATTGATCTCTGCTTTATGGGCATCGCAGAGATCCGAGTGAATCTTTGAGACGCGCTGTGGGCAATGCAAGTCCCACCGGACTGCCAACGCGCCCGTGTTCCAGCGATAGACCCAGCCAACAATGGTTTCTTCATCGGCTGCAATCTCAAATACGCTGGAGGCCGACTTCTGCGTCGAAGCGCTGAACGAGGCGATCTATTGGTTTGGTCCGCCCGACATCATGAATCCTTCGCCTAGACAGACCGTCTGCGCCGGTCCGGATCACTGCAAATCGAAGTTACCCAACCCGATCAGCTGGAGCAAAGAAGAGCTTAGAAAACGCCAGATCCCGTCCAAGGAATGGGGAGCACCTCAGACTTGATCGAATTTGCCGACGCTGATCGTAGAGGAACTGGCAGCTAAGCGGGGCTTTGCTGCCATTCGACAGATGCAAGCCCTGCTGCTAGCTTAGCCCCATGACACAGATCACGATAACAACATTTGATTGGGTTCCTGACTTACCGCGCGGTTACGTCAGAGACATTCGCCTTAGATGGGCGCTGGAAGAAGCCGGTCTCCAATACGCTGTTCAAAGCACCCCGTTCAAAGATCGCGGGGATGAACACTATCGCCATCAGCCATTCGGTCAGGTGCCTTGGCTGACACACGGCGAAACTTCGATTTTCGAGAGCGGCGCCGATTTGCTCTACGTTGCAGAAACAAGCGGAAAGCTGATGCCTGCCGATCCTAAGGGTCGCACCGAAGTCATCACGTGGCTGTTTGCAGGGCTAAATTCTGTGGAAATGGCAGTCTTGCCTTTCACGATTTTCAAGTTCTCGGACGATGAAGTACAAACACGAGGGCGTCAGGCACTTGATGGGTTTCTTGCGGCACGTCTTAGTCACATGGAGTACTACTTGACTGATCGTGAATGGCTGGCTGGCGCGTTTTCAATTGCTGACATTGTCATGGCAGACGTTCTGCGGCTGGCTGATCGTTTCGAAGCCCTTGATGATTTACCGAATTGCCGAGCTTATGTCAAAAGAGCAATATCGCGGCCTGCCTTCAAGAAGGCATTCCAAGACCAACTCGATCATTTCGCAGCGGCAGATTGAAGCCAGCAAGCGTAAAGATTCAATTGGTAAGTTTGGGATATTAGCAGCTTTGCAGAAGTTCAGAATTACCTAGCTGGCACGCCAAAATTTTTCATCGGCACGCGCAGCCCAAGATAGAACTTGATCACGAGGGTCGATCACCACGCCGCGTTTATTGCGAGCCGAGTAGCCGCATGGTGGGGATGGGTTCAAGCAGACATTGATGCTGCTGCGACCGTCCACTAAAGTAGTCGTCGTTGCCAGACAGCCCGCTTGCGGCAACAGAACACACTGATCCGCTTTGGGGTTTTAGTCACGGGACGGAGTGCATGAAGGAATGGACGCCTTAATCAGGGCCGCACAGCGGCTAATGATCATGGATGATGACGTATGGGCGCGCCATGCAAACCCATGGAGCGGCTGGTCGCGTGTTTCGATCTTACCATTATTTGCGATTGCTGTCTGGAGCCGGGTCTGGATCGGTTGGTGGGCGATGATCCCTGTGGCTATTGTGCTTTTGTGGACATGGTTGAACCCGCGCCTTTTCTCTCCTCCTGCGTCCGTAAACAACTGGATGACGAAAGGTGTCTTGGGCGAGCACATTTGGCTAGCGCGCGGCAAGGATCGTGATCTCGCGCATCATGCACCGGTTATCCGGAATTTGACGATCTCGACATCTGCTGGCACCATCTTATTGCTCACAGGATTGGCGGTATTAAACGTCCCAATGACGACGACCGGGCTCGCAATTACGATGCTGACCAAACTGTGGATACTGGACAGGATGGTTTGGGTTTACACAGAAATAGGTGAAGGATCTGCATCGTTGGCGTGACTGGCAACTGCCGGTTGCAGTCCACAGATGCGCCCCCGCATCTGTCGCGTTGGCCAGAGCCGCGCGCCAAGCGCTCCACCGCTGACCATAGACGCGTAACCAGACTCTGCATAAGGCAATCACCGAACCGGTTATACGTGAGCGAATTAGCATCTGCGCCATTTAATAATAGTCAGCTGTGCGAGACAGTGCCGCCCACCAATGTTACATACAAAGCGCCGGCACCTAAGATCGAGACAGAAGATGACAATCACACACCAAGATGAACTTGATGGTCTGAAGAAGATTGGTCGCATAGTTGCCAACACCATGCATTCCATGGCCAAGGCCATGACGCCTGGGATGACAACACGCGAGCTGGATAGCATCGGTCGAGAGTTGCTGGAGCGGGAAGGCGCTGTGTCGGCACCTCAGGCGACGTATGATTTTCCCGGCACGACCTGCATCAGCGTCAACGAGGAAATCGCCCATGGCATTCCCGGCGAGCGTCGGCTTGCAAAGGGGGATCTGGTCAACATTGATGTGTCTGCGTCACTCAATGGCTACTTCGCAGATACAGGGGCATCCTTTGCGCTCGGGTCGGTTCATCCAGACTTGAACCAGCTCCGTCGCGACGGGCAGCGCGCCATGCAGATCGGCATCTCGCAGGTAGGGCATGACAAACCACTGGCGGGGATCGGCAACGCCATCGGTGCCTTCGCATCCAAACGCGGCTATACTCTGATCCGGAACCTTGCCAGTCATGGGGTTGGAAAAGCGCTGCATGAGGCTCCGGACGAAGTTCCGACGTGGCCAACCAAGGGAGATAACCGGCGGATACACAAGGGCCTGGTGCTGACTGTGGAGCCGTTCCTATCGCAGGGCGGGAGATGGGCCGCATCACGGCCCGATGATGATTGGACACTTTACAGCGAGCCCGCCGCACCAGTTGTGCAATACGAACATACCGTCGTGGCGACCCGTCGCGGCGCAATCATCGTCACGTTGCCAGGCTGACACATTACCGGCGGGTTTGGACTCAAAGTTGAATTGCGAAGTAGGAGTATCGCTCCGTTGAGACGTCCAATCCCACCATTGATATGACCGGCCCATTCCGGACCTTGACCGCTGTTGCTGCGGTGCAACTTTGTGATGACCGGCGAGCTTCTGTTTGGAAAGCCGGGTGATGCATCCTTCGAGACTCTTTTCGTTGCACCGCCAAGGGTTTTGGTTACGTGCTCTCGCGGATGTGATCTGCGCAATGCAGTCGCTTCGTGACATTGTAATTCCGGCTTTGCAAAGGTGGCGAAAAATAAATGGGCAGGAAAACGCATGCGCTTGGCACTATCCCGGTTTTTGAAGCTTTCACTGCCGCTACTGCTTTTGGCCTGCGCCAGTCCGGGGCGGCAATACTACAACGCCCCACCCGTCACCATGCGGGCGGCAGAGCCGGTGATGTCAGCAGCCCGCCCTGTCGAAATCAGCTTTCCAGCCTTTGGCGATAACAAGCCGCATCCGTGGGACGGGCGCGCGCCATCCGCCTATGCGGTTCACGGGATCGATGTGTCGCGCTGGCAGGGTGACATTGACTGGCCCACAGTACGCAAGGCCGGCATTTCATTTGCCTTCATCAAGGCGACGGAAGGTGGCGATCACACCGACCCAGCGTTCAAAGACAATTGGCAGGGTGCTGGACGTGCTGGCATGCCGCGCGGGGCCTATCATTTCTATTTCTTCTGCCGACCTGCCGAAGAACAGGCCCGCTGGTTCATCCAGCATGTGCCACGCGATTCTTCTGACCTGCCCCATGTGCTGGATCTGGAATGGAACCATCAATCGCGCACCTGCCCATACCGCCCCGGACCTGCCGTCGTGCAAGCAGAAGCTGCGAAGTTTCTTGATATTCTCACAGCCCATTACGGCCAGCGACCTGTCATCTACACGACGGTGGATTTCTATCGTGAAACGGGAATCGGCAATCTGGCGGGAACCGAATTCTGGTTGCGGTCCGTCGCGGGCCATCCATCAACCGTCTATCCCGGACAGCGTTGGGCGTTTTGGCAATATACAGGCACCGGTATTGTGCCCGGCATTCGCGGTCCGGTGGATATCAATGCTTTTGCCGGTTCGGTCAGTGACTGGAACCGTTGGCGCAGGTAATCCTGGTGATGTTGATGGCGCTAACCGGAGCCGCCATATGTTTGATTGTCTCTGGCTGAGCGATGCGCAGGCGAGGCGCGGCTGGATGAACTCGTCCGGTCACCGTGCCAAAATCCTGCGGCATGGCGTGGCCGCATATGGCATCGGCAAGCGTGGTGATTACTGGGTGATGGTGCGCGGCCAATCCTGCTGATCTTCTGAGCTTATGGCCTCTGGCAGCGCGCGTCATTCCGCGCCATAGGGGCGCATGGAGCTTTGGGTCACCCTTTCGATTGCCGCCGCCGCGTTTCAGACGCTGCGGTTCATGCTGCAAAAACACCTCAGCATGGGCCCGCTCAGCGCAGGCGGCGCAACATTGGCGCGCTTCGTCTATGCAGCCCCTTTCGTCATCGCGCTGACATTCGGCTATTTCCTTCTCAGCCAGGCCACATGGCCCGGCACCACGGTTGCGTTCTGGGCCTATGCGCTGGCAGGTGGGCTGGCGCAAATTCTGGCAACATGGTGTGTCGTCGCGCTCTTCGCGGAGCGGAATTTCGCGGTGGGGATCACCTTCAAGAAAACCGAAGTGGTGCAGACAGCCCTCGTGGGCTTGCTGATCCTCGGCGACCGGATTTCAGCGGCGGGCATCGGCGCAATCCTGCTCGGTCTTGCCGGCGTCCTGATCCTGTCGGAAACGCCGGGGCTCACAGGGCGTTGGTGGCACCGTTTGAGCAATCGGGCGGCGGCACTGGGGATCATCTCGGGAGCGTTGTTCGCAGTGTCGGCTGTGGGTTATCGCGGCGCGACACTGGAAATCGCGAGCGATGACCCGCTGCTCCGTGCCGGCCTGTCGCTGGCGATAGTCACACTACTGCAGGCCATTGGGCTGTCGCTCTGGTTGATCTGGCGCGAACCGGGGCAGGTTGGCAAGGTGATCGCCGCGCACCGCATTGCTGTCTGGATGGGGCTGACGGGTATGGCGGGTAGCCTGTGCTGGTTCACCGCTTTCACGCTCGAAAATGCGGCGATGGTCTTTGCGGTGGGGCAGGTGGAGGTCATCTTCTCGCTGTTCGCAGTCTATTTCTTTGGCGAGCGGATCACGATGCGAGAGGCGGGCGGTCTCGCTCTGATCACGCTGTCGGTGATCGGCGTGGTCGCTTTGCGCTAAAAACTATCAGTTCGATCAGAAAGAGCAGTTCCTGCACCGCGAAGACAGGACATTCCTGAAGCTCGCGTCCGCGCCCCCCGGCCCCAAATCTACCACATGATCGCTGTCATTTTCGAGGTTAAACCGGCGGATGGACGCTAGGAGGAATACCTCGATGTCGCCGAGTGCAGGCATCACCATCGCGCTTTCGTTGTGCAGAGCGGCCAGACCTAGGCGGCTGCGACGGCCTGACAGATACAGTTGCTAAACGCCGGGACGTAGCGGATAAATAATCTCGCCATCTTCCTGGCCGCGTGGCCAGGCACCGTCGCGACGGCGGCGTACCTGATCCTGCCAGCCACGCGGGCTGGTGCCGATATGGCGTTTGAACAGGCGCGAAAAATAATAGCTGTCGGAAAATCCCAGCCTTTGGCCGGTTTCTGCAACGCTATAGCCTGCCTCCAGCAATTGCATCGCGATCTCCATCCGCTTGAATTCCTGATACTTCGCCGGGGTCAGCCCCAGCCGTTTGCTGAACTCGCGCCGGAAATAGGTGTCGTTATAAGGCGCATCCGCGACGACAACGTCGGCAAGGCCGGGTTTCAGCGGATCAGCCGCGATCTGGGTGGCGGCGATCATCACCGCCATGGGCAGACCTTCGGACTGGTCCAAGGCGCTGTCTTGGACGTTTTGCCATCCCAGAAATGCATCCTCGATGAACTGATTCAGGATCACCATGAAGGCGAAATGCATGACCGATGTGGTTGAACTCGCGGGCGCGGTGGCACGGTAATGCTGCACCAGAGGGGCCAGCATCGGCCAGTTGCCCAACCGCACCACGGGGCGGGTTTTCATCCGTTCCAGCAGGTCATGGCGGCCAAACAAGTCCAGCCGGAAATGCTGCGCCAGTCCGGTATAGATTGTCTCTGGGTCAGGGTTATAGCCGCGAAACGGCGTGCCTGCGCGAATCATCATCGCCATGCCGGGGGTCAGGCAGATCGATTGCCCTTCCATTTCATATTGCCCGGTACCCGAGAGGCAGATCACCAGATCATGGACGGCATTCACCTTTTCAATCGACCAGCTGTGCGAATGGCGCATCCGGATCGCAGAGCGGGTCAGCGTCAGATCCAGCGCCCGCAGGGGAATACCCGACAACACGCCATTCCCTTGCGTCGGGCGCAGGGCGATGGTCTGATCGGCATGTTCAATTTCGTCCATCTTTTTCTACGTGTTTGTCAATTCCAACCTTGCGCAAATCTGGCATATTAGTCGAACACGGCGCAAGCGAAAGCTTGTGACATCAATCAGATCGAGGGAGGAGCGATTTGATGGCCAGTCTGAAGACGACCTGTTGTAAGGACCGTCCTGCACCGGGATGTGTCCGTCTGATTGGCCCACAAATTCCCAAGGATCACACCCAAGTCGCCCGCGCAGTCCTGACCGCGCGCCGCGACACAATCTAAGCTGGAGGAGCTATGGAAAGCCGATTTCTGGGGCTGGCCTATCTGACACCCTATATCATCGGGCTTTTGGTTTTTACCATGATCCCGTTTCTGGCCTCGCTCTATCTGAGCTTTACAGATTACACGCTGATCAACAGCCCTATCTGGATCGGTCTGGAGAATTTCCGCGACCTGATGTCGGACCGTACTTTCAAACGGTCACTGAATGTCACGTTGCTTTACGTGTTCCTGACGGTGCCGCTGAAACTGGCTTTCGCCCTGTTTATCGCGGTGATCCTGAATTACCGGCTGCGGGCCATCGGGTTTTTTCGGACGGCCTATTACGTACCGTCGATTCTGGGCGGCTCCATCGCGATTGCGGTGCTGTGGCGCTATATCTTCGCCGATGCGGGGCTGGTAAACCTCATCCTGACCAGTATCGGGCTGGACCCCGTCAATTGGTTCGGTGACCCGGTCAATGCGCTGTTCACGCTGACACTGCTGCGGACATGGCAATTCGGATCGGCCATGGTGATTTTCCTTGCCGCCTTGCAGGCTGTCGATAAATCGCTGTACGAGGCTGCGGCGATTGACGGGGCCAACAAGTGGCACAGCTTCTGGCACATCACGATGCCGCTGATCACGCCGGTGATTTTCTTCAACCTGATCATGCAGATGGTGCAGGCGTTCCAGGAATTCAACGGCCCCTACGTGATCACCGGCGGCGGGCCGCTGCGGTCTACCTATCTGCTGCCCCTCTATATTTATGATGAAGCGTTCAAGAATTTCAACATGGGCTATGCCTCTGCCATCGCCTGGGTTCTGTTCGTCATCATCATGGTCCTGACCCTCGTCGCCTTCTGGTCGTCGAAAAAATGGGTCTATTACGCTGGCGACAAAAGGAGCTGAGCGCATGAGCACGCCTGAAACAACATTGGTCTCTGCGACCGCGACACCCGCGCGCAACATCATTCTCAATACCGAAGACCGGCGCGCCGAACGCCTGTCGGCCTTCGTGCGCTACACTTTGCTTATCGTCGTCGGCTTTATCATGCTTTATCCGCTGTTATGGCTGATCGGGGCGTCGTTCAAATCCAATCAAGAGATTTTCAATTCCATCGGGTTCATCCCGCAGGAACCGACGCTCGACGGCTATCGCAAGGGCTGGGAAACCTCGACCCCTTACACATTCGGGCGGTTTTTCTGGAACACGTTCCTGATCATCCTGCCAAAAACCGTGTTCACCGTAATTTCCTGCGCGCTGGTCGCCTATGGGTTCGCCCGGTTTGAATTCCGGTTCAAAAAGCTGCTGTTCGCCAGCCTGATCGCCACGCTGCTTTTGCCCAATGTGGTGACCCGCGTGCCGCAATATATCCTGTTCCGTGATCTGGGTTGGCTGGATACCTATCTGCCGCTTTGGGTGCCATCGGCCTTTGCGGGGGATGCATTCTTTGTCTTCATGCTGATCCAGTTCCTGCGCGCCATCCCGCGCGACATGGAAGAGGCAGCGCGCGTCGACGGTGCCAACTCTTTCCAGACTCTGATCTATATCGTCGTGCCCATGCTGATCCCTGCGCTGATCTCGGTCGCCTTGTTCCAGTTCATGTGGACGATGAACGATTTCCTTGGGCCGCTGATCTATCTGTCATCGGTGGAAAGCTTCCCTGTCAGTCTGGCGCTGAAACTGTCCATCGACACGACAGAGGCTTTTGACTGGAACCGTATTCTTGCCATGTCGGTGCTCGCCCTGCTGCCTGCCCTGATCGTTTTCTTCATCGCACAACGCTACTTCATCGAGGGTATCTCGGTGGGGGGAGTGAAAGGATAATCCTATGGCCCGCCTTCAAATCAGAAACCTTGAAAAGACCTATGCCAATACGTTCAAGGCCGTGCATGGCATCAATCTGGATGTCCACGACGGCGAATTCATGGTGCTTGTCGGCCCGTCCGGTTGCGCGAAATCCACGACTCTGCGGATGATCGCCGGGCTGGAAAGCATCTCTGGCGGTGATGTTGTCATCGGCGACCGGGTGGTGAACCGCCTGCAACCCGGCGCGCGCGGCATCGCGATGGTGTTCCAGAATTACGCGCTTTATCCGCATATGAAAGTGCGCAAGAACCTGTCCTTTGGCCTGCGCCTGCAAGGGGCCTCCAAGGCCGAGATCGCGCGCAAGACAGCCGATGTCGCCCGCATTCTGGAGATCGAGGAATTGCTGGACCGTTTGCCCAAGCAATTGTCCGGCGGTCAGGCGCAGCGTGTGGCCCTGGGCCGTGCGTTGATCAAGGAACCCGAGGTATTCCTGTTCGACGAACCCTTGTCAAATCTGGATGCCAAACTGCGGGCCTCGATGCGGGTGCGGATCACTGATCTGCATAAACGGCTGAAGCAGGAAGGCATGTCATCGACCGTCATTTATGTCACCCACGACCAGACCGAGGCGATGACGATGGGCGACCGGATTTGCGTGATGAAGGACGGCCATATCATGCAGGTGGCGGACCCCAAGACGCTTTATGACCGGCCTGCCAATGCCTTTGTCGCAGGCTTTATCGGCAGCCCGGAAATGAACCTGATCGACGGGCGCTTGTCTGGCAACCAGTTCCATATCGGCGATCAGGCCTTGGCGCTGCCTGATGAACTGATGGCCCGCCTGCAAGACCCGGCAGGTCATGTCACGCTTGGCATCCGACCACAGCATCTGCGCGTGGGAACCGCGCATGGGCTGAAAGCCCATGTCACGGGCGCAGAATTCATGGGGCATGAGGTGGTTCTGCACCTATCCGTCGCCGATGCACGGCTGGTCGCGGTGCTGCCCGCCGCCGACTACGTCGATCTGGAACGGGGCACAGCGGTCACGCTGAACCTGGAACCCGGCAAGGCGCATGTTTTCGACCAAAGCGGCGACAATATCTCGCTGCTGCAACTTCACTAAGGGAGGGGAGACCCAATGAAACTGCTATCAACAACCATCCTGGCCGGGGTTCTGGCCACAGGCGCGCAGGCGGAAACCTTGCGCATGTCATGGTGGGGCGGCGACGCCCGGCACGCCCAGACACAGGAGGCGCTGAATCACTGCGGCCCGAAACTGGGGCACGAGGTCGCGGCCGAATTTACTGGCTGGTCGGGCCATCAGGAACGCATCACCACCCAGATCGCCGGTCGGACTGAGGCCGATATCATGCAGATCAACTGGCCATGGCTGCCGCTGTTTTCGCGCGAAGGTGATGGCTTTGCCGATCTGCGGGACTATGCTGATATCATCGATCTGAGCCAATTTACCGAAGCGCAGCTTTCCGGTGGCGAAATGAACGGCGTGCTGAACGGTATTCCCGTGTCCACCACAGGCCGCGTCTATTTCTTCAACAAGACGACGTTTGACAAGGTCGGCCTGCCGATCCCGCAGACATGGGATGATGTGATAGCGGCTGCCCCTGTGTTCCGTGAACAACTGGGCGAGGATCACTACCCTTTCGAGGCGGCTGGCCTGAACGCGATCTTCCTTGTCTCGGGCGCTGTGACGCAGGCGACCGGCAAGGACCTGATCGACAATGAGACGATGACTGTCGCCTGGACCGAAGAAGAGCTGCTGGAAGGCATCCGTTTCTACGAAAATCTGGTCGAAAGTGGCGCGATCCGGAGCTGGCGTCAGGTCGCGGGCGAGGGCAATATCGAATTGTTCGAAATGCGCCCTTGGTCCGATGGCCGGATCGCTGGCACGTTCGAATGGGATTCCGCTTATGCCAAATATGCTGACCCGCTGGGGGCCGATCAGGAACTGGTGCCGGTGCCGATGCTGACCATCGAAGGTGCAGTGACCGAAGGCACCTACAGCAAACCGTCGATGCTGTTCTCGATCTCGCGCCATTCGCAGCATCCCGAAGCCGCGGCAGAAATCATCGACTGCCTGCTCAATGATCCCGAGGCGATTGAGATTCTGGGCGATTCCCGCGGTGTGCCTGCCAGCAAAGTCGCGTTTGACCTGTTGCAGGACGGTGATCTGATCAATGAAAACGTCGCCGCCGCGAATGCACTGGTACTAAACGGCAGCGGCCCGGTCGTGTCGCCGTTCAACGAACATCCGCGCGTGCGTGATGCCTTTGCCGATAACCTCGAAGGTGTCGCCTATGGCCAGATCAGCGCCGAGGATGCAGCGGCTGATATCATCAGCAGCATCAACCGCGCCTTGCGGCAGTTCCGTTCCTGACCTTAAACGCCGGGGCGCGAAGTCGCGCCCCGGCCCCTTTCAGAAACCCGAATCCATGACCCAGATAGAGCTTTTGTCAGCCACACCCCGTGCCGCTGCCCTGCGCCTGCTTGTGCCCGAGGCACGCTATTTCCTGCCCGCAGCACTCGACTGGCACCTGACCGGTCCGGACCTGACCCTCCGCGGCACCACAGACCGCGCCGTACTGGTGCTGGACGATCTGCCACCAGCGACCGCGCTGCGGCTGGCGGTCACAGGACTGGGTGAACTGGCCTTCACCACCGCCGCCTGCGCTGGGGCGCATGTGCTGAATGACCCCGAAATGGCGCAATCTGATCTCGACGCGCTGCCCGATGGCGGCACCCTGATCGTGCCTGCCGGCGAATGGATCGTCACGCCGCTGCTGATCCCGTCGCATCGGCATATCTATCTGGCCGCGGGCGCGCGCCTGCTGGCACCCGGTGACCGCGATGATTTCCCGATCCTGCCCGCCGACCAGGGCGGCAGTTGGGAAGGCTTGCCCGACAATTGCTATCGCGCGATCCTCACCGCGATCAATGCGACGGAGATTACCATCACCGGCCCCGGTCTGGTCGATGGCGGCGGTGCGCGTGGCGATTGGTGGACATGGCCCAAAGGCACCCGCAATAATGCCCGCCGCGCGCGGCTGTTGCATCTTGTCGGCTGCGCGGATGTGACCGTCATGGGGCCGACGTTGACCAATTCGCCCAGCTGGACGCTGCATCCCTGCCAGTCCCGCAATCTGGCCTTTATCGGGCTGCATATCGAAAACCCGCCCGACAGCCCGAACACCGACGCGCTGAACCCCGAAAGCTGCGAAGGCGTCATTATCGAAGGCGTGCGCTTTTCCACCGGCGATGATTGCATGGCGATCAAGGCGGGCAAGCGTAGTGACGATGGCGACGGATCGCATCTGTCCCCCACGCGCGACATCCGTATCCGCCATTGCCTGATGGAACATGGCCATGGCGGCGTGGTGATCGGATCGGAAATGTCGGGTGGCGTCAGCAATGTGCGTATCAGCCAGTGCCAGATGACAGGCACAGATCGTGGCCTGCGGATCAAGACAAGGCGCGGGCGCGGCGGTATCGTCGAAGATATCCACCTGAGCGACGTTGATTTCGACGGTGTCGATACGGTGCTGGCGATCAACATGCATTATTTTTGCGACCATGACGGCCATTCCGATATCGTGCAGTCGCGCTTGCCCGCCCCGGTCACCAAGCTGACCCCGCAAATCCGCAACATCTCGATGGAAAGGATCACCGCGCGCAATGTCCGCATTGCCTTTGCCGCCTGTCTCGGCCTGCCCGAAAGCCGGGTGATCGGCCTGCGGATTGGTGCGGCCAAGGTCAGCTTTGCCGACGGTGCCACCCCCGCTATCCCGCTGATGGCGGATGGTTTGTTGCCTGTCGCGGGCGCCGGGGTGCTGGTCACGCATTGCGACATGGCCACCCCCGATGATCTGCCCCAAGCCCCGCTGCCGCAGGAGGACCTTGCCCCATGCTAGATTATTTCGACGCTTTCGTGACCCGCTATCAGCCCTATAAAGCCGGCGCATGGTGCTATGAGGATGGTTGCATTTACCGCGGGCTGGTCATGCTGCATGACGCGACAGGCGAGGACCGCTGGCGCGCGCATCTGGAACGTCTGGCCAGCGCGCAGGTCAGCCACGACGGTACTTTGCAAGGCTACCGGATCGACGAATACAATATCGACAATATCCTGTCGGGTCGCGTCTTGTTCGCGCTGGACCGCTGGACAGGTGACCCCCGCTGGATGCGCGCGGCGGGACTGCTGGCGCGGCAGTTGGAAACGCATCCGCGCACCAAGACCGGCAATTACTGGCACAAACTGCGTTATCCGCATCAGGTCTGGCTGGACGGTCTCTATATGGCGCTGCCGTTTCAGATTGAATATGCACAACATGTCGAGGATCCGGCGCGCGTGCAGGATGCGCTGGCGCAGATGCGTGCCGCGCTTGGGGTGACGATCCGCCAAGACGGGCTTTATGCGCATGGGTTCGATGCCGAAGGCGTGCAGGATTGGGCCGACAGCGCGACTGGCCAATCCCCCAGCGTCTGGGCGCGCGCCCTCGGCTGGCAGGCGATGGCACTGGTCGATTGCGCGGAACTTGTGGGCATCGACGCTTTTGCGCAGGCGGAATTGCTGAAACCAACGCAATCCTTGCTGGCGCATCTGGCCGCGTTACAAGCGGGTGACGGGGGGTGGTGGCAGGTGATCAATATGCCCGAACTTGCGGGCAATTATACCGAGACTTCTGCCTCGGCGATGTTTGCTTATGCTTTTGCCAGTGCCGCCGGGCTTGGGCTGGGCACGGAACAGATCGCAAAGGCAGAAGATCGCGTTTTTGATTTCCTGCAAACACGGCTGCAATCGGAAAACGGGCAAGCCTGCCTGACCGATATCTGCCATGTCGCCGGTCTGGGTGGCTTCGAGGGTGTCTATCGCGACGGTAGCCCCGATTATTACCTGACAGAGGCCCGCGTCAGCGACGATGCCAAAGGAACCGGCCCGCTGATGATGGCCCATGCGCGCGTGTTACAAGGACAGGCTGCGCAACTGACACCGGCTTAGGCCCAGGTGGCATAGGTGGTCCAGTGAAGTGCTGGCCCACCGCATCTGCTGCGTGATAAATCGAAGCGATAGCTACCCGCGCTTGGGGTCGGTCACGGGAACATCCAGCACAACGCGCCGATCTGCTGGATCACCTGCACGCGATATCGCTCCGACAGTGCAAGCTAAAGGATGATGGCTTCGTCCGCATAGCCGATGGCTGTGCCTCAATCAGCCTGCTGCATGACCGCAAGACCGGTTCGCGCTCCGTATTGACGGTTAAGAAGTCGGTCGTATGCTGAAATTAAGCCAAAAGGGGCTATTCAGGTTTTTGGAATGGCTGCCGAGGAACGCCAGATGCGATCTCTTGCTGCATCCTCCGGGCCTTAGGTGGGACGGATTTTGGTCATTCTGGCATCCTTCGGTAGTTAGAGTGTCGGTGACGCGGTGAGCGAAAAGCTGTGATCGCCAACCGTGATGTTTCGCGCATAACCGCTCTCGCAGGCACAATTTCGCCGAAACCTTAAAAACATTCGCGCGAAGATGACAGTAATAATCCGGCTGAGTAGCGTAGATGGGTAGACAACTTTCCGGTCGCTGCCAAAGGACATAAAAGATGCCCAGATCCCATTCGTACGTAAACCACATGCGGTGCGCGATGAATGTGCTGCTGATCGCTGCAGCTGCGCATGGTGTTCCGGCTTTCAGTCAAGTGACCGAAGACAACCCCGTTACGCCCCGCCTGGACGGGGTCGCCGCGGCAGAGGCGACTGAAATTGCTATTTCAGAGCTGAATACAAGCGGCTATCCCGAGGTCACCATTTTCGCCACTGTGACACTCGACGGCATTCCCGTTCTGGGTCTTGGCGCTGATGATTTTCGCGTCCGCGAAGACGAGGTGGGTCAGGAACCGCTGACCGTCGCGGCGCAGCTTCCGCCCCTGTCGATTGTCGTTGCCGTGGACGTGTCAGGGTCAATGTCGCGCGAAATGGATGCGACGCGGACTGCCGCACAGGATTTCATCACGTCGCTGGGGGAAGATGACAGCGTACAATTGCTGACATTCCAGCGCGAGATTTCAGTCCTTACCCCCATGACAACCGACAAAGACGCCGTGATCGCGGCTGTCGACACTCTGGTGGCACGGGGCGATACCGCGCTATATGACGCCATCGTGGAAGCTGTTGATTTGTTTGAAGAGATCGAAGGGCGCAAAGCGGTCATCGTGCTGAGCGACGGCGTCGATGACGATGGCGCAGGCGCGCCGCTGAGTGAGGCGGGGGTCGAAGATGCGCTGGCCCGCGCGGGTGCGGTCAACCTGCCTGTGTTCACAATCGGCCTCGGGTCCGAGATTGACCAAAACATCCTGCAACAGATCGCGACCGAAACGGGGGCGATCTATCTCAATGCGCCAGACGCGACCAGCCTTTCCGCCGTTTACAATCAAATCGGAGAGCAGCTTTCGGGGCAATATGCGATCAGCTACAGATCCAACCTGCCAGCGGACGGGACGGCGCGGCGCGTCGATCTTAGCGCGTTCGATTTGCTTGCGAGCCGGAGCTACACGGCAAGCGGTGACCGTGATGCACCCGCATCGGTCGTCTCGACGGGCTGTGCCACTGCAGACGCGCTGCGCGCTGCGCGAGATGACCTTCAGGAAATCAACGATCTGTACGAAGATGGGCTGATCTCGGCTGTCATGGTGAATTCCGAACGTGGCACGTTGATCCGCCCGGGGCTTGAAGCGTCCGAGAACATGCAGGAATCCTACGAATGCATGGTCGATGCCCTGCGGGCCGCCACCGAACTTTACGACAGCGAATTGATCACCGCCGTGTCGATGAATACGCTGCGCAACAATACCGCTGAAGCGATCGGCAGCAGCTGCACCGGCGAAACGGAATTGGCCGCGATCGACGCGTGTTTTGTGCTGTTCAACAGGGCCTATGAAGATGGCCTGATGACCGCCGTGAACCTGAACTCCCTGCGTGCGCAGGCCAAGCAGCCGTTAATCGATCAGGTTCTGGCGCTGGATGACCCGCGTGCCATGCTGGAAATCGTGAACGATCTTTATGATCGTGAGTTGATTACGGCTGTTGACAGGAACAGCTTG
The DNA here is from genome assembly GCF_046292185.1 of Yoonia sp. Lineage (GTDB taxonomy): Bacteria > Pseudomonadota > Alphaproteobacteria > Rhodobacterales > Rhodobacteraceae > Yoonia. Next base: position 17,933 of record NZ_JBKBQY010000021.1, read on the forward strand.
CGCAGCACGATCAGTGATCGTGCTTTGAACAGAGACTGAGGCCTGTCATCAGGGACACTTTTTTTCGTCGCCTCAGGGCGAAACACGTCCCGATCTGAACCCATCGTCACGCAGGTGCGTTGTGACCCTATACCCAGCCTTGGGGTTGAAGCATGCGAGAGAGGTCACGATGTCAGCGGCGCAATTATACTCGCCCGAGCCGAATATACTGGAGCGTAAATTTGCCGCCCGTCTGGCGCAGCGCGGTGCAGAGCGGGGCACGGGTGCGTCGCGCGGGCGTGTGTCCAAGCTTGGCCGCGTCACCCGGTGGACCATCGGATTATCGGCGCTGGCTGGGATCGTGTCCGGCGGGATCATCGGCGGGGCAGAGGTTTGGTTGCGCCAGGGTATCTTTGACGGAATCGAGGATGCCGGGTGGCGGGACACGCTGCCATATTGGGGTATATTCTATGCTTTCGCGGGGGTGGTCAGCGCCATAGAGATCGCGCTGCTGTATGCACTGGCGTTGCGTGGGATCGCGCGGATCACGCGACACTCCGGCTTTCGGTTCTCCGGAGGCGATGAACGCGAACTGCTTTCGCATAGCCTTGCGCGTGCCGGGCTGGAATTCCCCAACCCGCAGGTGAAAATCTATGGCATCGATCCCTATGCGCATGTCTGGAACTGGAAGCTGACGGCGCTCAACATCGCCTATAAACTCAAGGTCGGCGTCAGCAGTTTTATTCTGCGGGTGTTTCTGCGGCGCGTGGCGGCCCGCATGGCAATTCGCGGCATGGTCCCCTTGCTTGCTGGCCCTCTTTATGCGGTATGGAATGCCTATATTATCTGGCGCATCATGAAAGAGGCGCGGGTGCGCACGCTCGGACCGCTCGTCGTGGACAACATGATCGAGGCGCATTTTCAGTCTTGGGAAAAGTGTGACGAGACAGAGAAGAATGTGATTTTGCATGCCACTGGCGAAATGCTGACTCATGGCCGCGACGCGCATCCCAATCAGATCTATCTATTGACCCGCCTACGCAAAGAACTGAATCATGACACGCCTATCGCACTCGACTGGGCCACCATGGGTCAGGAATTGCCCGACCTGGATCCTGCGAGCCAGACCCTTGTGCTCGACATGCTGACGCTCTCTTGCCTGATCGGCACGCGCATCCACCGCGGACAGATCGCCCTTCTTGAAAGCGCCTGCCAGGATTGCGGCACGGTCCTGCATAAAGACCGCCTGCGCGACCTGCGCAAGGCGCTGGTAAAGGGGCATGAGGTGACGAGTACCGACCTTCTAGAGGCCCGCAGCAGCAACGCGTCATAGAAAGCACGGTCTGCGCGCCTTTGATTACGTCAAATTTATTATGTAAATAGAAGGGAAAGAGACATTTACCGCAGGGCGGCACCAAAATACGTAGCTTACGTCATTCGCAAGGCGCATATGTGAACCGATGGCCCCTTAGGGCCATCCATTCGTGGTTATGTCGATAGGCTTATCCGATCTCGTCCTACCAAGTGTATCCGACCGTGATCGATCCACCGACGTTGCGGGCGTTTGAGGAATGCTCAGAGTTGAGCCCCCCTTCGACAAACAGCCCGTTGGTCGCCGCAAACCCCACATTGGCGCCAAGGATCAATGAATTACGATCTTGTGTGGTGCCGGATGCCGTAAACGAGGCGTCAGGGAGATCGGCAAAAGTCCGGGTACTGGCGTCGTTGGTTGCAAACTCGTGCGCCCAGGCCGCGCGCAATCCGAGCGTTGGCGATGCAGCGGGCACATCGCCAAGTGGCCATTGCATCTGGACGCCTAATTCGCTGCGCAGTGACCTGCTTGTCTGCTCGTCATATCGCAGAGCATAGGCTGATGATCCTTCTGCTGCAGTTTCTGTGAACGCCTTGGTTGTGTGCGATTGCGCCCGCAGTCCGACGAATGGCGAAAAGTTCCCCAAGCTATAGCCAGCCTCGACGTGGACGGCCAATATATCCGCGTCAGTCTCGGCGACAAGCCTGTCGGTCCCTGCGACGGTGACCGTCCGATCAGTCGTGACGGCGCTGCGTCCAAAGGCGAGGGCCCCTTCCAGATAGGCACGCTCGGACGCTGTGCGACCGCGCAGTGCAACAAACACCGTTTCACTGCTGCCGGAACCGGCATTGTCGCCCAGTGTAAACTCAGCGGTGTTCCATGACAGCGCGACCCCAAGATCGGTCCGATCACTCAGCGCATAATTCAATCCGGTCGCGATACCACGGTTCTGTGAGGTCCGATCATGCCATCCTTGGCTGCTGTCGCCATCGGTCTCGTTGCTTGATCCATATAGTGAGGCATAGACGCTCGATTGTGTGGCCAGCTCTGGTGACGGCGCGAGGCTGGTTGTCGCGGGCCCTGTGGCGACAACGACATCGCTGTCGCCATGGACTAACTTGTTGCCGTAAGGCGCGTTGATCTTGTCGCTCACCATGCCATAGGGAACGCCTTCGTCGCGCGCTGGTGCTGGCACAGCGATGGGTCGCTGCCACGATCCGATGACCACGTCCAGAAACGCATTCATCGACTGTGTGCCCATCGGGGCGATCCCCGTGGAAACTTCACCCGATAACTGATCCAGACTTGTGGCAAGCTCCTCGGGAGACTGAATCGCCGTGAGAATTGTAAAGGTGATTGGCAGCGTGCCACCGCTGCTATGAATATCAGCCAAAGACTGGGCAACGCGACGTCCGTTCTGCGTAAGAAGTGGGCTGGAGCCGGATTCTTCGAAATCTGTGCTGTCGAGACTGCATATATGGATCGTATTACTGTCAAGCGTCACCGCACCACTGCGTGCAAATCCGGCACCACAAACGATTTCAGCCCCGGTGACAAAGGTAATGCTTTCCATGGCCACAATCTGGCCCTGCATTTGGGAATAACTCTGCAACGTTGCTGAACTACCAACGCGATAGAAAATATTGCCTGCCTGCGCCTCGTTGAGCAGTGCGACCTCTGCGCCGATCCCGACCGTGAGGGCTGACTCAATGTTGATGATGAACACGGCATTAGGATTGTTTTCCCCATCGAAGGTCAATAATCCGCCGTCCTTCAGGTTCGCCGAGCCGTTAAATTCATAGACCCCTGCTTTCAGAACCATATTGTCGAGCTCGCCGATTGCGGTCAGGTCGCCATTTGTCGATGTCTGTCGACTGGCCAGTGCCGTGTAAAGCGTTGTCAGCTCGTTTTTTATGCGCAAGGCAACGGCATCTCCGATGTAGCGATTGCCATGTTGGACAAACGATCCCGTGATGGTAAATGCTGATCCGGGGCTGATGGCGATATCGCCGGTGACCGTGGTTGGTCCGGTGCTGGTAATCGCTTCACCAGACACAATAGCAAAATCCTGAAGCGACTGTGCATTGCCCAGGTTCGCATATGCAAGACCCAAGGGGAGCGCGATGACAGTCGACCCCATCAAACGACGAAATAATTTGGACATGACGTTCCTGCTTATGTGAAGCTCTTTTCCGCCAGATGCAAAGCGCAGTAGGCAGTCCCTGACGTTTGGCTTTCAGCAGAATTGCCAAAAGCGCGTCTAGGCCGGTTGTATTTTGGAAGGGCGGAATCTGCCATTGATCGGCAGAGGAAAGGCTTCGTAGGATCCGCGTGATGAACGCGGATGCCGCTTTGCGTGTAGAAACTGATTTGCACCGACGTGAGGGTGCAAATGTGTCGGGTCGCGTTTTTATTTCTATGGAGCAAGACCTGATGCTATCGGATAGCAGGCGCCGGTCGTCTTGCGGAGACACCTAGCTGTGATATTGCAGCAACACGCCTGATGACGAAATCAGTATCTATGTGCCCATTTTCGTGGGATAGCTTGAGCGGACCGTGCAGTGCGATCCTGCGCGACCTCGTGGCCGCTCACGGGCGCGCTTTTCTACACCATCCGAAAAGAACAACCGGGACGCCGCATGACGCGGTAGCCCATCAGCTTATTTGTCTGAAACGGACAGGCTGACGTACAATGGGAAGAATCCAACATGGCTATCAACAGTCTGCTCGTCATAATAATCATAGGTGCCTTGGCTGGTTGGCTTGCCGGGCTGATCGTCAAAGGATATGGCTACGGCCTGCTCGGAAATATCGTGATCGGCATTGCTGGCGCGTTTGTAGCGAACCTCCTTCTGCCGGGTTTGGGCCTGAGTATCGGCACTGGGATTGCAGGTGCCATTATCCATGCGACAATCGGCGCGGTGATCCTTTTATTCGTGATCCGTCTAATAAAACGCGCATAAGCCATCTTTGATGCATTTGCTGACCAAAATACGCGACAGGTCCATTCTGTTCCTGATGAATTGTGCGAAACGAGGAAAGACATGAAGATTATCGGGACCATCACACTTTTGGCCGCGGGATGTGCTTGCGGCATGGCGCAGGCAGAATGTGCAGATTTCGTTTTGAGAGCGCACATCACAGAGCCCGATCATTTCAGTTCGACAGGAACACGGATAACGGAGGCCGGCGGAATTCTTCAGCAGAACGTCTACAATGTTAACAGCGGGCGGCATATTGACTCGTTCGATTCCGCCGGTCCCAATCTCCAGTCTCATGACGCCAGGGCTGCTTTTTCTGAGGCAGCACGCAGCCATCTCAACCAAGCCCAGAAGGCTCTTATAGAAGACATCTCGCAGGAAAATGTCATCACGATCGGGGTCAATGGCTGCGTCAATTTTGAGTCAAGAAGCGCCGCTTATACCATCACACACCTGAACTTTTCGGAAGTCACCGGGAAAGCCTACGCAGCGCCTTTCATGCCAGCTACTGATGACGAATCCATGTGGTCCGCGCACAACTCCGAACTTCTGAGCACCCATTTCCACAAGTCCATCACTGCGGAGGACTTCCGCATCGCCTATCTGGCTAGTCCGGAAGCAAAACTCATGATGCTCAATCACGAATTCTTCTGCGGCACACTGGGATGTTCAGCAGTGCTGCTTGATGCGCAAGACGAACTCGTGTGGGAGGGTGAAATTGCTGATGGACGCGTGCATGTGGCGGTAGAGCAGGATGGCAACATCATCAACATCTACAACACGCAGGATCAGCTAAGTCAGATCAACATGTCTGACTAAAAAAAGTAGTCGCGCAGGCGACGAAGCGTAAGCCCGCGCATTCGCGGCAGACGTCATATGAATGCATAGCTGCTGATTGGTGGGCGTCGGTCTTGTCATAACGGATGACGGCCATATCGCGTTGAAACCCGAGATTGTCGCCCATTTCGTTGCATTCGATCTGCCCCGCGCGTCGAACAATCGCAGCAGGGCACATTTTTTATCAAAAGGCATCTTTGGCTGAAACTTCTTCGGCGTCACAGGCGTGGTTGCCTCTGCAGATCAATGACGGCTGGGCGGTTGCGCTTGCGCGGCTTCTCAACAGGGTGGTTGTGTTGACGAAAGTAAATTTCACATCTCCCTCGCCTGTTCGCTTTTGTCACGTCGGTCTGGCAACCAATCGTCCTGCTGCGGCAAGCAATAAAATAACTACAAAAAATCAACCAGCTGGAGAAGAACATGCGTTTGAAATTTATTGCTGCCGCCACTGCGGCTTTTGGTGCTTTTACTATGACTGCGCAGGCGGGCAGCCTTGCACCCGCCGTCGAGCAGCCACCTGTCGCGATGATGCCGGCACAGCCCGTGATGCCTGCGCGGGCAGGCGACTGGACCGGTGCCTATGCTGGTCTCAGCATTGGCGGGTCTGACATTGATGCGGCTGTTAAAGGCGCAGGTGAGAATGGTTCAGACCTTGCGTTAACCGGCGACGGGGGCTCGACAGGTCTGTTCGCCGGTTACAATTACCAGTTGGGCAATATAGTTGTCGGTGTTGAATTTGATTTTGACGCGACAAATTATCGCGTGGGAGAAGACGAAGTAGGCCCGGAAAATACTGTTGTCGTCGAGGCAACGAGCCGGCTGAAAGGCCGTGTTGGTGTGCCGTTGGGAAATGGTCTGGCTTACGGTGTTGCCGGTATCGTCGGAGCTTCTACTAACTCCGTCATCCCGGCTCTTGGTAATTTCGCTGTCGAAGACGGTGTCGGCTACCTGTTAGGAGCAGGATATGACATGCGGATCGGAGATAACCTGCTTGCCGGGGGTGAAGTTCTTTATCACGAGTTCGATGATGACAATCTGAATGTCGAAGTCACCACGTTCCGTCTGCGCGTCGGCTATCGTTTCTAAGCCACGCGAAAAACACACTACCGACGCGGGATTTGTCCCGCGTCGGAACCGCCATCGCGCGATCTCGCGAATGGGCATCTTCTCTCGTAGCGCCCATCTTCTGGCGCTGCTGCGCAGGTCTGCGCGACCCGCATATCAGTTTGCCATCGTCACCGTCGAAACGCTGAACCTTCGACGGCCTGGCAGACATCGAACCTAAAACCCCCCAGCCTGGCCATCCTTGCGGGAGTCTGAACCGGCAGCATAACCACCTGTTTCAAACCTCTCGATCAGTTGCGCACCACCAAAGCCAAAGGCGCTGTCTGGCGTTTCTACTGAAATCTCATGTCCCATTTCGACAAGTTCGGCGCGGGTGGCCTTGGCCAATGCGGATTCGCAGGCGACCTTTTTCCCTTCGATGAACCGCCAGCGCGGGGCATCGATGGCCGTTTGCACGTCTTGCTTCCAGACTTGCGTCCGCATCACCATCTGCACATGGCCTTGCGCCTGCATCGGGCCGCCCATGACACCAAAGCTCATCTTCGGTGTGTCGCCTTGCATCAGAAAACCGGGGATGATGGTCTGGAACGGGCGTTTGCGCGGGCCAACTTCATTCGGGTGGCCGGGTTGCAAGGTAAACCCTGCCCCACGGTTTTGCAGGCTGATCCCGGTGCCGGGCACGACAACGCCCGATCCGAAGCCAGAATAATTCGACTGGATGAACGACACCATCATGCCCGACGCATCCGCTGTCGTCAGATAAACCGTCCCGCCAGTCCTGGGCGCGCCGGGGCCGTAATTCTGCGCGCGATCACGCGACACCAGCTTGGCGCGCTCTTTCAGATAGGCAGGGTTGATCAGATCCTGCGGCGTCACCTCGGTCATGTAGCGCACATCGGCGACAAAGGTGTGCAGATCGGCAAAGGCAAGCTTGATCGCCTCGATCTGCAGATGCAGCGCCACTGGATCATCAGCGTGAAGGTCGGCCAGATCAAGGTGTTCCAGAATGCCAAGCGCCATCAAGGCAGCGATCCCCTGCCCGTTTGGCGGAATTTCGTGCAAGGTCACGTCGCGGTAATCGGTGGCGATTGTGCCGCACCATTCGGGTTTATGCGCAGCGAGATCCGCCAAGGTCAGGGCGGCACCATTGGCGCGGGCATCGGCGGCGATTTTCTCGGCCAAGGCGCCTTCATAGAAATCACGGCCTCCGGTCTCGGCGATCCGCTGCAAACTGCGCGCCATCTCCGCGCTGTGGAACCGTTCACCGGCTTTGGGCACCTGCCCCCCCGGCATGAACATATCCGCAAAGCCCGGCTGGTCCGACAACACCTCTGCACCGCGCTGCCACAATGCGCCGATCACCGGCGATACGGTAAATCCGCTTTCGGCGTAATGGATCGCGGGCGCCAGGACAGTCGGCAGGTCCAGTTTGCCGAAACGGCGGGTCAGTTCCGCCCAGGCACTGACGGCACCGGGCACCGTCACGCTGCCCCAGCCGCGATAGGGCATCTCTGTCTGGCCGCGAAACTGCTCTGGCGTCCACGCCTCGGGTGATGCGCCGGATGCGTTAAGGCCGTGCAGTTCTTTCCCATCCCACAAGATACAATAAGCGTCACTGCCCAACCCGTTGCCGGTGGGTTCCACAACCGTCAGCGTGGCGGCGGCGGCAATCGCGGCATCAACAGCATTGCCGCCGCGCGACATCATTGCCAGCGCTGCTTGCGTGGCCAACGGATGAGAGGTGGCAGCCACATTCTCGGCAAGCACTGGGGAACGGCGGGACGGGTAAAGCGCATCATAGCGGAAATTCATCAGGTTTGGTCCTTCACGTGGGTGGTTTCTTTTCTGCTTTTCAAAATCCCACGTATGGCCCAGGCGATGGACAGCAACGCGGCGACAAGAAACACAAGGCTGACGGGGCGGGTCAAAAAGAGTGACCAATCATTTTCCGTCATCAAGGCACGGCGCAGATTGGTTTCAGCGATGGGTCCAAGGATGACGGCCAGCACCAATGGAGCGAGCGGATAATCCAGCGCCTTCATCGCATAGCCAAAGATCCCGATAGCAACCAGAAGCGACAGATCGCTGACCCGGTTGTTCAGGGCGAATGTGCCCACGATGCAGCACACCAGCACAGTTGGCACGATCACCCATTTGGGCACCTCGGCGACACGCAGAAAAGCACGCATCGACACGACGCAGATCAGCAGGATCATCAGGCTGGACACCGCCATGGCGATGAACATCCCATAGACAAGATCCGGGTTATCCATGATCAACCGTGGCCCGATGGAAATGCCATGTACCATCAGGGCGGCGAGCAGAATGGCATCCACTGCAGACCCCGGAATCCCGAGCGAGATCATCGGAATAAGCCCGCCACCTGCCGTGGCAGAATTGCCCGATTCCGAAGCGATAACACCCTCTGGATTGCCCTTGCCGAATTCCTCTGGTGTTTTCGATGCGCGCTTGGCCTGGTCATAGGCGATCAGATTCGCAATCGAACCACCCGCCCCCGGCAGCGCACCGATCGCCACGCCGATCATCGAGGACCGGACGAGGTTGACAGGCCCGGCCAGAACCTCGCGCATCACGGTGAAATTGTTGAACCTGATCTCGCCCTTCACCAGCTTTTCGCCGCTGTGGATCGACTTGGGGTCTTCGACTTCGCTGGCAAGTTGAGAGATTGCATAAATCCCAATCAGCACAATCAGAAACGGCAGGCCGGCGCGCAATGCGTCAAGGCCCATGTCAAACCGCGGACGTCCCATCATCGGGTCCGTGCCAATGGTCGCGATCGCCAGACCGATCAGCGCCGAAATCAGTCCGCGCTGCAAGGAATGGCCCACAAGGCTCGCCACAATCGTCAGCGCAAAGACGATCAGGCTGAAATATTCCCACGGCCCCAGTCTGACGGCAAAGACCGCCAGCGGCGGTGCAGCAACAATCAGCACGAGCGTCGAAATGATCGTCCCAAAGAAGGACGCCCATATCCCCAACGACAGCGCCCGTCCCGGCTCGCCGTTGCGGGCCATCGGATAGGCGTCGAATGTCGTGGCAAGCGCCGATGGCGTGCCAGGAATACCCAACAGCGCAGCCGATATCAGACCCCCTGTATAGCCGCCCACGTAAACCGCCAACATGACCGACACGCCCTGCAACGGCGGCAAGGCAAAGGTCAGCGGCAGCGTCAGCACGATGGCCATGGTCACGGTAAAGCCGGGAATGGCGGCGGCAACGATCCCGGCGATGGCGCCGAAGAACATCATGATCAGCGTCGAGAAAGACAGCACCTCAGAGGCGCCAAGTAGAAACGCGTCCATGGGGTGTTACCTTCCTCTGGGCAAAAAGACGTTGAAGACTTCGGCGAAAAGCCAGTTCAGCCCGAATGAAAAGACCAGGGCAAGGATCACACAAAGCGCCACCGCTTTTCTGGTTCTGGGCGATAATGTCAGCAGGAAGGCCAGCAGAAAGATCAGTGTCGCGATGGGATAGCCGATGACCGGCATCGCCGTGATATAGATGATCAGGAATGCGAACATCAGCAGCACAAGCCGCCGGGTCCTGGCCCACAAGATGACCTGCGCCGCAAAGCGGGGATAAGCCTCGGCCGGGATCTGGCGGACTGACCCGATGATAGCGCTGACCAGCAGCAGGCTCAGAAGCACATGCACCAGCATGGGGAATGCACCTGCGCCCAACGCCTCGAAGCGCGATGTGGGGATACTCAGCGCTTCAACGAACATGCCGATGGATACCGCCAGCAGTGCGACATATGACAGAAGGCGCGCGATCTCGCCCGCCTCCTGCGTCAGAACCTGATCATGGCTGTCGTTCAAGGCGCGATAACCTCGGCCAGACGTTCGACAGTGTCGCTCAGATTGCGCAGGTATGTGGTGTAATCTTCACGCCCACGGAACATGACGTCAGCCCCTGAATTGTTGATCTGCTGGATAAAGGTTTCATCCATCGCCAATTGCTCCAGCGCGGCCTCAAGCGTCACCTGCACGTCCTCGGGCACACCTTTGGGCACGACGATGCCACGTGTGATCAACAGATCCAGATCAGCGCCCATTTCCATAAAGGTCGGCACATCGGGTGTTTGTGCAATCCGCTCTTCCGTGCCAGACGCGAGGAATATCAAATCGCCGTTTTCCGCGAATGAAAGCGACGAAGAAATATCGCCGATGGCCACATCAAGATTGCCACCCACGACAGCGCGGATACGTTCACCCGTGCCTTCATAGCCGACATAGCGCCATTCGAAATCAAACGCCTCGGCGATCATGGCGGCATGCAGATGTGGCACACCGCCCAAAGTCACACCAACCGTCAGCGCATTGGGATTTTCCTGCGCATAGGCGACCATGCCTTCAAAGTCGTCAAATGGCTGGTCGGTTGCGGCCACCAGATATTGCGGTGACGCCGTCATCAACGCGATCAGATCGAAATCATCCCATGCCAAATCCGTCATCCCGACGGCAGTCGCGGTCAAAAGCCCCTCGTGCACCTGGCTGATCGTATAGCCATCTGCGGGGCGGCGCACCGCCTCGGCCAGACCGACAGTGCCACCAACGCCACCGATGTTGATCACCGGCATCTCGGCCCCCAGATAGCCAGAGATGTTGTTGGCAATGATCCGCATCAGGATATCGCTGCCGCCACCGGGTGCCCAGGGCACGATGAATTCAACCGGCCGTGTCGGATAGTCCTGCGCAAACACGGGCTGCGCCATCATCGCCATTGCCAGTCCGGCGCCCGCTATGGTGCGTGTGAATTTCGTCATGGGTGTCTCCTTGTTGGTTGCCTCATCGGCCTTCCTCATGGCTACAAAGAAAGCAAAGGCGTATAAAGCGATTTTATTTGATGTTTAGATAAAGCTTTGCTTAATCTAAGCCCATGGATATCCGCCAACTTCAGACAATCATCGCCGTCGCGGACACCGGCAGTCTTGCCACTGCCGCCGGTGTCGTAAACCTCACTGCATCGGCAGTCAGTCAACAGATTCAGGCACTTGAAGGGGAACTTGGCGTCGCCCTGTTCGACCGCAAGAAACGTCCCTTGCAACTGAACGCCAAGGGCGAGGAATTCCTGCGCGCCGCCCGTGAAATCGTGCAGACAATGACCGAAACCCGTATGATCATTTCCGGGGGCCGCACCGCTGGCATGCTTAATTTCGGGGCCATTCGCACGGTATCTACGCATCTTGTGTCCGAAGCCTTCGTCCGGATGCGGGCAAGCTATCCCGATCTGACCTTTCAAATGAACGTTGGCATGTCCGAACGATTACTGTCCAATGTGGCGGCGGGACGGTTGGATGCCGCCCTTGTCGCGGAACATGTGGGCATTCCTGCGGGTCTTGTCTGGCGCCCGATCCTGACAGAGCCGCTGGTCATGATCGCCCCGGCAGGGCATGAGGGCCGGTCCGAGGTCTGGCTTTTGCGCAATCTGCCGTTCATCCGCTACGCGACCAGCGTTCCGCTCGCCCGTCAGATCGAAACCGAGCTTTCGCGTATGTCCGTAACGCCGCGCGAAGTCGCTGTCACAAACACGATGCCCGCAGTCGTCGGTATGGTTCAGGCCGGGCTTGGGGTGGCGATCGTGCCAAAGATCGCGATCTATAACGTCTCCTCCAATACGCTTTACTGGCAGCCATTCTGCGACGGTGCGATCACGCGATGTGTCGGTCTTGTTCAGCGCCAGGTCTCTTCCCGTTCAAAGGTATTGGCTCATCTGCATCAGGTGCTCGTAGAGCGTGCGGCGGGCCTGACGTAATCTTACAGCAGCGCCAGCCCGAAGCCGGCCAGAAACGCCACCGTCGTCAAAAATGTGGCGCGCGCCCCCGTTTGTCGCGCGCGCGGCCCCGTCCCGATCAGCCCTTGCGCGTGCAGCCGCCCGATCAGATCGCGGCTGATCGCCTTACCGAAAATCTCCTTCATTCCCTCGCGGGTGATTGGCTGGGCAGGCCCTACCAGTGGGGATGATAGCCATAATGTTTAAACACCCTTTCTTCGTAATCACGATCGACAGACATCGACGGATCAAGTTCGGGGGCGGCCTTGATCTTATCGCGTGTCGCATCGACAATTGCTTCCCGGTCGGCCCACACGACCTCGCGTAACCAGGTGGGAGAAATCAGAACCTTCTTGCCGGGCCACCAGTTTTTGGTGTCGATGATCAGATATCGGATGACCCATCCGCTTTCGTCGATCAGGAAGTCCTCGACATGGCCAATGCTGCCGTCGGTCGCCTCGATGTAATAGCCGGTGACTTCCCTGACGCTACGCAGACACGGGTCGCCATCTGGCTCTGTGCGTTCCGCATCAGCAATGTCGGTCGAGGGCAGCGCTGCGCCACCGGATACGGGCATGACACCGACAATCGGGTGTCCATATCCGTCGATCCAGTATGGGCTCCATGCGTAGTGGTTGTAGATATCGGTTTCCATCTGGCGGGACACCGGCGCGTCGCTATCCAGACCGGGTGCCGCCTTGATGTCAGCGCGATCCAGGTCAACCGGATAACTGCGTGTCGCAGGGTCCGGCACCCCAAGCGCAGAGGGCGGAAGCAGAACCTTGCGGCCCGGCAGCCAGGTGCCTGTATCGACCACGACCCAGCGCAGGCCATAGTGTCTTTCGTCAAACAGAAGATCCGTGATCGCCCCAATCGGGCCGTCCTTTCCATTCAGGAAATACTGGGTGATGTCTGAGCTGAGTTGCATCGTCGCGTTTCCCTTTCCCTTGTAAAGCATGGCTCACCGCATAGCGCGGCCATCCCGGCTTGCTTTGCGATACAACCCAGGTCAGAAACATATGTTCCTCACTTTGGGTCCGGCGGCATATGGACCATGTGATCCGCGACAGGTCCAGTTTGTGGGAAGGGCAATCCCTGTGTCCAACAGATCAACAGAGGGGACAGGCAGAAGCGCAGGGCTTGAGCCGCCTCAGGCTGACAAGAGTTTCTTGCGCGCGTCTGCAACCTATTAACTGCTCGGGTGTTAAGGAAGAAAGGCTCAATCAGCGAGGAATTGCTATGAACCGATTAATATCCACCTGCGCCGCCCTCCTGCTCACGCTGCCGGTCTCTACTACGCTGCAGGCCGGGGAGGCAGCGTTTCTGCAACAGTTTTCTGGTAGCTGGGCCGGCGGTGGCGCGGTGCGGCTGTCCCCTGAGGACTCGGCGATTAACGTATCGTGCGAGTTCCACGGGCAATCGACCGAAAGCACCGCAACCCTTGACGGGAGTTGCACGGGAATGCTCGTGGTATCGCGCGACATCAATGCGCGGCTCGAGGTCGAAAACGGCACCTATTCCGGCACCTATGTCGGCTCCCCGCGCGGGACCGCCGCGCTGGCGGGCGACAGAGAAGGCAGTTCGCTTGCTCTCATGATGCAGTGGCCGGGCCATCCGCCAGCAGAAATGACGCTGCAGAATCCGGCAGAGGGCCAAATGGTGCTGACCACTATCGAGCCGCACCCGGAAACTGGCGAGCCTGTGGCCACCGCGGAACTTGAGCTGCTTCGCCAATAGGGCGCGATGAAGCTGGTGCTGCAGTAGGCTTGGCCGTCTTGGGATTCATCCGTTGAGTGTTTACTCTCCGGCGAACGCGGGGCGGTTCAGTGTTGTCCGACGGGACGCGGAGCGCCGACAGGCGTGGAGCGGGACTGAAGGCGGGCATTGAGGCCGGTATGCAGCATTCGCTCGTCTGCTGCGGTTCCATCCGCTCCACCTGCATCACACGGTCTCGTCTTGGTCCTGCGCATCCGATAGGGCGCAAGAATGTATGAAGTCGAGCCGCTGGCGATGGCAGCTCGCATGGATGATCATTACATCACGGGCACTGACGCGTCCGTAGACTGTTCGCGTTCATCTACTTGTTTTCCCGTCCCCGCTGCTTGGGATCAATCCCACCCTCAGGCGTTGCATCGTTGCCGACGTCGCCTTCGTAGGTGTTCTCGCCTTCCAGTGGCGGTTCGTTGGTTCGCGCAAACCGGCCTTTGGAGCGGCCGATGCCGGGATCGTTCTCAAGGTCATCCCTTGGGGGTTTGGCGTCCTTGCTATGCTTTGAAGTGGTCATTCAAGTTACTCCTCTCTGGTTATGGGAAAACACACACGCGCCGCCTGGGTTCCGAGGCGTCGATCAAGGGTCTATCGTCGTCCAGTGCGCGGCGAAACTTGATCGGCCACAGTTGCGTCAGGTGAGACGACGGCGGAACAATGACAACCCCGCCGCGTTTCGGATAAAAGGAGTGATTTCATGCCCACAGTCCTGACCGTCAACGGCGCGCGCCACACGCTCGATCTTGATCCGCGCACCAGTCTGCTGGATGCATTGCGTCATCATCTGGGACTTACCGGCACCAAAAAGGGCTGTGATCACGGCCAATGCGGTGCCTGCACAGTGATTGTGAACGGCGTCAGGATCAACGCGTGCCTCGCACTTGCCGTCATGCATGACGAAGACGAGATCACGACAGTAGAGGGGCTTGAAGCCGAGGCTGCCCTGTCACCGCTGCAGCGCAATTTCATCAGACACGATGGTTTTCAATGCGGTTACTGCACGCCCGGGCAGCTTGTTTCAGCGACGGCCATGTTGGACGAACTGCGCGACGGCTGGCCAAGCCATGCCAGCGACAACCTGTCTGAACCACAGCACACCCGCGCCGAGATAGCCGAAAGAATGAGCGGGAATCTGTGCCGCTGCGGCTGCTATCCCGGTATCGTCGCCGCCATTCAGGATGTGCTGGAAGCAGACGAAGGTCTGACCGGGGAAACCCGATGAGACCTTTCGACTACACCCGTGCAAGCGACATCGCGGCAGCCACAAAGTCCGGGCAGGATCGCGCTGCGGCTTACATTGCAGGCGGCACCAACATCGTCGACCTGATGAGGCTGGAGGTCGCGACGCCTGACAGACTCGTCGATATTTCCCGCCTGCCGGTCGATCAGATTACCCTGTCGGACGATGGCTTGCGCATCGGTGCCATGGTTACCAACAGCGCCCTTGCGGCGAACACGCTTGTCCAGCGCCGTTACCCCCTATTGGCGCGCGCGATTCTGGCAGGCGCATCCGGTCAGATCCGCAACAAAGCGTCGAGCGGAGGCAACCTTTTGCAGCGCACCCGTTGCGCATGGTTTCAGGATATCGATGCCGTCTGCAACAAACGCACGCCGGGTTCCGGTTGCGCCGCGATGGAGGGGCCGAACAAGATGAACGCGGTGCTGGGCGTTTCCGACCAATGTATCGCTGCCCATCCCTCCGACATGGCCGTGGCTTTGCGCGCGCTGGCGGCAAAGATCGAGGTTACTGCGGCTGATGGTGTCCGGCGCATTGTCGAGATGGATGATTTTTACCGCCTGCCCGGCGACACGCCAGACCGCGAAACCTGCCTTGCGCAGGGCGATCTGGTTACAGCGATCATCCTGCCAGCCCCCGAAGGTGATCGGCAAATCTATCGAAAAGTCCGCGACCGCGCCTCTTACGCTTTCGCCTTGGTATCCGTGGCTGCATCGCTCCGCATTCAGGACGGCAGGATCCGGCACGCCGCCTTGGCTTTCGGCGGTGTCGCGCCACGGCCATGGGCGGATTCCGCCGTCAATGCAACGCTTACCGGACAGGCGCCGTCCGACGCATTGTTCGAAAAGGCCGGACGCCTGCTGGTGCAGGATGCGGTCGGGCATGGCGGCAATGATTTCAAGATCGGCATGGTGCAGCGCACGCTGGCCGCCGTGTTGCAGGAGGCATGCAAATGACCGAGACATTCAGGCTTGATGGACCTACCCGCGACGAGGTGCTCAAACATAAGACGCAGAATGTGTTGGGTCTGGCGCTTGACCGGCCAGAAGGGCCGCTGAAGGTGACGGGCAAGGCCTGTTACGCGGCAGAGGCACAACCGGACGGTCTGGTGCACGGTGTCCTTGCCCGCGCGCCCCGCACAGGGACCATCACGGATCACGGCATCGCAAAGCTTGAGGCGCTGCCGGGTGTTCTGCTGGTCCTGACGGAAGGCATCCCGCGCAACCCGGCACAAGGTGCGGTAACGACGGCCCCGCCACCCGCTGAAGGGGTCGCCTATGTCGGACAACCCACGGCATTGATCGTCGCGGAAAGTTTCGAACAGGCATGGCACGCAGCACTGGCCTATGACCCGCAGATCACACCCACCAGCCCCGACATCGACCCGCAAGCCGCGCAGGTGGTTGCATTGCCCGACAAAAAGCAGCGCGTCGATGACAGATGGCAAAAGGCATGGGACGGCGCGGCGACAAGGGTCGATGTGACGATCACCACGCCGTCCATGTCATCCGCGCCGATGGAACCGCATGCGGCCGTCGCTACGTGGACCGATGACAAACTTACCCTGTTCGGCGGCCTTCAGATGTTGAAATTCAACCGTCAAAGCCTCGCCGAGGCGTTGGACATGCCGGTCGAAAACGTCCGCTTGCTTGCCCCCTATGTCGGCGGCGGTTTCGGATCGAAACTCGGGATCGCACAGGATGCCATCGCCGCGGCCCGTGCAGCGCGCATTCTTGGCCGTCCCGTGTCGGTCGTCATGCATCGTCGTCAGGTCTTCGAGGCCACGACCCGGAGGTCAGAATCCCGCCAGCGGCTGCGCCTTGGTTGCGATGCCGAAGGAAAGATCCGTGCCACAGCACAAGAATATCGGGTGTCCAACCTGCCGGACGAGGATTTTTCGGAACCCGTTGCACGTCCTGACCGCGCCTTCTATGCGACCGATGCTTACCTGATCACACATGAAGTCGCCCGCGTTCATCGGATGGCCGCAGGGTCCGTGCGCGCGCCGGGCGAAGCGATCGGAATTCCTGCATTTGAAATGGCGCTGGACGAACTGGCAGAGGCGGCCGGCATCGACCCGCTGGCGTTGCGGCTCAGAAACACCGTGGACAAGGATCCGGTTTCCGGCCTGCCATATTCGTCCTTTCCCTTGGCAAAAACGCTGAAAGCCGGTGCGGAAAGCTTTGGCTGGCAGTATCGCCCGCCGTGCCGGCAGCAGAACGGGGAATGGTGGGTCGGCCAGGGACTTGCCTCTGCCATCCGCATCCATTCGGCAGCCGAAGCCAAGGCGCGGGTAACGCTTTCGGCAAATGGCGCTGTCGTCGAAACGGATCAGACGGACATCGGGACCGGAAGCTATACCATTCTGTGCCAGATCGCCGCAGAGATGCTCGGCCTTGATCCCGCAGATGTGCAGGTTCGGCTGGGCGACACCGATTACCCCGAAGCATGGGGATCGGGCGGCTCAGCCGGGGCGGCGTCATCGGGCAATGCGGTTTTGCTGGCATGCCGCGCCCTGCGCGACAGGCTTGCCGACAAACTCGGTGTGAACCCTGACGATCTGACGTTGAAGGACCGGCATGCCATCTACGGCAACCGTCGCACCTCGCTTGCCGAAGCGATGCCGCAGGGCGAAGAATGGGCCGAGGTCGGCCATATCGCACCGGGCGACGTCACTGACAAGGTGCGCACCACCACCTGCGGTGCGATCTTCTGTGAAGTTGCGGTCAGCGAGGTGACAGGCGAAATCCGTGTGCGCCGGATGAACGGCACCTTTTCCGCCGGTCGCATCCTGAACCACAAGACAGCGACGTCGCAATGTCACGGCGGGCTGATCTGGGGCATCGGAATGGCGCTGATGGAACAGTTGAGCCATGATCCTCGTGACGGATCTGTCGTCAACCGCGACCTTGCACAGTTTCATATTCCCACCAATGCAGACGTTCCGCCCCTGTCTGTGAGCTTGCTGGACGACCCGGATGACTGGGCCGGACCACTGGGTGCGCTTGGACTGGGAGAATTGTCGATTTCCGGCGCGGCAGGGGCCGTGCTGAATGCGGTATACAACGCCATCGGCGTTCGCATCCGCGATCTCCCCGCGACTCCCGAGCGCGTGATCGCCGCGCTTGAAGCGCGTCACTAGATTCAGAGCAGGAAGAAGATCGGCCGTGAACGCTCCAACCTTGGGTATAGAGGGTGACGTAAATTCAGTTGGAACCCAAAAGCTGCGCCACAGCGCATAGAAAATCCTGGCGCGCTGGTCGCGAGTGGAAACGCCGGAATGGTGGCAGAAAGCAGAGCTTCGTCACCTCACCCGCTGATTGGCTTGTCGGTGAGAAGAAAGAAGTACGGCGCCGCTCCCCGCATCACCATCATCCCGAGGATGCGCTTTTCATCGATGCGGCGAAAATGGTCAACGATGGGCTGCCGGTCGTAAATCATCGCGGCGCTCGCGGTGCCCCGGAACTCGATCGTGGCAAGATGCGCGGCAGGACCCCGGGCGCAAAGGACGCGGCGGAAGAGCCTGAACGCGGCACGCGCGGCGGCGCTTCTTCCGAGGCGCGGCCATCGCAGGGCGATGCCGATGGGCATCAGGCGCGGGTCAAGCGCGACACCAGGTATGAAGACCAGAGGGTCCACGTGGTCAGCGCTCGAAAAGCGCTTGCCACGCCAACCGAGACGCTCCAGAAGGCCGTCAAGCGGATGACCTGTCGGCAAGCCGATCCCGCACCAGTCGCCAAGCATCTCCTCGGGCATGACAGGCGCAAGGCGGTCGAAACGCGCAAGAGCCGCCTTTGTCGAAACACCCTCGCGACGCCAACGCCGGACCCAGTTCGGTTCGGTGCCAGGCGCGACCTTGTGTAGCGGCACGTCCTGACCAAGCGCGTCCGCCAGTTCGGCCTGCAGCTCGCCAGGCCTGTCGACATAGCGGGACGAGTAATGAAAGCCGGTGACACGACGGGCACCCGAAGCGCGCGCAATCTCTCCGGCCGCCCGCGCTGTAAGATGTGCCGTAGCCGCCGCCAGAGTCCGGTCGGCATGAAGAAAGGGCGTCTCGATGAACAAATGGTCGGCACCGCGGGCGAGCCGCACGATCCGGGCGCGATTGCACGGCGTGTCAGCGGCGTCGGTGACATAGACAATTCGCTGACCGGGACCAACCCTGAAAACCTGGCCGCGCAGGTCACCAAGCGGCAAGCTGCCGCATCCTGGTACCTGCACCTTGTGATCGTCAGTGGCGCCACTGCGGATCGCGGTCTTCGCCTCGTCGAGCCATGGACCGACCGGCAGGCCCATATCGTCAAGCGCGGTCTTCCAGACGTTGACGCGAAGACTTTCCTGAAGGGCGAAGGCGAGAGAGGCGATGCGGTGGTCAAGCGCAACGGCCTGCACGGTGAAATCCTCTTCGGCGAGCGCGACGCCCTCTGGCATATCCGGCAGAGCGAGGTCGTTGCGGCGAAACGCATTCCGGGCGCGAAACTCGGCCGTCTGCGTAATGCGTCTCCCATCGAAATCCTGCACCGTGAGGCGGAAATCCGCAGATCTCTCGTCCAGCAAGTTCCAAGAGAAAGCGCCGAGCCGGCTTTCCACCTTGCGCACGAAGCCCGCAGGACCGACGGCGCAGAGCGGCCTTGCCCGATGAAGACGAAGACGCAGAAGGCGGTCGAAACCCGCTATATGATCCATGTGGGCATGCGAGACAAAGACGTGGCTGACCCGCAGGAGTTCCCTCGGCGTTAGCGGTGACAGGTCGCCCATATCGAACAGCATGGCGCGCCGACCGAAGCGAAAGTCAAGATAGACGCCGGGATCACCGTCTGTCGGATTAACAAGGCGCGGCTGCACAAATTGGGTCAAAGGTCCGCCTCAGAAAATGGAAAGCAATGCCCCTGTCCGCGCCTCATGCCTGAACACCCGTCAGGATAACCTCTGCTGCCTCGTTCGGGCGGTCCCACTGCGGGAAGTGGCCGCATTGCGCGAACCAGTGCAGCCGGGCGGTCGGGAATGCCTCCAGCGCACGCCCCGCCTGCCGGGGCAGCAGGAGCCGGTCCTGGCGGCCCCAGCCGATCGTCACACGGCCGGGAGGTGTTGCCGTCCCCTCCTGCCACGGACCGTGCGCCAGTTCCCGGAGCATCGCGTCGAAAACCTCCGTCTTCGCGATTGCAGTCAATTCATTCCGGACCAGCAGGGGATCGAGGGCACCAGGATTCGCCGACAGTTGCGCCAGAAGACCTGCCCGCGCGGCCCGGTTCCGTGACAGCGCCGGAATGCGCCGCTGCAAAAGGCGCACCAGCCGAACCGAAACGGCCAGAGAGGAGCGGAACCAAACCGTTTCCCAGCCGCGCCAGAAACCGCCCGGATCAAATGCGACAGTGTGGCCGCCGATGCCGCGCCGCGCCAGTTCCAGCACCAGTCGCGCGCCAACGGAACTGCCAACCGTATCGACGTGCGTCAGCCCGTTGTGATCGATGAAATGTTCCAGCGCATCCGCATAGGCAGCGATCGTCTGGCGGCCCGGAATCGCAGGGGACGTCCCGTGTCCCGGCAAATCGACCAGCACAACCTCGCGCAGGCGACCAAGCGTCGGTACGAGACTGTCCCATGACCGGACGTTTCCGCCCAGCCCGTGAACCAAAAGCAAGGGCCGCCCAGTTCCGTGACGTTCGTGATTGAGTTTCATGCTCCGTAAACGCACTGGACCAAGGCTTGGTTTCACAGCGAGGCTCACCAAGGTTCTGATCGCGGACTCCAGTTCATTTGTGCTTTTTATGGTGGCGGGGTCCCCGACCGGGCCACCAAGGGCCTTGGACAGCTCTGTTTCCGCTTCAGAACCGTCGGCAGTCGGCGTCAGTCCCACGTTGCTTCAAACAATGGCTTCACGGGGTGGCGGGGCTTGACCATGCCAAGCCGACGCACGGCCTGGGATGTTTTATTGCCCGCTAGGTACCGGGGCGGATCGACGATACTTGTCAATGAAACGGTCTATATCAAGAGCGCGAATGTCAGGCAGCGCAGCTTTGTATTTTTCGTGTGACCAATCCCAAACGGCAATCTCCAACAGCGCATTTGCTTGTGTCTCGGTAAAGCGGCGCTTGATGACACGCGCAGGCACGCCCCCGACGACGGTATAGGGCGCGACATCGCGGGTCACGACCGCGCCTGCACCGATGACGGCACCGGTGCCGATGGTGACGCCCGCCGTGATCGTCACCCCGTGCCCAATCCAGACGTCATGGCCGATATCTACCCAATCAGCCTTGCGCCAGGCAAAAAAGTCGTGATCATCCTCGCCCAGACCGTATGCGGCGGCGCGGTAGACTGAATGGTGCTGCACCGCACGCCATGTCGGATGATTACCCGGATTGATCCGCGCGCCATTGGCGATGGAACACAT
>NZ_JBKBQY010000022.1:0-38881 GCF_046292185.1 Yoonia sp.
ATTTTGAGTTTCAAGACCGCTTCACCGCCCATGATAGACTGGTTTGCGCTTTTCCAGAAAGGCGCTGACGCCTTCGCGGAAATCCGCGGTCTCGCCACAGCGACCCTGCAATTTTGCCTCCAACGCCAGTTGTTCATCCAGCGAATTCTCGAACGATCCGCGGATCGCCTGTTTCACCTGATGGTAAGCCAGTGTCGGCCCCTGCGCCAATTGCCCGGCGCGCGCGGCGATATGAGCGGTGAAATCGGCATCCGGGGCAATTTCATAGATCATCCCCCAATCGCAGGCCTGCGCGGCGCTGATTTTATCGGCGAACAGCGCCGCCCCCATCGCCCGTGCCGCGCCCACCTGACGTGGCAGCCAATAGGTGCCGCCTGCGTCGGGGATCAGGCCGATCCGGGTAAAGGCCTGCACGAAATAGGCCGCGTCAGAGGCGATCACGACATCGCAGGCCAGCGCGAGGTTGGCCCCTGCCCCCGCCGCCGGACCGTTCACGGCAGCGATGGTGGGGATGCGGCAATCAAAGATCGCCTTGAGCATCGGCACATATTCATCGCGCAGGGTCGCTTCCAGATCCAGCGTCGCGGCATTGCCGCCATCGGCCAGATCCTGACCGGAACAGAACGACTTGCCCGCGCCGGTCATCACCAGCACCCGTGCCTGCGCCTCTGCTGCTTTGACCGCATGGGCGATTTCCACGCGCATCTGGCTGTTCAGCGCGTTCATCACTGCAGGCCGGTTCAACACCAGCGTGGCGATGTCATTCTGCGTCTTCAGGGTGATCGTCTGATAATCCATCGCGGCGTTCCTTTTTGCGGTTTTGCCACAGCCTAGGCCCTGCGCGCCGCTGGAAAAGCCCGACATTGCGTCACGAATGCAGTATTTTGTCCAGCTCGGCCTTTTCCGCCTCGGTCAGCTGCTCCGCGGCCGGGGCGCGGCGGCGGATCGTGGCCCAGCCGATGCCAAGTGCGATCAACAGCATCGCGGGGGCGGCAAACCACAGCACGACATTCACCCCATCGGTCGTGGGCCGCAGCAGGACAAATTCGCCATAGCGCGCGACCAGAAATTCCACCGCCTGCGCATCACTATCGCCCGCGACCAGCCTTTCGCGCAAAAGGATGCGCAATTCGCGCGCCAGTTCGGCGTTGGATTCGTCGATGCTTTCGTTGCGGCAGACCGGACAGCGCAGCCCTTGCGACAATTCCCGCGCGCGCCGTTCCAGCACGGGATCGTCCAATATCTCGTCCGGCTGCACGGCAAAGGCGGTAGACGCGACCAGCAGGAATATGGCGATCAGCCGGATCATTCCGCAGGCACCGGGGTTGCGCGCACAGGTTTGGTGGACGCGGCCCCAACCCGCAAGCGCCGGTCAGACAGTGACAGACAGCCGCCAAGCGCCATCAGGATACAGCCCCCCCAGATCCAGTTGGCAAAGGGTTTGAGATAAGTGCGCACGGCCCAGCCGCCCTGCACCTGTGGATCACCGATCACGACATAGACGTCGCGCAGGAAACCATTGCTGATCGCGGCCTCTGTCGTGGGCATGTTGGCGACGGGGTAGAACCGTTTTTCCGGTTGCAGGGTGTAAAGTTCCCGGTCCCCGCGCCAGATCGACATATCGGCCATGGTGGTGACGTAATTCGGCCCCTGCAACTGGTTCACGGCATCGAGTTGCACGCCGAATTGCCCGACTTCCCAACGATCACCGATATCGGCGATGCGGATATCCTCGACCTCCCATGCCAGCATGGCGGCGATGGCAAAGATGGTGACACCCATCCCCATATGCGCCACCGATTTGCCCCAGTCGGCGCGCGGCAGATGCCGCAGCCGCCGCAACCTTGTGCGCAGATCATCGCGGCCCGCACGCAGCCACAGATCGGCCAGCGCACCGCCCACGACCCAGACACCCAGGGCGACGCCGATGGGGCCAAGCGCGGAATTGCCGCTTTGCACCGCATAGGCAAGGGCCGCCAGCGCCACGGCCAGCATCAGCCAACCGCCCATTGCGCGGGTCATCCGCCCGAAGGTCGCGCGTTTCCATGCCAGCATCGACCCGAGCGGCAGCACAATGGCGAGTGCGACCATGAAGGGCGTGAAGGCCGCGTCAAAGAATGGCGGACCAACCGACAGCGTGCGGTCGAACAGCATTTCCGTGACCAAGGGCCACAGCGTCCCGATAAACACCACGAAACAGGACACAGCCAGCAGGATATTGTTCAGCACCAGCGCGCTTTCGCGGCTGACGGTGGAAAACACCCCCTTGGACTGCATGGCAGAGGCGCGGAAGGCATAAAGCGTCAGCGACCCGCCCACGAAGAACCCCATGATCATCAGCAAAAGAACGCCGCGTTCGGGGTCCACCGCGAAAGCATGGACAGAGGTCAGCACGCCGGAGCGCACAATGAAGGCGCCCAGCAACGAAAAGCCAAAGGCGAGGATCGCCAGCAGGATGGTCCAGCTTTTCAGCGCCTCGCGCTTTTCCACGACGATGGCGGAATGCAGCAGCGCAGTGGCGATCAGCCATGGCATGAAACTCGCGTTTTCGACCGGGTCCCAGAACCAGAAACCGCCCCAGCCCAGTTCGTAATAGGCCCACCATGACCCCAAAGCGATGCCCACGGTCAGGAACATCCATGCCGCCAATGTCCATGGCCGGACCCAGCGGCCCCATGCGGCATCGACGCGCCCTTCGATCAGGGCGGCGACAGCAAAGGAAAACGCCATGCTGAGGCCCACATAGCCGAGGTAGAGGAACGGGGGGTGGAAGGCCAGACCGGGGTCTTGGAGCAGCGGGTTCAGGTCGCGCCCGTTCAAGGGCGGTACGTCGAGCCGCAGGAATGGGTTGGAGGTAAAGATCAGGAACGCCAGAAAGGCCACGCAGATCGAGGATTGCACCGCCAGCACCCGCGCGCGCAGCCGCATCGGCAGATTGCCCCCGAACCAGCCCGCACAGGCGCCGAACAAGGTCAGGATCAGCACCCAGAGCAGCATGGACCCTTCATGATTGCCCCAGACGCCGGTGATTTTGTAGATCAGCGGCTTGTCGGTATGCGAATTCATGAACACCAGTTGCAGCGAGAAATCGGACACCACAAAGGCCCAGGTCAGCGCGGCAAAGGCAAAGCCGGTCAGCAGAAACTGAACCGTCGCCGCGGGTTCGGCCAGACGCATCCATGCGATATTACCCTTTTGTGCCCCGATCAGGGGCACGACCATCTGGACGATGGCAACGCCAAGGGCCAGAATCAAAGCGAAATGCGCGAGTTCATTTAACATAGGATTTTCATATCCGATTGGTGTGGGTGTTGAAATAGCGGTGCCGATCAAAACGGCGCTACAGATTGACACGTTCATAGCGCCAGCCCCCCTTGCACAGCATAGCTGACGGCGGCCATCAGCATGCCGCCGATCATCAGGCGGACCAGCCATTTCAGCGTGTCCTCGATCGCGCCCAGCCGGGTCGCGACATTGTCGCGGTGCACGCCATCCACGGCGTTGCGGGTTTCCAGCGCGCGCAGGCGGCTGTCGATGGTGTCGGCGACGCTATTGTCCATGGGCCACCTGCCAGTCACGCAGTGCCGGGTTGGTGTCGGGTTCTGCGGGTTTGGGGCTGCGGCCAAGGCTGGCAGCGGCCAGAATGCGCTGGAAATCCTGTTCCTTGGCCTGATGCCGCGCGCCGAAATAGAAATTGACAATCGCCCCCATCAACCACCAGAGCGGTTCCGGCACCAGCGCCAGCCCATTCATCCCGGCGGCAAAGCTGTCGGGGTCCAGCATCGCCATGACGAAAAGCCAGATCGTCCCCAGCGCCAGCATCGGCCTTGGCAGCCGGTTCAGCGCGTCAACGAGCCGGTCGAACAGCCCTTGGCGCGCATGGGCAAATTCGGCGGCGAATTGTTGCAGGCTTTCGCTTTTGGCGTCGGCGTCGCGCATCGCGGTATTTTCGGCATTGGGGCGAAAGACTTGTGCTGTTTCGACCAGCACATTTCGGCTGTTGCCGAACAGAAAGCCCATTAATCCAGTGATCAGGCCCATGATGCTGTCCTTTGCTGATGTTGTGCCGGGGTCAGGTGATAGCGCGGGGCGATGAATTCCTCGGCGCGTGTGATCCATCCGCCTTTGCCGCCGTCGCGCCTGCGGGCGTATTTGCGGCTGGTGGGTCTGCGGTCGGCAAGGTCATAGTAGTAATTGCGCCGCGCGATGCCGTAAGCGTCGGCCAGGTGATCGGGCGCAGATGCGGCGGCGCGGTTGGCGGCGGCAATGGTCTGCGGGCCGATCACGCCATCGGTGCTGACAGTGATCCGCATCTCGACCAGCAGGCGTTGCAGGATGCGCACGGCATTGGCCCCGGCATTGACATACATGTCAAAAACGCTGGGCTGGATAAGCTGCGGCAAACGGTTAACGCCGGGTTTGACGAAATAATGGTCGATGAATATCTGCACCGCCTGCGCGCGGTCCAATTGCTGGACATCCTGCGCATCGACGCGGCCATCGCCGTCCAGGTCAAGGCCAAGACGGCGCATCGTGTGGATGGTCACGCCGTGGTTGGTGGCCCCGCCGGGATCGTCGGGATCGTTCACATAGCCGCCTTCGCGGGCGACGATGTCTTGGGCGATTTTGGTGATATCAGGCATTTTTCTATCCTCTGCTTGGTGAGAGGACAGAATAAAACGTAAAGGTTAATGCGAGATTCGAGCACCGTTCGGGTCTACGTAGACACCCTGCGCCTTGAGTGCATCAAGCACTTCGGTCGGCATATAAGTCTCGTCATGTTTGGCAAGGATTTCAATGGCTTCAAACCTGCCGTTGATCAGATTTCCCTGTGCCACGACGCCTTCGCCTTCGGAGAAGAGATCAGGCAGGATACCCGCGTAAACGACAGGGATCGACGCGCCGCCATCGGTGACGGCAAAGGTGATTTCCTGCCCTTCACCACGGATCAAGGTGCCACGTTCGACCAGACCGCCAATACGGAACCGTTCATTCGGGGTTGGCGGGGCCTCGGCCACTTCGGACGGGGACCGGAAGAACTGGAAACTGTCGGCAGGCAGGAACCACAAAAGCACCAGCACCAGCACCACGCAGGCACCGGCGATGGAAATCACCTGCACACGGCGGCGTTTCTTGAGGCTTTTCAGACCGCTCATGGGAAGACAGGCACCAGCATCAGACCTTCTGTTTCGTTCAGACCCAGCATCAGGTTGGCATTCTGCAACGCCTGCCCCGATGATCCCTTACATAGGTTATCAAGGGTAGACACGACAAGGGCGCGGCCTGAAATGCGGTCCGATGTCACGCCGATATGACAGAAATTGGACCCCATCACATGGCCGGTGCCGGGCAATTGCCCGTAAGGCAGCACATGGATAAAGGGTTCATCGGCATAAGCGGTGGTCAATGCGGCATGGATCGCAGCACTGTCGCCGCGCAGATAGCAGCTTGCCAGAATGCCCCGGCTAACCGGCACAAGATGCGGGGCGAACTGAATTTCCACCTTGCGCCCGGCGATGGCGCTGAATTCCTGATCGAATTCGCCCAGATGCCGGTGCTTGCCGCCCTGGGCATAGCCCTGCACATCGGTGCTGCGTTCGGTGAACAGCATGTTTTCCTTGGCCGCGCGCCCTGCCCCGGTCAGGCCGTTTTTCAGATCGCAGATGATGTCATCCAGATCGATCAGATCGGCGGCGATCAGGGGCCGCAGCGCGAATTGCACCGTGGCCGCATTACAGCCGGTGCCGGCGACAAGACGCGCGGTTTTGATATCGTCGCGGTAGAATTCGGTCAGGCCGTAGACAGCCGTTTTCTGCAATTCCGGGGCGACATGGGGCGCGCCGTACCATTTTTCATAGGCCGCCACGTCGCGCAGCCGGAAATCAGCGCCGAGATCGACAACCTTTACCGTTGCGGGCAGGTCGCGGACGAGCGCTTGCGACAGGCCATGCGGCAAGGCGGCGAAGACGAGATCGATGCCGGAAAAATCGATTTCATCGACCTTGACCAGCACCGGCAGGTCCAGATGGCGCAGATGGGGAAACACATCAGCGATCTGCTGGCCTGCCTTGCGGTCGGCGGACAGGGCGGCGATGCGCAGATCAGGGTGGTTCGCGATCAGCCGGATCAGTTCGGCACCGGTATAGCCCGAGGCGCCCAGAATGGCGATGTTATAGGTCATGGTGGGAAACCTTCTATGCGGCGGTAAAGGTGATCTGGCGGCGCAGGAATTGCGTGGCGCGGTTGGACACGCGCGCCGGGTCACCGGTGGTCAGAAAGGCGCTGTCGATGCCTGCGCCGATCATTTCCGGGCGGCGCGTCAGGTAATCGGCCAGGCTTTCGGCGACCAGATGCGCCTGTGAAAACACCTGCACATCAGGGCCGAGCGCATCCTGAAAGATCGTTTCCATCAGCGGGTAATGCGTGCAGCCCAGCACGGCGGCATCGGGGCTGGGCATCTTGCGGCGCAGCGCATCGACGTGGGAGCGCACCAATGCTTCGGCCAGGATCATGTCGCCGTCTTCGATCGCATCGACGACGCCGCCGCAGGCCTGCGCTTCGACATCGACACCGATCGCGCGGAACGCCAGTTCGCGCTGAAACGCGCGGCTGGACACGGTGGCGGGGGTGGCGAACAGCGCCACATGTTTCACGGCGACTTCACGCGGGGGGGAATTGTCGCCCCATTGCCGTTCGGTCAATGCCTCGATCAGCGGCACGAAAACACCCAGCACGCGTTTGCCCGGCGGCACCCAGCTTTCCTGCATCCGGCGCAGGGCGGCGGCGCTGGCGGTGTTGCAGGCCAGGATCACCAGATCGCAGCCCGCATCGAACAGGCGCTGCGTGGCGGCGGTGGTCAGGTCATAGATATCATCAGGTTTGCGCACGCCATAAGGCGCATGCGCGTTATCGCCGAAATAGACCAAAGGCACGTCGGGCAGCCGCGTGGCCACCGCATCCAGCACCGTCAACCCACCCAATCCGCTATCGAATATCCCTACGGCCATTGCGCACCTATATCTATCCTCAACCTCATGCCCGATCCCGGTCGGATCGTGCAGGTCAGGGCTTCACTCATAGGTGGCTTTGCGCGGGAAATCCATGCATGCTTTGGGGTCTTTTTTTCGCCCCTGCAGCCCCTCGGCAGGAATGGGCTGACCGGTGATAATCACTCTGCCGCCTGATGCAGCGGGGATGCGTTGAGGGTTGCCAGCAATTCCGCGCGCCGTTTGGCGGCCTTGCGGGCGTTGGCATCCTTGACCGGACCGAAACCGCGGATATCCAGCGGCAGGCGGGCCAAGGCCACGGCAGCATCCAGCGTATCGGGGCGGGTCAGGCGTAGGATATCATCCATATCGCCTTCATATTCCGCGATCAGGGCGCGTTCCATCTGCCGTTCCGCCGTGCGCCCGAAGGGATCAAGCGCCGTGCCGCGCAGGAATTTCAGACGCGCCAGCAGCGGGAAGGCCCATGCGATGCCCTGCCCGAAGGCCCGTTTGACGGGGCGTCCGTCGCTGCCCTGTTTGCTGACGATGGGCGGGGCAAGGTGATAGGTCAGTTTCAGATCGCCATCGAACGTGTCGCGCATCTTTTGGCGGGTCTGGGTCAGCAGGCGCGCGACCTCGTATTCATCCTTGTAGGACAGGAGTTTGTGATAGCCGAGCGCCACCGCCTCGCGCAGTGCCGGGTCGGTGAAACGCGCGACCATGTCGCGGTAACGCTGCGCCAGCGCCTTGCCCTGATAGGTGGTCAGATGGTCGGCGCGGAAGGTGATTTTTTCCTCCAATGTCTGCGGCAGGGCCACCACGTTGGGGGCGAGGATTTTCGCAGCATCGGCCGGATGCAAATAGGCCCAGCGGCCATAATCGAAGGCCTGCATGTTGCGTTTGACAGCCGCGCCGTTGAGGTCAATCGCGCGCATGATCGCGTCGTGCGACAGCGGGATCGCGCCCATTTGCCAGACCGCGCCAAAGATCATCATGTTGGAATAGATGCTGTCGCCCATCAGCGCCTTGGCCAGATCAGAGGCGTCGAACAGCGACAGGTTGTCACCCAGACGCGCCTGAAGCGACAGTTTCAACTGGTCGATGGGCAGGGTGAATGCGGTGTTGCGGGTAAATTCGCCGGTGATGATTTCATGGCTGTTGACCACGCCACGTGTGCGGCCTTGCCGCATCAGGCCGAGGGTTTTGGCCCCGGCGCTGACGACAAGGTCGCCGCCGATCAGCACATCGCATTCGCCGGTGGCGACGCGGATCGCGCTGATATCACGGGGTTTTTCCGCAATGCGGCAATGAATATGGACGGCACCGCCCTTTTGCGCCAACCCCGCCATTTCCATCATGCCAGCGCCCTTGCCGTCGATATGGGCGGCCATGGCCATGACAGCACCGATGGTCACGACGCCGGTGCCGCCCACCCCGGTGATGACGACGTTATAGGTGCCGTTGATACTGGGCAAAGTGGGGTGCGGCATGTCGGGCAGGTCGATGCTGGTGCTGGCATCCTTGCGGATCTGCGCGCCAGAGACGGTGACGAAAGACGGGCAGAAGCCTTTGACGCAGGAAAAATCCTTGTTGCAGGACGATTGATCAATGGCGCGCTTGCGGCCCAGTTCGGTTTCAACAGGGACGATGGAGACGCAATTGGATTGCACGCCGCAATCGCCGCAGCCTTCGCAGATGTCGGTGTTGATGAACACGCGCTTGTCCGGGTCGGGGAATTGCCCGCGTTTGCGGCGGCGGCGTTTTTCGGCGGCGCAGGTCTGGACGTAAACAATGGCGGAGACACCTTTGTATTTGCTGAATTTCTCTTGCACCGCTTGCATGTCGGCGCGTTCATGCACGTCAAGGCCCTTGGGGAACACCGACAGGTCGAGGTCTTCCTTTTCGTCATGGACCAGTGCGATGTTGCGCACCCCCATCGCCTGCAATTCGCGGCAGATCTGGTCGGCGGTCAGCCCGCCATCATTGCCCTGCCCGCCGGTCATGGCGACAGCGTCGTTATAGAGGATTTTATAGGTGATATTGGTCCCCGCCATCAGCGCGAAACGGATCGCCTGCACGCCGGAATGGTTATAGGTGCCGTCGCCGAGGTTCTGGAACACATGGTCGCGGGTAGAAAACGGGGCCTCGCCCACCCAATTCGCGCCCTCGCCGCCCATCTGGGTAAACCCTACCGTGTCGCGGTCCATCCATTGCACCATGTAATGACAGCCGATCCCGGCATAGGCGCGGCTGCCGTCAGGCACCTTGGTTGATGAATTATGCGGGCAGCCAGAGCAGAAATAAGGCAAACGCGCCGCCAGTTCCGGGGCGTTATCGGCGCGCCGCGTTTCGGAAAGCTGCGCAAGGCCTGCGGTGATACCGTCTGATCCGCAGCCTTCCTCGGTCAGGATTCCGCCGATTTTCTCGGCGATCCAGATCGGGTCGAGTGCGGCGCGGGTGGGAAAGATTTCCTCGCGCCGCCCTTCGGAATGTTCGTCGCCCTTGTGCCAGCCGTAAACGCGGCGGCCACGGCGGTCGTCGAACAGGGCTTCTTTGACCTGCACTTCGATCAGTTTGCGCTTTTCCTCGACCACGATGATCAGGTCCAGCCCTTCGGCCCAGTCGTGGAAAGAGGCCATATCCAGCGGCCAGACCTGCCCGATCTTGTAGGTGGTGATGCCAAGACGGTCTGCCTCGCCCTCGTCTATATTCAGCAGGGACAACGCATGCTGCAGGTCCAGCCAGTTCTTGCCCGCCGCGACGAAACCGATTTTTGCGCCGGGTTTGCCCCATTTGCGTTGGTCCATCTTGTTGGCGCGGCTGAACGCCTCGGCCGCGAAACGTTTGTGGTCGATCATCCGCGCCTCTTGCAGTTGCGGCGTGTCGGTGATGCGGATGTTCAGCCCACCTTCGGGCAGGTCGATATCGGGGATGGCAAAGGCGCGGTACGGGTCGGCATCGACGACGGAGGTGACCTCGATCGTGTCTTTCATCGTTTTCAGGCCGACCCAGACACCCGCATAGCGCGAGAGCGCCCAGGCATAGAGGCCATATTCAAGGATTTCCTGCACGCCTGCGGGCGACACGATGGGCATATAGGCATCAACCATCGCCCAGTCGGATTGGTGCAGGGTGGTCGAACTCTCGCCGGTATGGTCATCGCCCATCGCCATGATCACGCCGCCATGGGGCGAGGTGCCCGCCATATTGGCATGGCGCATCACATCGCCAGACCGGTCCACGCCGGGGCCTTTGCCGTACCACAGGCCGAAAACGCCGTCATATTTGCCTTCGCCGCGCAATTCGGCCTGCTGGCTGCCCCAAAGGGCGGTGGCGGCCAGATCTTCGTTCAGGCCGAGTTGAAAGGTGATATCGGCGGGGGCGAGGACGTTTTTCGCCTTGGCCATCTGCAGATCAACCGCGCCGAGCGGCGAGCCGCGATAGCCGGTGACATAACCCGCCGTGTTCAGCCCCGCGCGCTGATCACGCGCCTTTTGCATCAGCATCAGCCGGACCAGCGCCTGCGTGCCGTTCAAAAGTACCGGCGACTTAAGCAAATCGTAACGATCGTTGAGTGATATATCCTGATGGCCCATCTGACACCCTCCCAAGCGCTGATGGAGGCAGTATAGGTCAAAGATGCTGACCTACAAAGAAGAAAATCATGTTACAAAAGCCGAATAACCTTTTGTTAGATGCGCAAAATAATTAGTGTGTGGCAGCGTTAACATTCGCAACGAAAGCGTCAGATGGACTGGGACAAGCTAAGAATATTTCACGCCGTGGCGGATGCCGGGTCGTTGACGCATGCCGGTGACATGCTGCATCTGTCGCAATCTGCGGTCAGCAGGCAGATCCGCGCGTTGGAAGAATCGCTCAATACCACGCTTTTCCACCGCCATGCGCGGGGGCTGATTCTGACCGAACAGGGCGAATTGCTGTTCGATGCGACCAAATCCATGAACAAACGGCTGGAAACCGCCTCGGCCCGCATCCGCGACAGCGAGGAAGAAGTGTTCGGCGATCTGCGGGTCACGACGACGACGGGGTTCGGCACCTTGTGGCTGGCCCCGCGCCTTCCCAAATTGTTCGAGGCTTATCCGGATCTGAAAATCGACCTGATGCTGGAAGAACGCGTGCTGGACCTGCCAATGCGCGAAGCGGACGTCGCGATCCGGATGAAGGAACCGTCGCAGGCCGATCTGATCCGCAAACGGCTGATGTCGGTGCGGATGCGGCTATATGCATCGCCAGAATATCTGGAAAAGAACGGCACACCCGAAAGCCTGCCTGATCTGTCCGAACACCGGTTGATCTGTCAAAGCCTGAATTCGGTGCAGGTGTCTGCTGGCGCGACGCTGGTGCAACATCTGTTAAGCGCGGAAATACAACATCTGTTCACGGTCAATAATTACTTTGGCGTGTTGCAGGGCGTGCTGAACCATATCGGCATCGGCGTGCTGCCCGATTACGTGATCGAGGATTTTCCACATCTGATCCGCGTCCTGCCCGAGCTGGAAAGTGGTGAAGTGCCTGTCTTCCTTGCCTATCCCGAAGAATTGCGGCAGTCGAAACGGATTTCCGCCTTTCGGGATTTCGTCCAGGAAGAGATTTTCGCCCACCGCCGCAAGATCCGCGAAACACTGGCGGAACCCTGATCGCACCGCCCCACGGTTGTGGCCGCGCAGAATGTCGCGGCGGGCCGCAAAACCCTTGCTGGCGGGGCTTTATCGCCTTTGCAGGCGGTGATTTGCGCGTAAATCATCTGAGCTATGCGCGCAACACATAGCGGGAATGCACAACCATCAGGGTAATTATTCTTGATTGCCTAAAAAACGCACCCTATCTGTTCACTCGAAGGCGATGCTGCGTAATTGCGCATCACCTTCACCTCCCTGTTGGACTTCGCCGGGCCATTGTGCCCGGCATTTTTTTGCGCCCTGCCCGGCTGAATTGCGGCTTTTACCCGCGCCGCTGATCGCGTAAAGACGCGGCAAGCATCCGGGGGACCACAAAGATGTCGCAAGAACCGCAAATCACCGATGAATTGATCGCAGCCCATGGGCTGAAACCTGACGAATATCAGCGCATTCTGGATATCATCGGTCGGGTGCCGACGTTCACCGAACTGGGGATCTTCTCGGCGATGTGGAATGAACATTGTTCCTATAAATCATCGAAAAAATGGCTGCGCACCCTGCCGACCACCGGCCCGCAGGTGATCTGCGGCCCCGGTGAAAACGCCGGTGTCGTCGATATCGGCGACGGGCAGGCCGTGGTGTTCAAGATGGAAAGCCATAACCACCCCAGCTATATCGAACCTTATCAGGGGGCAGCGACCGGCGTCGGTGGCATCCTGCGCGATGTGTTCACCATGGGCGCGCGCCCGATTGCCGCGATGAATGCGCTGTCATTCGGCGAACCAAGCCACCCGAAGACGCGCCAACTGGTCAGCGGTGTGGTTGCCGGTGTCGGCGGTTACGGCAACGCCTTCGGTGTGCCGACTGTCGGCGGCGAGGTCCGGTTTCACGCCGCCTATAACGGCAATTGCCTGGTCAATGCCTTTGCCGCCGGTCTGGCCGATGCCGACAAGATTTTCTATTCCGCCGCTTCCGGTGTGGGGATGCCAGTGGTTTATCTGGGGGCCAAGACCGGCCGTGACGGTGTCGGCGGTGCGACCATGGCCAGCGCCGAATTCGACGACACGATCGAGGAAAAGCGCCCCACGGTGCAGGTCGGTGATCCCTTCACCGAAAAGCGCCTGATGGAGGCGACACTGGAACTGATGGCCACAGGTGCGGTGATTTCCATTCAGGATATGGGGGCCGCTGGCCTGACCTGTTCTGCCGTGGAAATGGGCGACAAGGGGGGCCTTGGTGTAAGGTTGAACCTTGATGACGTGCCGCAGCGCGAATCCGGCATGAGCGCCTATGAAATGATGCTGTCGGAAAGCCAGGAACGCATGCTGATGGTGCTGCGCCCGGAAAAAGAGGCCGAAGCACGCGCCGTTTTCGTCAAATGGGATCTCGATTTTGCCATTGTCGGCGAAACCATTGCCGAGGATCGTTTTATCGTCGTCCATAAAGGTCAGGTGATGGCTGATCTGCCGTTGGCCACGCTGTCCGGCTCTGCCCCTGAATATGACCGGCCCTGGGTGCCGACACCGGCGCAGGACCCGCTGGGCGATATTGTCGGGGTCAACCCGATTGACGGGCTAAAGGCCCTGATCAGCAGCCCGAATTACGCGGGCAAGCAATGGGTTTACGAACAATATGACCAGCAGGTGATGGGCGATACCGCACGTATCCCCGGCTTTGGTGCCGGGATCGTGCGGGTGCATGGCACGGACAAGGCGCTGGCCTTTACCAGCGACGTCACACCACGCTATGTCATGGCCGACCCCGTCGAGGGCGGCAAACAGGCCGTGGCAGAGGCGTATCGCAACCTGACGGCCGTCGGGGCCAAACCGCTGGCCACCACCGACAACATGAATTTCGGCAATCCCGAAAAGCCCGAAATCATGGGGCAATTCGTCGGCGCCATTCAGGGCATCGGTGAAGCTGTGAAGGCGCTGGATATGCCGATCGTGTCGGGCAATGTGTCGCTTTATAACGAAACCGATGGCACTGGTATCCTGCCGACCCCGACCATTGGCGCTGTCGGCCTGATCACCCACCCCGACCAGATCATCAGCGGCCATCTGCGTGACGGGCATGTCCTGCTGCTGGTCGGGCAAACCACGGGCCATCTGGGCCAATCCGCGCTGCTGGCCGAGGTTTACCACCGCGCCGAAGGCCCGCCGCCCCCCGTCGATCTGGACGCGGAAAAGCGGCACGGCGATTTCATCCGCGACAATGCCAGCCTGATCACCACCTGTACCGATCTGGGCGATGGCGGGCTGGCGCTGGCCGCGTTCGAACTGGCCGAAACCGCGGGTGTGGGCATCCATCTGGACGCCAGCGACACGCCCACCCTGTTCGGCGAAGATCAGGCGCGGTACCTGATCGGCTGCAATTTCGACAAGGCAGAGGCCTTGATGATCGCCGCAGGTCAGGCCGATGTGCCGATTGCCATGGTCGGCAAGGTGGGCGGCGATCAGATCAGTTTCGGGGGCGAAACGGCACCCTTGGCCGACCTCGCCCAGATCTATCGCACAAGTTTTGAAAATGCGCTGGCCTGATCATTTCTTATTTCCAAAAATAACCGCGCGGCGGGCAGCGCCTTGTCTGCGGCGCGGATCGCACCTAGCTTAAAGACACCACGCCAAAAGGACGCCCCATGCCCATCACCCCACATGAGATTGAAACGCTGCTGCGCGACGCATTTCCGCAGGCGAAGATCACCGTGCAAGGCGACGACGGCACCCATTTCGCTGCCGAAGTCATCGACGAAAGCTTTCGCGGACAGAACCGGGTGCAACAACAACGCGCGGTTTATGCAGCACTCAAGGGCCGGATGGACGGCAGCCACGGCGATCTGCACGCGCTGGCGCTGACCACCAAAGCGCCCGACTGAAACCGACCTAAAGGATAGATTATGACCGCTACCGACCAGATCAAACAGACCGTGACCAGCCATGATGTCGTGCTGTTCATGAAAGGCACCAAAGCCATGCCGCAATGCGGGTTTTCATCCCGCGTGGCCGGCGTGCTGAATTTCATGGGTGTGGATTATACCGATGTGAACGTGCTGGCCGATGAAGACATCCGTCAGGGCATCAAGGATTATTCCGACTGGCCGACGATCCCGCAGCTCTATGTCAAAGGCGAATTCGTCGGCGGCTGCGATATCATCACGGAAATGACCCTGTCGGGCGAACTCGATACGTTATTCGCCGACAAGGGCGTGACGTTTGACAAAGACGCCGCCGAAAAGATCCGGCAGGCCAACGCCTGAAGCATTTCGGGTTTCCCGAAACGCCTAATCCAGATCCGCGTCGACCTGATCTGCCAGAGCTTCGGCTCTGGCGGCGATTTCGGCCAACGTGTCGATCACATCGGCCGGCACGACAGGCACCTCGACCCGCTGGGGTTCGGGGGTGGGACGCGCGTTCAGCTTGTCCACACTGGCGCGTAGTTCCGCCATCTCCGCCTCGGCGGCGCGCAGCTTTTCGTCCAGCCCGACGGTTTTATCCGCCAGCAGCAGCCCCGCCATCAGCAACATCCGCGATTCGGGCAGACGCCCGATCTGTTCGGCCAGCGTCGCGGCCTCTGCATCCAGCATGGCTGCGGCGGAATGCAGGAAATGTTCCTCGCCTTCCTGACAGGCGACTTCGAATGTCCGGCCACCGATATGGATTTCAATCTGCGGCACGTGCGGCCTCCTCGATCAGGGGTTTGAGTTCGGCCAGGATCGCATCGACCTCGGCGGCATCGGCGGCGCGCAGGGCGTGCAGCGCCGCGATCTCGGCATGCAGCGCCTGATCCAGCAGCGCGGGGTCCAGCCCCTCGGACAGCGCAGTGCGCAGCTTGGCATTGAGATCGCGCAGCTGGTCAGCGGCGGCGCGCAGCGATTGCATCTGCGCATCGGCCTGCTGCAATTGCGCGGCCTGATTTTCCACGCGGCTGGTCAGATCGTCCAGCTTGCGGTCCTGTTCTTCCTTGTAACGGGTGATCTGCGCGATCAGATCCTTGTTGGTGGCGCGTTCGGCCTGCAACGCGTCGAACACCGATTGTTCGGCCACATCGGCGCGGCCCTTGGCCGCGATCCCCTTGCGAATCCGGTCAAGCGCCAGCGTGATCCGATCACCTAAATCTGCCACATCGCTCATCACTTGCCCTTTCGCTGATCCTGCGATCACTGCCCTGTTCCACCCCCGGGATACAACCCGCCAGACGGATCATCCCCGGCGAAATCCCGCCACTTGCTGCGAATCGTCGCAGCCTTGGCACAGACTAAGCGATCCTGCCCGGTCCGGCAAAGGGGATGCGGTCAGGAAAATGAACGACTTAGCTGTCACGCTTGATCTTGGGGGCGACCCTGATATGACGCGGGTGACAGATTTGTTCACCTTTGCCTGAAGGAAAGCCCCCTTGGATATTGCCGCCCTGCGTTCTGCGCACCCCGACCACTGGAATAAGGCCACGGCCATCCGCACCCTGACGCTCGACGCGGTTGCCGCCGCCAATTCGGGCCATTCGGGGATGCCGATGGGCATGGCCGATGTCGCCACGGTGCTGTTTGAAAAACACCTGAATTTCGACCCTAAATCCCCCGCCTGGCCGGATCGTGACAGGTTCATCCTGTCGGCGGGCCATGGGTCGATGCTGCTGTATTCCCTGATGTATCTGACCGGATACGAAGACATCACCCTGCAGCAGATCAAGGATTTCCGCCAATGGGGCGCCAAAACCGCAGGCCATCCCGAATATGGCCATGCGCGCGGGATTGAGACCACCACCGGCCCGCTGGGTCAGGGCCTTGCCAACGCGGTGGGTTTCGCGATTGCCGAGGAAATCCAGCGCGCCCATTGGGGGGCAAAGATCGTCAACCACCACACCTATGTCATCGCCGGTGACGGCTGCCTGATGGAAGGCGTCAGCCACGAAGCCATCGGTCTGGCGGGCATGCAGAAACTGGGCCATCTGGTTGTGTTCTGGGACAATAACAACATCACCATCGACGGCACCGTCGATCTGGCCGATATCACCGATCAGCCCGCCCGCTTTGCCGCTGCTGGCTGGCATGTGCAGGCCATCGACGGCCATGATCCGGTGGCGATTGACGCCGCGATCACGGCGGCCAAGGCTGATCCGCGCCCGTCGATGATTGCCTGCAAGACCCATATCGCGCTCGGCCATGCCGCGCAGGATACGTCCAAGGGCCATGGCGCGCTGACCAATGCCGAACAACTGACCGCCGCCAAGACGTCTTACGGTGCGCCGATGGGCGATTTTGAGGTCGCCGATGATGTTCTGGCGCAATGGCAGGCCATCGGCGCGCGCGGGGCAGAGACGCATGCGCAGTGGCAGGCGCGCTTTGCCACGCTGTCGGCCGCAAAACAGGCCGAGTTCAACCGTGCCTATGCCGGGGAAGCGCCCAAGAAACTGTCGGCGACGATCCGCGCGTTGAAAAAGCAGGTCAGTGAAAGCCAGCCATCGGTGGCAACGCGCAAATCCTCGGAAATGACGCTGGAAGTCATCAACCCGATCATGCCCGAAACCATCGGCGGCTCTGCCGATCTGACCGGATCGAACAATACCAAGACCAGCGATCTGGGTGTGTTCCACCCTGACACCCGCAAGGGGCGCTATGTCTATTACGGCATCCGCGAACATGGCATGGCCGCCGCGATGAACGGCATGGCGCTGCATGGCGGTGCGCGGGCCTATGGCGGCACATTCATGTGTTTCACCGATTACGCGCGTGGTGCCATGCGCCTGTCCGCGCTGATGGGCGTGCCGGTCACCTATGTGATGACCCACGACAGCATCGGTCTGGGCGAAGACGGCCCGACACACCAGCCGGTTGAACATCTGGCGATGCTGCGCGCCACGCCCAATATGCATGTGTTCCGCCCCGCCGATACGATCGAAACGGCAGAGGCCTGGGAATGCGCGCTGACCAGCACGACCACGCCTGCGGTGCTGGCCCTGTCGCGGCAGAACCTGCCGACGGTCCGCACCACCCACACCAACAAGAACCTTGTGTCGCAGGGCGCCTATGTGCTGGCCGATGCCGATGGCAAACGTCAGGCGATCATCATGGCGACGGGATCAGAGGTCGAGATTGCCCTTGCCGCCCGCGATCTGCTGCAGGCGGCAGGGATCGGCACGCGCGTCGTGTCGATGCCGTGCTGGGAACTCTTCGCCGAACAGGACGAAAACTATCGCCGCAAGGTCCTGCCTGCCGGTCCCGTCCGCGTCGCGGTCGAGGCGGGGGTACGTTTTGGCTGGGATCAATGGTTGCTGGGCGAACGTGGCAAGCGTGAAAAGGCGGGATTTGTCGGGATGGAGGGCTTTGGCGCCTCGGCCCCGGCAGAGCGCTTGTATGCCGAATTCGGCATCACCGCGCAGAATGTTGCAGATCAGGTGAAAGCGTTGATCAAGTGAAACATCAGGTAGGGTGGGCCTTGGCCCACCTTACCTTCCACCGCCCTGCCCCGGCGACCGCCAGCGCAAGGCACCCCCCGGCAATCGCCCAGTTTTTCACGAAGATCGACATCTGCCAGGGATCGTCGGGGATGAAGTGAAACACGCTTGTCCCCGCGCAATAAATTGCCAGTGACACAGCGACCGGGCGCAGCCAGATCCCCGCGACCAAAGCCAGCCCCGCCAGCGCATTATAGGCCAGCGCCAGCCAGATCAGCGCCACAGGTAGCCCGAAACCGGCCAGCAGGTCTGACGCACCCACCGGGCTGATCAGTTTTTGCACAGCCCCGCCCAGAAACAGGGCCGCGATCAGGATGCGCGCGACCAGCAGCAGCGCGTCATTCATGCCCCTGCACCCAGCCCATGACGGGCGTGATCAGCACGACCAATGCCAGCCCCAGCGCCAACCCCAGCACGCCGTCCAGCGCCGCCGTGGCGAACCACTCTGTCGCCCCGGCAATCTGCAAAGGCACCAGCGCCGCCGCCAACAGCGCGACATCATGGATATGATGGCCGAGCCAGCCTGATCCCAGTTCTTCCAGCCCATGCACGATGATCGACCCGCCGACCCAAAGCATCGCCGCCGTGCCGACCCATGTCAGCACCAGCAGGAAACCCGGCATCGCCGCGACGATCCCGCGCCCCAGACCGCGTGACAGCCCCGTGCGCCCGGCGCGCGCCATCCACAGGCCCAGATCATCGGCTTTGACGATCAGCGCGACGGCACCGTAAACCATCGCCGTGATGGCGACAGCCACCACCGCCAGCACCGCGGCCTGCCCCCAGATGCCGGGGGTTTCAATCGTGGCCAGCGCAATGGTCATGATCTCGGCGGACAGGATGAAATCGGTCTTGATCGCGCCTTTGACCTTGGCCTCTTCCAGATGGGCAGGATCGCCGGTGGCCAGCGCATGCGGATCGCCCTTGCGCAGGCTGTGAATCAGCTTTTCCGCGCCTTCATAGCACAGATACCCCCCGCCCAGCATCAGCAGCGGCGCAATCAGCCAGGGCGCAAAGGCCGACAGCAGCAAGGCGACAGGCAGCAGGATCACCAGCTTGTTGCGGATCGACCCCATCGCGATGCGCCAGACGATGGGCAATTCGCGTTCCGCCGAAAACCCCTGCACATATTTCGGTGTCACGGCGGCATCGTCGATCACGGCGCCGGCGGCCTTGGCCCCTGCCTTGGTCGCCTGCCCGATCACATCATCGACCGAGGCCGCCGCGACCTTGGCAATCGCGGCCACATCATCAAGCAAGGCCAGTAAACCGCTCATCGCGCACCTCTGATTCTTTGGGACAGAGTGATCCTGTCCCTGCCCCGCGGCAAGCCCCGCATGTTGGCGCAAACGTTTAGCGGTAACAGGTCACGGGACGGACCCGTTATCGCTAACATACTGACAAATCGGCATCTTTTTCTGGACACCACCGCATACAGACGGCAGGACATGTGCAGATAATAAGGGGTGCCATATGACCATCACCATTGGGATCAACGGATTTGGCCGCATCGGGCGCTGCACTTTGGCCCATATCACCGAAGCGGCGCGCAATGATGTGCAGGTGGTCAAGATCAACGCCACCGGGCCGATTGCCACCAATGCGCATCTGTTGAAATATGACAGCATTCATGGCCGTTTCGGGCATCCGATCAAGGTCAGGGACAATACCTTGGACCTTGGCCGTGGCCCGATTGAAGTGATGTCGAGCTATGACCCCGCCACGTTGGACTGGGACGGTGTCGATGTGGTGCTGGAATGCACCGGCAAGTTCAACGATGGGCACAAGGCCGCCGTGCATCTGGAACGCGGCGCGCGCAAGGTGCTGATCTCGGCCCCGGCGCGCAATGTGGACCGCACGGTGGTTTACGGCGTCAATCATCGCGATTTGGTGGCGGATGAACGGCTTGTGTCGAACGGGTCCTGCACGACCAATTGCCTTGCCCCCTTGGCCAAGGTGCTGAATGACGCGATCGGGATCGAGGCGGGGATCATGACGACGATCCATTCCTATACCGGCGATCAACCGACATTGGACCGCCGGCATGATGACCTGTATCGCGCGCGCGCGGCGGCGATGGCGATGATCCCGACGTCGACCGGCGCGGCAAAGGCGCTGGGAGAGGTGTTGCCGGAGCTCGCGGGCAAGCTGGACGGCACCGCGATCCGGGTGCCGACGCCCAATGTCAGCGCGGTGGACCTAACCTTTCAGGCGGGTAAATCCGTGTCTGTCGCCGATGTGAACGCCATCGTGGCCGAGGCCGCGGGCGGGTACATGGGCATGGTCATGGCCTATGACGCCGAAGCCAAGGTCAGCATCGATTTCAACCATACCACGCAAAGCTGCATCTTTGCCCCCGACCAGACCAAGGTCGTGGGCCGCATGGTCCGCGTGCTGGCATGGTATGACAATGAATGGGGCTTTTCGGCGCGCATGGCCGATGTCGCCGCCACCATGGGCCGCTTGCATTAACCGCCTGCCGCGGTAAAGCTGCGGCATGACGAATGGTTTGGCGGTCTTTCTGGGTGTTGTGATCGTTGCCGCACTGGCAATCGACGGGACGCATAATGACTGGACCGCATCGCTGTTCCTGATCCGCAAATTTATCGATTTTGTCGAATATATCGCGTTCTGGCGGTAACACCTGTGGCACCGCGCCGCTGGCGGGCGTATTTTGGAAAAAAGAAGCTGCCAGAAAGATTGCGGCGGGGTCGCTTTTCAGTCTGCGGTTGACCTTTTGCGATAAATCGCAATGTTAGCGCCAACATTCATCCATAAGGAGGATAGCCCATGGCCGTCAAAGTAGCGATCAACGGATTTGGCCGGATTGGCCGCAACATCTTGCGCGCGATCATCGAATCCGGCCGCAATGATATCGAAGTGGTGGCGATCAATGATCTGGGGCCGGTGGAAACCAACGCCCATCTGCTGCGGTTCGATTCGGTGCATGGCCGCTTTCCCGGCACGGTGACGACGACGACAGATACCATTGACGCGGGCCGTGGCCCGATCAAGGTGACCGCGATCCGCAACCCCGCCGATCTGCCCTGGGGCGATGTCGATGTGGTGCTGGAATGTACCGGGATTTTCACCAGCAAGGACGCCTGTCAGGCGCATCTGTCCACCGGCGCGAAACGCGTGCTGATCTCCGCCCCCGGCACCGATGCCGACAAAACCGTGGTCTTTGGCGTGAACCATCAGTCGCTGACGGCGGATGATATCGTGGTCTCCAACGCCTCCTGCACCACGAACTGCCTGTCGCCTGTCGCTAAGGTGCTGAATGATACCGTGGGTATCACCAAAGGGTTCATGACCACGATCCACAGCTACACCGGCGATCAGCCGACGCTGGATACAATGCACAAGGATCTTTACCGCGCACGGGCTGCGGCCCTGTCGATGATCCCGACATCAACGGGTGCTGCCAAGGCCGTGGGGCTGGTCCTGCCCGAACTGAACGGCAAGCTGGACGGTGTCGCGATCCGGGTGCCGACGCCGAATGTGTCGGTCGTGGATCTGACGTTCGAGGCGTCGCGCGCGACCACTGTGGAAGAGATCAACAATGCGATCATCGCCGCTGCCGATGGCCCGCTGAAGGGCATTCTGGGCTATACCGACCTGCCGATGGTCAGTTCCGATTTCAACCATGATCCGCATTCATCGATCTTCCATCTGGACCAGACCAAGGTGCTGGACGGCACGATGGTCCGCATCCTGAGCTGGTATGACAATGAATGGGGTTTTTCCAACCGCATGGCGGATACCGCCGTTGCGATGGGGAAATTGCTGTAAATCAAGCGGTTTGCAGATTGAAACCGGCCTTTCGGGGCCGGTTTTTTTGTGCGCGCCATGCAAGTTTCGCATAGCGGGGTGCAGGTTCCGTCAGTTGTGCCGCGTTGCGGCATTGTTATCTTTGGGTCAGAACCAAAGGAGCAGA
The DNA here is from genome assembly GCF_046292185.1 of Yoonia sp. Taxonomy (GTDB): domain Bacteria; phylum Pseudomonadota; class Alphaproteobacteria; order Rhodobacterales; family Rhodobacteraceae; genus Yoonia. Next base: position 22,014 of record NZ_JBKBQY010000022.1, read on the forward strand.
ACATGAAAGTCCTGACCAAAGTCCGCAGTGCCGTGCAGAAACGCGCCGCCTATATCCGGCTGAAGAACGAGATCGCCAATATGCCACAGGATGTGGCCATTGATGTGGGTCTGTTCCGCGAAGATGCCGCCAAGATCGCCAGCAAGGCGATCTACGGCTAGGCCCGCATCCGGTTTTTCAACGCCTCGTTCACGGCGGGTGTGACGAATTTCGACACATCCCCGCCAAGACGGGCAATTTCCTTGACCAGTTTGGATGCAATCGCCTGATGCTCGGCCTCGGCCATCAGGAACACGGTTTCGATGGAATCGTCCAGAATCCGGTTCATGCCGACCATCTGATATTCATATTCAAAATCCGCGACCGCCCGCAGGCCGCGGATGATCAGCCCCGCCCCCACATCGCGGGCGCAGTCGATCAGCAGGTTTTCAAACGGATGCGCCACGATTTCGCAGCCCACGGCGCGGCCCAGTGGGACGCATTCCGCCTCGACCATGGCGACGCGTTCTTCAAGGCTGAACAGCGGTCCCTTGTCGCGGTTGATTGCCACGCCGATGACCAGCCGGTCCACCAACGTCGCCGCGCGCCGCACGATATCGACATGCCCCAAAGTGACCGGATCGAATGTGCCGGGATACAGACCTACGCGCATGACGCACCTCTTGAAATATTATTGCGCGCTAGAAACAGCATCACGCGGCGGAATGCAACGGGGTTAGTGCCCCATGATCATCCCTTCAAGAGCGTCCTTTTCCATCGACAGTTCCATCAGCCGCGCCTTGACCACGTCACCGATGGAAATCAGGCCGATCATCTTGCCGTCATCCATCACCGGCAGGTGGCGGAACCGCCCTTCGGTCATCATCTGCAGCACATGGTCGGCCCCATCGGCGGTGGTGCAGGTGGTCAGTTTGGCGGTCATCATTTCGGACACCGGCGCGGACAGGCATTGCGCCCCGCGCCGGCCCAATTCGCGCACGATGTCGCGTTCGGACAGGATGCCGTCCAGCTTTTCCCCGTCGGAAGACACGACCACGGTGCCGATCCGCTTTTCCGACAAAAGGGCCACGGCGGATGACACGCTGTCGCCGGGTTTTACGGACACGACGCCCATATCAGTTTTGGACTTAAGGATTTGCGCGACGATCATAATGCTCTCTCCCTGCATTGCCGGTAGTTCAGACTGTCAAACGACAGCCGCCTCTGTCAAGCGTTCAAGCCGCGCCACTTCGGCCCGGATGCCGTCGCTGATGGCAGCGGCGACGCGGGTCAGCCTGTCGGATTGCCGCGCCGATTTGTGCCGCACCAGATACAGCGACCGGGTCAGCGCCACCTGTTCGGTCAGGATACGCCGCAGTTCCGGCGCGAAGGGCAGCGCGAAATCATGCACGATCCCGACACCGGCCTGTCTGATCATCTGAAGCTGGACGGCGACGGAGTTCGAGGCAAGCTGCACACCCCCGGCCCCCAGATCACCCAGATAATCCAGTTCCTTGTCGAAAATCATGTCGGGAATATAGCCGACGATGGCACGGTGTTGCAGATCGGCAAGGCTCTGCACCGGGGCTGCATCGGCGCGCATTGCCAGATGAAGCTGATAATCGGTGATCTTTTGCACGATCAATTGCCCGGCGGCGGGCAGGCTGACGGTGATCGCCATATCCGCCTCGCGCCGTGACAGGTTGACGACGCGGGGGAGCGCCAGCACCTGCATTTCCAGATCGGGGTTATCGCGCTGCAGCGCGGCGCAGACCTGCGGCAGCAGGAAATTCGCCACCCCGTCAGGCGCGCCGATGCGGATCTGCCCAGTCAGCGCATTGGTCGCGCCGCGCGATTCCTCGACCGCCAGCGACAGTTGCGTTTCGGCATCCGCCGCGCGGTCGCGCATCCGTTCACCCAGATCGGTCAGCGCATAGCCTTGCGGCGATTTGACGAACAGCGCCGCGCCAAGGCTGCGTTCCAGCCGCGCGATCCGGCGACCAAGGGTGGCAGGGTCCATTTTCGTCAACGGTGCGGCGGCAGACAGGCTTTCGGTGCGCGCCACCGCCAGAAACACCCGCATGTCATCCCAATTATCCATCAGCGTCCTGCATTATTGCAAAATGGTTTTGGTACATTGCCGCTGTTCCCTGCAAAAACGCAAGCCTATAGTCGCGCCAACCAATGGAGGTATTCATGCAAGAACTGACCCATTACATCGGCGGCGCACATGTCAAAGGCACGTCCGGCCGCTTTGCCGATATCTATAACCCCGCCACCGGCGAGGTGCAGGCGCGCGTCCCGCTCGCCAATGCCGCCGAGATGGACAAGGCAGTCCAGATCGCAGCCAAGGCGCAGCCCGCTTGGGCCAAGGTCAATCCGCAACGCCGGGCGCGGGTGATGATGGCTTTCGTCGGCCTGTTGAACCGCGACATGGACAAGCTGGCCGAGGCGTTGAGCCGCGAACATGGCAAGACCATCCCCGACGCCAAGGGCGACGTCGTGCGCGGCTTGGAAGTCGTGGAATATTGCATCGGCGCGCCGCAATTGCTGAAAGGTGAATTCACCGACAGCGCAGGCCCAGGCATTGATATGTATTCGATGAAACAGGCGCTGGGTGTCACGGCTGGCATTACGCCGTTCAACTTTCCCGCCATGATCCCGATGTGGATGTTCGCGCCCGCGATTGCCTGCGGCAATGCGTTTATCCTGAAACCATCGGAACGTGACCCATCCGTGCCGCTGATGCTGGCCGAATTGATGGAAGAGGCGGGCCTGCCCAAGGGCATCCTGCAGGTCGTCAACGGCGACAAGGAAGCGGTGGATGCAATCATCGACCATGATGTGATCCAGTCGATCGGCTTTGTCGGGTCCACCCCGATTGCGGAATATATCTATGGCCGCGGCTGTGCGGCTGGCAAGCGTGTGCAATGTTTCGGCGGTGCCAAGAACCACATGATCATCATGCCCGATGCCGATATGGATCAGGCCGCCGATGCGCTGATCGGGGCCGGTTACGGTGCCGCTGGCGAACGCTGCATGGCGATTTCCGTGGCCGTGCCGGTGGGTGATGAGACCGCGGACCGGTTGATCGAAAAGCTGGTCCCCCGGATCGAGGCGCTGAAGGTCGGCCCCTATACATCGGGCAATGACGTGGATTACGGCCCTGTGGTGACCGCCGCCGCCAAGGCCAATATCCTCAAACTGGTGGAAAGCGGTATCGCGCAAGGTGCCGAACTGGTCGTCGATGGCCGCGATTTCAAATTGCAGGGGTACGAGGACGGTTTCTTTGTCGGCCCGCATCTGTTTGACCATGTCACCAAGGATATGGATATTTACACCAAGGAAATCTTTGGCCCGGTCCTGACCGTGGTGCGCGCCAAAACCTATGAAGAGGCTTTGGGTCTGGCGATGGACCACGAATATGGCAACGGCACCGCGATTTTCACCCGCGACGGCGACGCCGCGCGCGATTTCGCGAACCGGATCAATATCGGCATGGTGGGTATCAATGTGCCGATCCCGGTGCCGCTGGCCTATCACACATTCGGCGGCTGGAAAAAATCCATGTTCGGCGATCTGAACCAACACGGCCCTGATGCGTTCAAGTTCTATACCCGCACAAAGACGGTCACGTCCCGTTGGCCGTCGGGGATCAAAGAAGGTGGCGAATTTTCCATTCCCCTGATGGAGTGATCGCAGCGCAAGGCCCTGCCCCCGGCCTTGCCAAACCCCTCTCCGGCGCGTCATGATCGCCTTGTGACGTCAGCCGGGGAGGGCCTTCATGGATTTCGCGCTCAGCGATGAACAAGCCGCGATCTTTGATATGGCCCGCGCCTTTGGGCAGGAACATATCGCCCCTTTCGCGCGCGACTGGGACAGCGCCGGCACGATCCCGAAAACACTGTGGCCCGCACTCGCCACGCTCGGCTTTGGCGGGCTTTACGTGCGCGAGGAAAACGGCGGCGCGGGCCTGACCCGCCTTGACGCGACCTTGGTGTTCGAGGCTTTGGCATATTCCTGCGCCTCTGTCGCGGCGTTTTTGTCAATCCACAACATGTGCGCGAAAATGATTGACCTCTATGGCTCTGACGAATTGCGCGCCCGCATCCTGCCGCGCGCCGTGTCGATGGACCTGATCCTGTCCTATTGCCTGACCGAACCGGGATCAGGGTCGGACGCGGCGGCGCTGAAAACCCGCGCCAGCCGCGATGGCGACAGCTATCTGCTGACGGGTTCCAAGGCGTTCATTTCCGGCGCGGGTTATTCCGACGCCTATATCATCATGGCCCGCACCGGTGACGCCGGGCCAAAGGGTATCAGCGCGATACTGGTCGAAGACGGCGCGCCCGGCCTGTCATTCGGCGGGCTGGAGGACAAGATGGGCTGGCGGTCACAACCCACGCGTCAGGTGCAGCTGGATGATTGCGCCACGCCGCTGGCGAACCTGCTGGGCGAAGAAGGCCGCGGGTTCACCTATGCCATGGCCGGGTTGGACGGCGGGCGGCTGAATATCGCGGCCTGTTCCATCGGGGCGGCGCAATGCGCGCTGGACCAGACGCTGGCCTATATGAAGGAGCGTCAGGCATTCGGGCAGGCGCTGGACCAGTTTCAGGGGCTGCAATTCCGGCTGGCCGATGCGGAAATCGCCCTGCAATCGGCGCGGATATTCCTGCGGCAGGCGGCGTGGAAGCTGGACACAGGCGCTGCAGATGCGACGAAATTCTGCGCGATGGCAAAGAAACTTTGCACCGAAACCGGCAGCATGGTCGCCGATCAATGCCTGCAATTGCACGGCGGCTACGGCTATCTGGCCGATTACGGGATCGAAAAGATCGTCCGCGATCTGCGCGTGCATCAGATATTGGAAGGCACCAATGAAATCATGCTTCTGATCACCGCGCGCGCGCTGATCCGATGAGTGATGTCATCATCCGCACAGAAGGCCGCGCTGGACGGATCACGCTGAACCGGCCAAAGGCGCTGAACGCGCTGACCTGGGGGATGTGTCTGGCGATTGAGGATGCGCTGGACCAGTGGCGCGACGATCCCGCCGTGGCGCTGATCATGATCGACGGCGCGGGTGATCGTGCCTTTTGCGCAGGCGGCGATATTGCGGATATGTATGCCAGCGCGAAACGCGGTGATTACGCCTATGGTCAGCGCTTCTGGCGCGATGAATACCGGCTGAACCGGAAAATCCAACACTATCCCAAACCTATCGTCAGTTTCCTGCATGGGTTCACCATGGGCGGCGGTGTCGGCATCGGCTGCCACGCCAGCCACCGGATCGTGGCGGATGACAGCCGCATCGCCATGCCGGAATGCGGCATCGGGCTGGTGCCGGATGTGGGCGGGTCGCTGCTGCTGGCGCGCGCGCCGGGGTTTACTGGCACCTATCTGGGGCTGACCGGCAGCCGGATGGATGCGGGCGATGCGATATTCGCGGGGTTCGCCGATCACTATATCCCGGCGCAGGATTGGGATGGGGTGAAGGCCGGGTTGGTCGCGGGTGATCTGGATGCGATCAAGGCGCGCCCTGCCCCACCAAGTGATCTGGCCGCATGGCAGGCCGAGATTGATGTGCTTTTCAGCGGCGACAATGTGGCAGATATCCACGCTGCCCTGCATGACGCCCCCGGCCCTGCCGCTGAAAAGGCGCGCAAATTGATCAGTGCGAATGCCCCGCTCGCCATGGCGGTGGCGGTGCGGATCATCGCCCTTGTCCGGCAGGACCCACGGATCGAAACCGCCCTTGACCATGAATACCGTTATACGCACCGCGCCGCCGCACAGGGCGATTTCATCGAAGGTATCCGCGCCGCGATCATCGACAAGGACCGTGCGCCGAAATGGCAGAACTACGGGCCAGCGGATGTGGCGGCAATGACCGCCCCCTTGGGCGCAAAGGCTTTGATCTGGGAGGATGAGACATGAAAATCGGCTTTATCGGTCTGGGCAATATGGGCGCGCCGATGGCGGCCAATCTGGCGCTGCGCCATGATGTGACGGGGTTTGACCCGGTGGCGCGCCCCGCTGACCTGACGCTGGCCGACAGCGCCGCAGATGCCGCAAGGCATGCCGATGTCGTCATCACCATGCTGCCTGATGGCAAGGTGCTACAGGCCGTCGCGGCACAGATCCACCCGGCGATGCAACAGGGTGCTGTGCATCTGGATTGCTCGACCGTCGATGTGGACAGCGCGCGCGCCGTGGCGGCACAGGCGCAGGCGCGGGGGCTGCTGGCCGTGGATGCCCCGGTGTCCGGCGGGACTGTGGGTGCGGCCAATGGCACCCTGACCTTCATGGCGGGCGGTCCGCGGGCGGCATTCGATCAGGTGCAGCCCCTGTTCGCGATCATGGGGCAAAAGGCGGTGCATTGCGGGGCGGCGGGTAACGGGCAGGCGGCGAAAATCTGCAACAACATGATCCTTGGCGTCACCATGATTGCGACTTGTGAGGCGTTTGCGCTGGCCGACAAGCTCGGGCTGGACCGGCAGGCGATGTTCGATGTGGTCAGCACATCATCGGGCGCGTCATGGTCGATCAACAGCTATTGCCCCGCGCCGGGGATCGGCCCGGTCAGCCCTGCTGACAACGACTACAAACCGGGCTTTGCGGCGGAACTGATGCTGAAAGATTTGCGGCTCAGCCAGACCGCCGCCGTGGCTGCAGATGCCGACACGCCGCTGGGGGCCGCCGCCACAGCGCTTTACGCGGATTTCGTCGAAACCGAGGACGGCGCTGGCCGCGATTTCTCGGCCATGCTGCCACGGTTCGCATCGCGGCAACGCCCGTAACTTCTTATTTCGAAAATACTCCCGCGCGGCGCGCTCGTCCCATCCGACAGGATGGGGCGATCCTTACTCCGCCGCCAGTTTGCGCGGTGCCAGCATCTGTTTGAGGTAACGCCCGGTATGGCTTTCTTCGACCTCGGCGACCTGCTCCGGCGTGCCTGTGGCCACGATCCGGCCACCGCCATCGCCGCCTTCGGGGCCGATATCGATGATATGATCGGCGGTTTTCACCACGTCGAGGTTATGTTCGATCACGATCACCGAATTGCCCTGATCGACCAGTTCATGCAGCACTTCCAACAGCTTGCGCACATCTTCGAAGTGTAGCCCCGTCGTCGGTTCATCAAGGATATAGAGCGTGCGGCCCGTGGACCGGCGCGCCAGTTCCTTGGACAATTTCACGCGCTGCGCCTCGCCCCCCGAAAGGGTCGTCGCCTGTTGGCCGACCTTGATATAGCCCAGACCGACGCGCATCAGCGCATCCATCTTTTCGCGGATCGATGGGACGGCGGTGAAAAAGCCTTGCGCATCTTCGACGGTCATATCCAGCACATCGGCGATGCTCTTGCCCTTGAACTTCACCTCCAGCGTTTCGCGGTTGTAACGCGCGCCCTTGCAGGTCTCGCAGGTGACATAGACATCGGGCAGGAAATGCATCTCGATCTTGATGACGCCGTCGCCCTGGCAGGCCTCGCAGCGCCCGCCCTTGACGTTGAACGAAAACCGGCCCGGTTTATAGCCACGCGCCTTGGCCTCTGGCAGACCGGCGAACCAGTCGCGGATCGGGGTAAAGGCACCGGTATAGGTGGCAGGGTTGGATCGCGGGGTGCGGCCAATCGGGCGCTGGTCGATGTCGATCACCTTGTCGAGGTGTTCAAAGCCCTTGATCGTCTCGCACGGGGCCGGGGCCTGCCGCGCACCGTTGAGTTTCTGCGACGCGTTCTTGAACAGGGTTTCAATCGTCAGCGTGGATTTGCCACCGCCTGACACGCCGGTCACACAGACGAACATGCCCAGCGGGAAATCCGCCGTGACATTCTGCAGATTATTGCCGGTCGCCTTGACCACCGTCAGTTTCTTGCCCTTGCCCTTGCGGCGGATGGCAGGCACGGCGATTTCGCGTTTGCCAGTCAGATATTGGCCGGTAATCGAATTTTCATTCGCCATGATTTCGGCTGGCGTGCCTTTGGCCACCACCTGCCCGCCATGCACACCCGCACCGGGGCCGATGTCAAAGACGTAATCCGCCTCGCGGATCGCCTCTTCGTCGTGCTCGACGACGATCACGGTATTGCCCTGATCGCGCAGGTTTTTCAGTGTCGTCAGCAGGCGGTCATTGTCGCGCTGGTGCAAACCGATGCTGGGTTCGTCCAGCACATAAAGCACACCCTGCAAGCCCGACCCGATCTGGCTGGCGAGCCTGATCCGCTGGCTTTCGCCGCCCGACAAGGTGCCGGAATTGCGCGCCAGCGTCAGATATTCCAGCCCGACATTGTTCAGAAACCCCAGCCTTTCGCGGATTTCCTTGAGGATCGCGGCGGCGATTTCGTTTTTCTGTTTGGACAGGTTGTCAGGCACCGTCAGGCACCAATCATAGGCTTCCTTGATCGACATCTGCACAACGTGTCCGACGTGCATGCCGCCGATCTTGACCGCCAAGGCCTCTGCCCGCAAACGATAGCCGCCGCAGGTGCCGCAGGGGCGGTTGTTCTGATAGGCTTCGAATTCTTCGCGGATCCAGTTGCTGTCGGTCTCGCGATAGCGGCGTTCCATGTTCGGGATCACGCCTTCAAACGGGCGTTCGACCTGATAGACACGACCGCCTTCGTCATAGCGGAATTTGATTTCTTCCTTGCCGGACCCGCGCAGGAACACGTTCTGCACCTTTGGGTCCAGGTCCTTCCAGCGGGCGTTTTTGTTGAAACCGTAATGTTTGGCGATGGCTTCGATGGTTTGCAGGAAATAAGGCGATTTGCCTTTGCGCCATGGGGCCAGCGCGCCATCTGCGATTTTCAAGGTGACATCGGGAACGATAAGCTGTTCGTCAAAGAACAATTCCACCCCCAGACCGTCGCAATCGGGGCAAGCGCCAAAGGGGGCGTTGAAGGAAAACAGCCGCGGTTCGATTTCGGGAATGGTGAAACCCGACACCGGACAGGCGAATTTTTCGGAAAAGGTGAGACGTTCGGGATCACCCTCCCCCTCGGCCGGGGCGGTTTCCAGCACGGTGATGCCATCGGCAAGGTCGAGCGCGGTGCGGAACGAATCAGCCAGCCGCGTTTCCAAGCCTTCACGCACCACGATCCGGTCCACGACCACGTCGATATCGTGGCGGAATTTCTTGTCCAATGTCGGCGGTTCATCCAGTTCGTAGAATTCACCATCCACCTTGACCCGCTGAAACCCCTGTTTGCGCAGGTCGAGAAATTCCTTGCGGTATTCGCCCTTGCGGTCGCGCACGATGGGCGCCAGCAGATAGCCCCGCGTCCCTTCCGGCAGGGTCATCACCCTATCGACCATATCCTGCACTTGCTGGGCTTCGATCGGCAGGCCGGTCGCGGGGGAATAGGGCGTGCCGGCGCGCGCGAACAACAGCCGCAGATAGTCGTAGATTTCGGTGATCGTGCCAACGGTGGACCGGGGGTTTTTGCTGGTGGTTTTCTGCTCAATCGAAATCGCGGGCGACAGGCCGCTGATGTGATCGACGTCAGGCTTTTCCATCATATCAAGGAATTGGCGCGCATAGGCCGACAGGGATTCGACATAGCGCCGCTGCCCTTCGGCATAGATCGTATCGAAGGCAAGGCTGGATTTCCCCGACCCCGACAGGCCGGTGATCACCACAAGCTGATCGCGCGGAATATCCACGTCGATGTTCTTGAGGTTATGTTCACGCGCGCCGCGCACTTCGATGTTCTTCAGCTCAGCCATTCTGACCCCCGGGATGACCTACATCACATAGGCGTGGCAGCAGCCACTACCAGTGCCGCTTTAGAACATTAACGGAACAGTTGCAAAAAATATTCCGGCCCAACCCCGCGTCTGCCCGCAATTTGGGCGATGAACCGGACAGGCCAATCACCATACACGAAATAGCGCGGACGATAGTTTCGCGATCACATTAAGTTTTATTACGTTTACAATCAATAACTTAGACTCCATCTATTACCCTATCAAAGGCATCATGCCAACCCGATTGAAAAGGATCATGCGATGAAAAAGACATTGATTTCCGCCACCACCCTTGCCCTGCTGGGCGCACCTGTGTTCGCGCAGGACAACAACATGACCGGCTATGCGCTTGGCGCAGACGGCACCAGCCTCGTCACCCTGCCCGGCCTGATGGAAGCCGGTGAAACCGTGACCTTGTCCGGCATCCTGGGCGCGATTGCCTATCGCCCGGTGACAGGCGATCTGATCGGCATCGCCCCCAATGGCGCGGTCTACGACATTGACACTGCAAGCGGCGAACTGACCGCGACCGAAAACATGATCGGCGACAATGTCGGCATCACCGACGGCGCGATGGTCGGGTTTGATTTCAACAACAACATCGATGCGGTCCGCATTGTGGCAACGGACGGGTCCAACCACGTCTATTTCCCCGCAGGTTTCGGCGACAATGACGAACGCGCCAACACCGTGCTGCGTTTTACCGATCTGTTCTATGCAGAAGGTGACGAAAACGCCGGCATGACGCCTGCCGTCTTTGCCAGCGCCTATACCAACGCCATCGTGGGTGAAACCGCATCCGAAACGGTGCAATATGTGCTGGATGCCGAAACCAACGCGCTGGTGAACCTCGCCAATAACGAAGGCACGCTGACGACTGTCGCCGCACTGACGCTGGATGGCGAAGCTGTCGATATCACCGCCATGGGCGATCTTGAAATCATCTCGCCTGCCGAAGGTGAAAACATGGCCTATGCCGTGCTGATGATGGAAGGTGCCGACACATCGGGCATCTATGCCGTCGATCTGGAAACCGGCGCGCTGACCATGCAGGGCGATCTGGGTGCCATGGGCTATAACGGCTTTGCCGCGATGCTGGCCGACTAACGACCCCCCCGCCCGGTCCACCTGTCCCATCTTCGGACCGGGCAGAGAATGGCCGCGCCCAAGCGCGGCCATTCTTGTTTTCCACACCACAACCTGCGCAAGAATTTGCTGGCCTGCCCGCAAAAGACATGCTTCTCTGCGAAAAAGTGTTCGCAAAGGAAATTGCCATGCGCGTCCTGCCTGCCTGTCTGCTGTTCACTGCTCTTTCCACATCCGCCGTCGCCCAGGGCCAGCCCAATACCATCCTCGTGCTTGACGGGTCCGGGTCGATGTGGGGCCAGATCGACGGCATCGCCAAAATCACAATCGCACAACAGGTGATCGGCGATCTGCTGGCCGGTTTTCCTGCCGAACAAGGGCTGGGCCTGACGGTTTATGGCCATCGCACGCGTGGGTCCTGCAGCGACATCGAAACCATCGTCGCCCCCGCCCCCGGCACGGCGGATCAGATCATCGCCGCCGTGAATGCGATCAGGCCGCTTGGCAGCACGCCGATGACCGATGCGGTGATCGCGGCGGCAGAGTCCTTGCGCTATACCGAACAGGCAGCCACGGTCATTCTGGTGTCCGACGGGATCGAGACTTGCAATCCGGACCCTTGCGCCGCCGCCCGTCTGCTGGCGGAAACCGGGATCGGCTTCACCACTCATGTCGTCGGCTTTGACGTGTCCGACCCAGAGGCATTGGCCCAGATGCAATGTCTGGCCGGGGAAACCGGCGGGCAATTTCTGACCGCCGCCAACGCGCAGGAACTGAATCTCGCGATGGCGGCCATCGTCGCGGAACCGGCGCGCGACCCGGAACCGACCTTGGTAGCAATGACATTCACCGCTGTCATTGGCGCGGACAGGCGGGTGATCGACACAGCCGTCGTCTGGGAAATCAGCGGCGGCGATGATGTCGTGCCGACATTCACGGGCAATCCGCTGGCGCTGCAACTGGCAGAAGGGGCCTATGCCGCCACCGCCTATCACACCGCGCAAGAGGTGTCCGCCACCGCCCCGTTCATCGCCATCGGCGGCGGCAATACAGCGGTCGAGATCGCCTTTGAAGACACCGCCCCCAGCGCGCGGATCATCGCGCCGGCTGCGGCAGAGGCCGGGTCTGTCGTGCAGGTCGGCTGGGACGGCCCGGATGAAGGCGGTGACAATATCCAGATCGCGCTGCCGGGTGAAAGTTTTTATGCCTACAGATATACCGCCAGCGGCAATCCGGTTGAATTGCAACTTCCGGCTGATCCGGGCAGCTATGAATTGCGCTATGTCCTGAACGACCGCGACACCATCGCCACCACGATGATCGAGGTGACGCCCGTGCTGGTCGGCCTGACCGCGCTGGCAAAGGCCGCAGCAGGGTCCGTGATCGACGTGGGCTGGGCCGGGCCGAATGCGGCGGGCGACAATATCCAGATCGCGCGTCCCGGTGGCAATTATATCAGCTATCGCTACACCGCATCGGGCAATCCGGTGCAGTTGCAGATCCCCGCAGAACCCGGCGCATATGAATTGCGCTATGCCTTCCGCGACAGTCAGGTGATCTATACCCAGCCGATCACGGTGACAGAGGTGGCGGTGGCGCTTGACGCGCCCGCATCGGCGCCGGCGGGGTCTGTCGTGTCCATCGGCTGGACCGGGCCGGATGCGGATGGCGACAATGTGCAGGTCGCGGAAATCGGCGGGCGCTATCTGACCTACAGCTATCTGCGGGGCGGCAATCCGGTGGATCTGCAGATGCCGGGGATCGCCGGAGACTATGAATTGCGCTATTCCTTCCGCGACAGCGAGGTGATCCATAGCCAGCCGATCACCGTGACAGATGTGTCCGCGCGGGTGATTGCCCCTGCGAGCGTTGTGGCGGGGGCAGAGGTGCCGGTGGGCTGGGACGGACCTGCCTATGCGGGGGATTACCTGACGATCAGCGCGTTGGGCGACAGCGGCTATGTGACCTATCGCTATATCGGCGCGGAAAATCCGGTGATATTGACCGCGCCGTCGGAACCGGGCGCGTATGAGGTCCGCTATATCCTGGGGCAGAATGTCGTGACTTTGGCGACGGCACCGCTGCGCGTGACCGCACCATGAGGTGTAGGGTGCGTGCAAGCACGCACCCTACACCCCCGCCCCGTCCGTACCAACAGCGCATTAAATACACGAAGGGTGCGTTCGTGCACGCACCCAACCGCGACCGCGTGGGGGAGGTCCGCACACCCCCCACATTCACATATGAATCACACGATCATACGCATCCAACACGCTTTCATGCATCATCTCCGACAGGGTCGGATGCGGAAAGACGGTGTTCATCAGATCTTCTTCCGTGGTTTCAAGCTGCCGCCCGATCACATAGCCTTGTATCAGTTCCGTCACTTCCGCGCCGACCATATGCGCGCCCAGTAATTCGCCGGTTTTCGCGTCAAAGATCGTCTTGACCATGCCTTCGGGTTCGCCAAGTGCCACCGCCTTGCCATTGCCGATGAACGGAAAACGCCCGACCTTGATGTCATAGCCCAATTCCTTGGCCTTCGCCTCGGTATAGCCCACTGACGCCACCTGCGGGTGGCAATAGGTGCAGCCAGCGATGCTTTCGGGTTTCACCGGATGGGCATGTTTGCCCGCGATCAGATCGGCGACCATCACGCCTTCATGGCTGGCCTTATGCGCCAGCCATGGCGCACCGGCGATATCGCCGATGGCATAAAGCCCTTCCACCCCGGTGCGGCAATATTCATCCGTCACCACATGGGTGCGGTCGATCTTGACGCCAAGCTCTTCCAGCCCCAGCCCTTCGACATTGCCGACGATGCCGACAGCGCTGATCACGGTGTCAAAGTCGATCTTTTCAACCTTGCCGCCGCTTTCGATATGGGCGGTCACCTTGTCCTTGCCACGGTCAAGCTGTTTGACCGTGGCTTTTTCCATGATCTTCATGCCCTGTTTGACGAATTGCTTTTTCGCAAAGGCGCTGATTTCGGCATCTTCCACCGGCAGCACGCGGTCCATCACCTCGACCACGGTCGTCTCGGCGCCCAAAGTGTTGTAAAAGCTGGCGAATTCAATGCCGATGGCACCCGATCCGATGACCAGCAGCTTTTTCGGCATATGCGGCGGGACAAGCGCGTGGCGATAGGACCAGACGCGTTCGCCGTCCGCTTCCAGCCCCGGCAGGTTGCGCGCGCGCGCGCCGGTGGCCAGCACGATATTCTTTGCGGTCAGGTCTTCGGTGCCGGCCTCGGTCTTGACGCTGACCTTGCCCTTGGCGGGGATCACAGCCTCGCCCATGAAAACAGTGACCTTGTTCTTTTTCAGCAGGTGCTTGACCCCGCCTTCCATCTGCTTGGCAACACCGCGCGAGCGTTTCACAACGGCACCAAGATCGTAATCGACCTTCTCCACGCTCAGGCCAAATTCCTTGGCGCGGTGCATCAGATGAAACACTTCGGAGGATCGCAGCATCGCCTTGGTCGGGATGCAGCCCCAGTTCAGGCAGATACCGCCCAGATTTTCGCGTTCGACAATCGCGACAGTCTTGCCCAGTTGTGCTGCCCGGATCGCGGCGACATAGCCACCGGGGCCGGCCCCGATAACGATCAGATCAAAGTTCTTCGCAGCCATGTCGGCCCTCCCGATTCAAGATAGTTCAGTATTAAACCATTTTTCAGGCGACCTCCAGTGACCCAAGGTCATATCTGTGTCCCGCTGGCGGTCAGGTCTTTTCGCTCTGCACCGCGCGCAGCGCCGCCATATAGCCGCCTTCATCCAGAAACGCCTGTTCGGCGGGCGATGTGCGCCGCCCCAATGCGTCATTGCGGTAAGGAAACCGCCCGAAATCGCGGATGATGGCGCGATGCGCGCAGGCATGGTCGCGGTTTTCATGGCCGGTTTCGGGCATCCGGCTGTGAAACAGGCGCACCGCGCGGTCCTGATCGGACAGGGCTTCGGAATGCATCAGGGGCAGATAGAAAAACTGGCGCGCGGGTTCCGCGATCTTCATGTCCCAGTTGCGGTCAATCGCCATCTTGGCCGCCGCCAGCCCCAAAAGGTCGGTGGAAAACGCCTTTGCCTGGCTGCGGAACATATTGCGCGGAAACTGGTCGGTCAGGATGATATAGGCCAAGGTGCCCGATGCATGGGTCAGCCACAGACCCAGCGATCCTTCGGTCGCGGCCACCCACAGGTCATGGAACCTGTCCGTGATCTGTGCGTCAAAATCGGGATCGGATTTATACCAATCCGCCGGGCCACATTCATCCAGCCAGAATGCCAGAACCTCGTCTGCTTGCGACACTGACCCAATCCTCCGCGGTCGTTCCCGTTAGGTCAAACGAAACAGAGAAATTCAGTGCTGACAAGGCTTTCCTGCCCACCTGGTCCGATTTTAGCTGGCCTGCGCCGGGGCATCGTCACCGGCGGCCTCGATATAGGCTTCCTGCGCGACCTCGACCGCGACCGCCGATGAACTGGCCGAAACCGGCGCATAGGGCACCTGATCCAGATCCATCGCGCCGCGATCCCGCTGCGTCGCACGCACCATGCCGTAACCGGCCACACCCAGCATCAGGACCGAGGTGAACAGCCAGAACCCGTTATTGCCGATCGCATCCATCATCGCACCCACGATCAGCGGCCCCATGATCGCGCCCAGCCCGTTGATGAACAACAACCCGCCAGATGCGGCGGCCATATCCTCTTTTTCCAGATAATCATTGGTATAGGCGATCAGCAACGCATAAAGCGGGTTCGACGTGCCGCCCACGATGGCGCCACTGATCACGATCAGCACGAAATAACCCGGAATGAGAAACGCGATCAGCGACCCCAGCCCGCCCAGCAGCGCGATCCAGATGATCAGCCTGCGCCGGTCCATCCGGTCCGACAGCCAGCCGATGGGGTATTGCAGCACCAGCGCAGAAATATAGATCGCCGAGATGAAGAATGAAATTTCTCCCACGCTCAGCCCGACCCGGCTGCCGTATACCGCCGACATGCCGAATTGCGCGGCAAAGACACCGCCCAGCAGGAACATACCCGCACAGCCCAAGGGCGATGTGCGGATCAGGTCCTTGATCTTCATCGGTTTGGTCGCCGAAAAGGCCGGCATCGGGCGCGCCGACAACAGCACCGGCGCAAAGGCCAGCGACACCAGCACCGACGGAATGATAAAGATCACATAGCCCGACACATCACCCTGACTGACGATGAATTGCGCGGTCACGATCCCGCCCATCTGCACGATCATATAAACTGACAGCGCCTTGCCGCGCGTGGCATTGCTGGACGCGTCATTCAGCCAGCTTTCGGCGGTGATATAGACGCCACAGAAACAAAACCCGATCAGCACCCGCCCGATGGTCCAGGCAATCGGATCGACCAGCGTGGGATAAAGGATCAGAATGGCCGAAATCATCGACCCCATGGCGGCGAACACCCGCACATGCCCGACCCGGCGGATCAGTTCAGGGGTAAAGCGGGATGAAAACAGAAAACCCAGGAAATAGGCGGACATGACGACAGACAGCGCCAGCGTGCTGAAACCCTCCATCTCGCCGCGCAGACCCAGCAGGGTGCCTTGCAACCCGTTGCCCACCATCAGCAGAAACATGCCCATGAACAGCGCCCATGACCCTGACAAAACCTGAAACATCTTTTTCCCTTCCGGGCCACTTTGCCCGTGCCGCCGTCTGACCCGTCCTTACCCGGATTGCAATGACAGCGCCGCGACAATCACGCTTGGTCAGGCAGCAAAAGCGACGCATCCCCATAAGAAAAGAAACGATAGCGTCGTGCAATGGCATGGCCATAAATCGCCTTGATCCAATCCACCCCCATCATCGCCGAGACCAGCATCATCAGCGTGGATTTCGGCAGGTGGAAATTGGTCATCAACCCATCCGCGATCTGGAACCGGAAACCGGGGGTGATGAAAATATCCGTCGGTCCCGTCCACGGCTGCAACCGCCCATCACGCGCAGCGGATTCGATCAGCCGCAGCGCGGTCGTCCCCACCGGGATCACCCGCCCGCCCGCGTCGCGCGTG